>NZ_JBZEEN010000010.1:0-138192 GCF_058309975.1 Flavobacterium sp. ST-158 | reverse complement strand
GGCTATTGTGTGGTCTTGTACCTAATTATCATAGTATTTCTGATTTTAGGAAGGATAATCCATCGGGATTAAAAAAGTTGTTTAAACTCTTTGTTTCTTTCCTTAAAGATTTCGACTTAATCGCAGGAGAAACCATTGCCATCGATGGTACAAAGAGTCGTGCCCATAATAGCAAAAAAGCCAATTTCAGTCAAAAGAAAATCGACCAGCATCTGGCTTATATTGAGGAAAAAACACAAGAATATTTAAGCGAGTTAGCACAAAACGATCAAAACGATTCTAGTGTTAGTATTAGCAAAATCCAGGAAAAAATAGAGCGGTTAAAAACCAATAAAATCCGTTACGAACTTCTGGAAGAAAAACTAAGAGAAAGCGGCGAACCACAGATAAGTACTACCGATGAAGATGCCAGAGCTTTACTGGTACAAGGTCAGGTAGTTGAAGTAAGTTACAATATTCAGGCTGCGGTGGATAGCAAACATAATTTGGTAGTAGCCACTCATACGATTAACCGTAATGATCGTAATGCTTTGTCGGCTATAGCCGTTGAGGCAAAAGAGAATTTGGAGATAGATACCTACACCGCCTTGGTAGACAAAGGTTATCATAACGGACGAGAAATCACCCAATGTAAAGCACAAAACATAACCACCATTGTAGCCCATCAGGAACAAGGCAAGAGCAACGAAAACGGCACACAACCCGAGTATTTGGTATCGAAGTTCCATTACAACAAAGAGGACGACACTTACACTTGTCCTCAAGGTGAAATCTTGAAAACTACGGGAAGTTGGCATAAAAAAACAGGCCGAACCGAAAACAGCGGTTATCAATTTAAAAAATACCGAACTCCAGCCTGCAAGGAATGTCCGGTAAAAGAACTTTGTACCAGTAGAAAAGGCGGTAGGGAAATAGACCGCAGCCAGTATGCCGATGCGGTAGAAGAAAACAACAAACGCTATCAGGAAAACCAAAAATTATACCGCAAACGACAAGAAATCAACGAACACATTTTTGGCACCATAAAAAGGCAATGGGGTTACAATCACACCAATTTAATAGGACTGGAAAAAGTAAACGGAGAGCACAGCCTGATAATGCTGGTGTATAATATTAAACGCAGTATTAATATTCTGGGCGTTCCTGATTTGATAGCCAAAATCAAGAGTTGGAATGCCAAATACCCAACAAATGGTTTTCTTTTTATAAAAACGGCTTATTTAAAGCTAAAATTAGACTTGATTGATAGTCAAACTCCATTTGCTGCCTAAAAAAAACAGCCTTCTAAAAAGGCTTTATTTGGGTTGTAGTTTATGAAAATGGGGAGATTTAAAAGAAAAAACGAGGTTTTTTCACAGCCTGACGTGCCGCGGCTTGCAGCAGTGGCGACTATTTTAATGATTAGTTGTAAAGATATGTAAATTTCTGGTTGAGTATTTTCCGGCTGCGGAAAATCTAAACCAGCCATTGCTGCAAACCGCTGTTAGCAGTAGTTGCTATTATCCTCTTATCGCCGAAATTGTGTAAATTCTATTTTCTGTTTTCTTTTTCAAAGCGAATAGTTTGTCATTCAGTTCAATGGCTTCATAATTTTCAGAGTTTATAGAATCTTTAGACACAAACCATTCAGGCACTTTCGATTGATATTTCTCTAACGCTTTTTCAAATTCCTGAACTGTGATTGGTTTGTACGATTTAAATATTGAATCTAAACTAGATACTTTTTTATATTTTATTGAACTGAAAGCACAAATGTTCAAATATGAAGTGTTTTTGATTTCATAGCTATCGCGAGTTATAATCTCAGGAAACCAACCCGTAAGCCTTTTGTTTGTTATCTTTTTGAAGTCTGCGTAATTAGCATAATATTGTTCGAATTCTCCATTTCCACAAGAGAAAAATGAGAGAGAAAAGATAAACGTCAATATTAAAAGTGTTTTCCTCATGAATGGTGACTGGCAATTACTGCTAACTAGTTTATATGCGCATAAAACAGACTAGTTTTATTCCAAAACGGTATGTTATTCGCATGTTTTTGTTATTATTATTGCGCATTATTTTTTTAATACACTTTACAAAAATAAAAATATTTCTTACATACACAAAAACAGCCGCTTTAAAAACGGCTGTAAATGGATATTAAATATTTTCTATCCCGAAGTTTCGGGACTGCTTTCTGCTTACTGTAATCTAAAATCTTGCAATCTTCTCTTTCCAACCCTGATAACCTTTACTTGGTAAATCGTTGTTGGTATTAGCTAAAACCTGTTCGGTTTGTTTTTTATTGATTTCCGAAAGTTGTTCAATACTGTTGTAAACGCCACTTTTTAATCCCGAGAGATAAGCCGCTCCCAAGGCAGAAACATCAGGATTGCGTTGTTTGTTTAATGGAATTCCTAACAAATCAGCCAGAAAATGAATTACAAATTGGTTTTTAGTCATACCGCCATTAACCGAAATGGATTTTAAAGCCGCCTGCATGTCTTGTTCCATGGCTTGCACCACATCTTTAATTTGGTACGGAATACTTTCCAGAGCGGCACGTACAATATGATTTTTAGTAGTGCCAAAAGTCATTCCTTCAATCGATGCTTTTCGGCTCATTTGCCAGTGTGGTGCGCCCAGTCCGCTAAAAGCCGGAATCAAATATACGCCGGCATTGTCAGTAATTGCTGTTGCCATAGCCTCGGTTTCGGAAGGAGAAGAGAACAATTGCAATTCATTTTTGAGCCATTCAATCGTCGAACCACAGGAAACAATAGCGCCTTCTAAGGCATAATCCACACGGTTTTCGGTACTCCAACAAATCGTGGTCAACATTCCTGCTTGGGACAAAACAGCTTGGTCGCCAATGTTCATCATAATCGAACTTCCGGTTCCCAGAGTGACTTTGGCAGTGCCTTTTTCAAAACAGCCTTCTCCAAAAGTCGCTGCATGCGAATCGCCAATCAAGGCTGTCATCGGAATGGATAAAAATTCTTTTAAATTTAAAATACTGCCCCAGTCGATAGTGGCAAAATGGTGTGAAGAAGGGCAGGCAAGAGGCAAGTTGAGTTGGGATAATCCCCATTTGTCCAGGATTTCCCTGTCCCATTCCAAACTATGAATATTGAACAATAAGGTTCTGGACGCATTGGTATAGTCGGTTTTGAATTGGGCACCATGCGTCAATTTGTACAAAATCCAACAATCAACAGTTCCAAAATATACTTCGCCATGGCTTACTTTTTGTTTTAATTCAGCATCATTTTCTAGAAGCCAAAGCAATTTGGTACCCGAAAAATAAGGATCGAGCAGCAAACCTGTTTTTTGTTTGATGAACTCATTTTGTCCTTTTGCCATCAAGTCGGCACAAATTCCAATAGAACGTTTACAGGCCCACACCACGGCCGGAGCTAAGGCTTTGCCTTCGCTGTCCCATAGCACAAAAGTTTCTCTTTGATTACTGATACCGCAGGAAACAATATCGTGAATATTAAAGCCTTTGTCGGTGAAATCATGGAGGCATTCGCTTACCGAATCCAGTACGTTTTGATAAATGTCTTCCGGATTTTGCTCGACAAAACCATTGTCAAAATAATTGGTTTTTAAGTCCACGCAGCCTTTGGCGGCAGCCTGCCCTAATTCGTCAAAAATGATGGTTTTGGTACTGCTGGTACCCTGATCGATGGCGAGAATGTATTTTTTCATGTATTTATTTCGAGTTAGTTTTTTCTTTTTTGCTTGATCAAAAAAGAAACAAAAAAATCAAGTCTTTACTTCCTCGTCGGTCAAATTAGTTCTCGAATGCTAAAAGAAAAGAACTCGCTGCGCTCAAACAGCTTTTCTTTTTACGCATTCTTCAAACATTTGACACTCGCCTGCGGAAGTTTAGGACGATTAAAGAAACCTCTTAATAACCTTAAATTCTTAATAGTTTAAAAAAAGCTTATTTATTTTTCTGATTCATTTTATCAATAATCACTGCCAATAAAATGACAATCCCTTTTACAACCTGTTGCCAAAAAGGCGAAACATCCAGTAAAACCAATCCGTTGTTCAAGACTCCAATAATAATGGCGCCTATCACAGTTCCGGTAACGGTTCCAACACCACCCGAAAGCGAAGTACCCCCAATAACTACCGCTGCGATAGAATCCAGTTCGTAACTCATACCGGCATTAGGTTGCGCCGAGTTCAGTCGGGAAGTAACCAAAACACCTCCTACAGCAGCCATCATTCCCGCAATACCATAGACCGCGAGTTTGACTTTGTTGATGCTAATTCCTGATAAAAAAGCCGCTTTTTCATTGCCTCCGATGGCATAGATATAGCGCCCAAAGGTCGTTCGGTTGGTCAGAAAGACCACAATCAACACCATAATAAGCGAAATCCAAACTGGTACTGGTATACCCAATATCCAGCCGGAGCCAATAAATTCAAAATTAGGACCAAGATTCGAAATCGGAATTCCTTCGGTATAAAGCATAGTTAAGCCGCGAGCAATGGTGAGCATGGCAAGCGTGGCAACAAAGGGCGGAATGGCAAATTTGGTGATGACCCAACCATTGAACAAACCCAGTAACATACCGATAAGCATGGCTGCCACAATAGCTCCCAAAACCGTAAATCCAACAAATAAATCCATGGATTCAAAGGAAAGTCCGCTTTTTAATAAACCGGCACAAACGGCTGCCGAAAGTCCTAAAACCGAACCTACGGATAAGTCAATTCCGGCCATCAAAACCACTAAAGTCATTCCGACCGAAATACACACATTCACAGAAATTTGTCGCAAGACATTCCAAAGATTGGTGCTGGTCATGAACTTATCGGATAAAAGGCTGATAAATAAACACAGTAGAAATAAGGCAATCAATGATTGCGATTTTTTGATAATCGGGTGGTTAATAGAGATGTTCATAATTATTCCGGTAAGGCTGATTTTAATAATTTATCTTCGTTGGCTTCTGCGGCCAGATAGGAAGCTTTGATTTTTCCTTCTGCCATGACTAAAATTCGATCCGAAAGCGCGAGGATTTCGGGAATTTCAGAGGAAACTAAAAGAATACTCATTTGGTTGGCTGCGAGTTCTTTTATTAGGTTGTAAATTTCATTTTTGGCATTAATATCGATGCCTCGAGTAGGCTCATCCAGCATTAAAATTTGCGGATTGGTTGCGAGCCACTTGGCTAAAACTACTTTTTGCTGGTTCCCACCGCTTAGGTTTTGACACAATTGCGTCTCGGATGGGGTTTTAATGCGTAGTTTTTCGATATACTCTTTGGCGGCAGCCTTATCTTTTGTATTACTCAAAAATCCTAATGTTTTCAAATTGGTCAGGCTGATATTAGAGGAAATATCCATACCTAAAACAAGTCCTTCAGTTTTGCGGTCTTCGGTTACAAAAGCCAATCCGTTTTCTATAGCATTTTTAGGTTTTTTATGAATGCTTTTGAGGCCGTTTATTTCAATGTCAAAGTCAGCGTTGGAAGGATGCATCCCAAAAATAGTTTCCAATAATTCGGTTCTTCCTGCACCCATTAGGCCAAATATCCCCAGAATTTCTCCTTTTTTGAGTTCGAATGAAATATCCTGAAGCAATTTACGGCTTTTATTATTCGGATTGATGAGGTTTAGATTTTCGACTTTTAAAATCGTATTTTCAAAATGGTTTTCAGTTGTTTTTTTCTCGATTAGTACATCACGTCCTACCATTTTACGTATCAAATCCTGTTCGTTAGTAGCTTTCATTTCGCCGGCATCAATGGTGTTTCCGTCTCTTAAAACGGTGTAACGCTCCGCAATTCGGAACAATTCATCCATCTTATGCGAAATGTACACAATGGTTTTTCCTTCGGATTTCAATTCGGCAATGATGCGGTGTAAATTCTCAATTTCCTTGTCGCTTAGGGCGGAGGTAGGTTCGTCCATCAAAATCACATTGGCATTGCTCAACAAAACCTTGGCAATTTCAACCAATTGTTGTTCGCCCACTTTCAGTTTTTGTACCAATGTTTTAGGAGCAACTTTCAATTGGATTTTTTTAAAAAGACGTTGCGCTTCGGCTTCCATTTTCGCCTTATCCAAAAGTCCTAATGAAGTTCTGATTTCTCTTCCTAAGAACAGATTTTCGGTTACATTGAGTTCAGGAATAAGGTTTAATTCCTGATGAATCATGGCAATTCCTGCATTTTGTGCTTCTTTGATACCCGAAAATCGCACCGATTCACCGTTGAGTTTTATCTCGCCCTCGTATTCGGTGTATTCGCCTGTCAAAATCTTCAACAAAGTCGATTTGCCCGCACCGTTTTCCCCCAAAATGGCATTAACCTGAGCAGGATAAAAAGTGAAATTTACCTGATTCAGCACCTTAACGCCCGGGAATTCTTTCGATATATTTACTGCTTCTAACAATTTACTGAAGTTTTATTTGGGTTGGAATAACGGTGATATCTTTAAATAAATTTTGGTTTTTGCTTAATTTGATCGCACCTGTAAAGGTGATACTGTCACCTATTTTTACCTTTTTGATTGCAACCGGAATAACGCTGTCTCTGACAATATGGTTTAAAGATTCAGATACTTTGTTGAACTGTGCATTGGTTTTAAAATCGGTTAGTTTTACCAAACCGGAAGCATCACGGATGGCGTTTCCAAAGATGTATTTGGTGTCCACATAAATCACTCCGTTTTTTTCGTCGGCAATGGTATACAATCCGTCTTTGACATCCAGGATTTTACCGGTGCTTTGAATCATGAAATAAGCTGAATTCCCTATCCCCAAACGGTTTCCATATTTTTTGAAAGCCGTTTTTGGATTGTTTTGAAATAGGTTTATTAAATTGTTCAAAGAAATGTTTTTCTTGTTCTTCAAAATACCTTTAAAGTAGATGGAATCGGCATAAGCTGCAAAATCAAAATTTTCTTTTTTGGCATTTTTAACCTCGCTAAGTTTTTTGAAATAGACTGAATTGTAGCCTAATAAAGCTACAATAAGGATGGCTAAGAGTAGGGTATACTGTTTTTTCATCTTAATAATCTTTAATGTTGGCTGCATTTACTAACTCTACTTCAACCGGTACGCGTTGCGGGAAAACACGTCTGCCTTTAAAATATTCATCGGCATATTGTGCGGCTGTTTGTGCCATCACTAAGGGGAATTGCATACCCGTTGCCACAATTTTCTTTTCACGAATTTTTTCAATCACATCACCGGCGCCGTCAAAACCAAAAATTTTTACTTTATAGGCTTTACCTGCTGATTGTAAGGCTTGAAAAGCGCCCATAGCCATGGCATCATTTCCACAAAAAACTGCATCGATATCCGGATTAGCCTGCATGATGGTTTCCAGTACTTCCATGGCTTTGTTACGGTCAAAATTGCCACTTTGTTGTGCCACCATTTTCAGATTTGGAAATTTATCCACCACCGAATGGAATCCGCCAGAGCGTGCCCAGGTGTTGTTGTCACCCACTAAGCCCAGAATTTCCACATAATTTCCTTTTTCTTTCAGCTCTTTTACAAACTCAATTCCAATAGAAACACAGCCTGAATAATTATCCGAAAGGATTTGGCTGGTAGCCGCATCATCAGCATTGATTTCTCTGTCCATACAAAAAACTGGTATTCCGGCAGTTTTGGCCTTTAATACATTAGAAATTGAACCATCAGAATCGGTTGGATTTAACAAGATGGCGTCATAGCCTGATGAAATTAGATTTTCAAAATTATCCGATTCAATCGCCGGATTGTTTTGTGAGTCAAAAATTTTGGCTTCATAGCCTAAAGCTTTGGCATTTTTAGCCGCTGCTTCGGCAAGCATCACAAACCAGGGATTGTTTAGTGTAGATACTACGACCGCAATTTTTGGTTTTTCGTTCTTATCTTTTGAAGAACATCCAAAAACTAAAATCAAAGTCAAGAGGAGTAGAGAAAGCTGTTTTATTTTCATAGCTAGCTGTTTATTGGTTTTTTCAATGGTCTTGGTTGGTTAAGTGGTTCTATGTGCAATACATTTTGCTATGGAATCAGTTGTAATGCGGTGTTTTTTAATCCTTCAGCCGAAATACCATAATGGTTGAAAATTTCAATTTGAGAACCGGAAACCGTGTGATCGTCCGGTAATCCTACAATTTTAAACGGATTGTGATTTCCATTTTGGAACAATAATGAAGCCACAGCTTCGCCCAAACCTCCGTAAATAGAATGTTCTTCAACAGTAATAATCGGTTTTCCATTAGCCGCTGCAGCTAATAAAAGTTCGTCGTCCAAGGGTTTGATGCTATGAATACTCACAATTTTACAGGAAATTTGATGGTCTTTTTCCAAAAGTTTAGCGGCTTCTACACAAGGTAAAACGGCTTCACCGGTAGCGATGAAAGTCAAATCATTTCCGTCTTGAATCAGACGGCCTTTTCCAATTTTAAAATCAGTAGCCTCTGCATTTAGGTTCACCGGCATGGTCTTTTTTCCAAAACGGATATATACCGGGCTTGACATTTGAGCGGCTTCTTTAATCGCTTGGGCAGTTTCAAAATTATCTGCGGGTGCCACAATACTGATGTTGTTGATGGCTCTCAAAACAGCATAATCATGCAAACTGTGGTGTGTAGTTCCTAAAGCACCATAGCTCACTCCGGCACTAATTCCAATTAGTTTTACTGGATTGTCTGAATAGGCCACATCATTTTTAATTTGTTCCAAAGCTCTGGCGGTTAGAAAACAGGCCGGAGAAACCGCAAAAGCTTTTTTGCCCATGCTGGCTAATCCGGTAGCGACTCCTACCAGATTTTGTTCGGCGATACCCACTTCTACAATCTGTTCCGGATATTTTTGTCCAAAAGGCACCAGTTTTCCTGAGCCACGAGAATCACTCGTAACCACCATAATGTCTTTATCGGTAGCGGCTAAATTTTGAAGTACTTCTGAAAAAACTTCTAAGTTAGCTGCTGCTGTTGCTTGTTTTGTTTCCATTATTGTTGCGTTTTTTCCAGTTCTTCTAATTCTTTATCCAATTCAGCTATTGCCTGATGGTATTGCTCTTCGCTAGGTACACCATGATGCCATTTCAATACATTTTCCATGTAACTGATTCCTTTACCTTTAGTGGTATGTGCGATGATAAAAGTTGGTTTCCCTTTTTCCAAAGGCAATCCTCTCAAGGTTTGAGACAGTTTTTCAATATTATGTCCGTCAACATGTTTTACCGCCCAGCCAAAAGCTTCTAATTTTTTGTCAATAGGTTCCAGTCCCATGACATCTTCATTAGCAGCGGTAATTTGGAGTTTGTTGTAATCCAAAATAGCACATAGATTATCCAATTTATAATGTGCTGCAAACATCATCGCTTCCCAGTTGGAGCCTTCTGCCATTTCTCCATCACCCAAAATGGTATATACTTTTACAGGCGAATTATCTTTTTTGGCAGCCAAAGCTGTTCCGGCACAAATAGGCAAACCATGTCCTAATCCGCCCGTATTTTGTTCAATTCCTGGAATAGATTTGGTAGGATGTCCAATGTAAGGAGAGTTATATTGGCACATGGTTAGTAAATCTTCCTCAGGAAAAAAACCTTTGTCAGCTAAAACCACATATAAGGCTTCTACACTATGTCCTTTACTCTGGATGAAACGGTCTCTGTCATTGGAATGAAAATTTTCCGGAGAAACGTTCATCACATCATTGTACAGCACATTCAAAATGTCCAAAATAGACAAACTTCCTCCTGTATGCCCTGCCTTGGCATTATAGATGTATTTGAGTACTTTTTTTCGATACTCAATGGATTTTCTTTGTATTTTTTCTATAAGCATGATGTGTTGTTTTTAGTGTTTGTATACTTCCCAACCCATGTAATTTCCAAGTGCTTCTTCAAGAATAGTAGCTGTTTTGGAAGCATTCATTACTACATGGTGCTCGAAGCCATTTTTGCAAACATATTGCATTAATCCTTGCAAATCGGGGATTTGAGCTACAGCTCTGTTTCCAAAAGTATTCAACTCGTCGTTGGTTAATTCGCCTTCACCAATGTACACTTTGATAATTCCTTTTGGGTCATCGGTACTGATACGTCCATAAGTCAACGGCATAGCTGGCGTTCTTCCGTCCAGAGCGCCATAAGTGTTTTCTACACCTACAGTAGTTCCTAAAATTGGTGCGTTACTCAATTGAATATCCGGTAAGAAGGATTTGGCCCAGTTACCACAGTGGAATAACACACATTTTTCTGGATCATCAGCATAGTTGTTATTCCAGTCCACCAAGGCACTTGGAGAGCCCGAAGCCAATTGCATGGCATACATACTCAAAGTTCCAGTTACGTCAACCTCACAGGCACTAGGCAACATGTTTTCGCTCATGATACTCATGCTGGTACAAACATTACAACCGTAGTTTTGCTGTAAAGAAGTCCAACACTGGATAGCGGTAGCATCAAGGGCGTATTCTTCCATATATTCTTTTAATACGACGTCCAATTTGGCAATTTGAATCATCGCTTCATTAGGCGTTTTTCCTTGAGCTACATAAGCATTGATGGATTCTAAATGTGCTTTTACTTTGGCATCGTCAGCAGTCAGTTTATTGGCTTTTCCTAAGATTTCTGATAAGTCGAAAGTGGTTACACTAATTCCGTGTCGTTGCAATATTTTTTCGGAATAACGAACGGTATTGAATGCACCAGGTCTTGCTCCAATGGCTCCAATACGTACGTTTCGCATTCCTTTTACTACGCGACATACAGCAGTAAAATCTAATAAGTCTTTTTGGAAAATAGGGTCAGAAGGACTCATTACGTGCTGTGAAGTCAGCGAATATTTAATTCCGTATTGGTATAAGTTGTTGCAAACGGAGATTTTTCCACACCAGGAATCACGACGGTTTACCACGTTCATTTTTGTCAATTCATCCGGATAGGCCTGAATTAAAATAGGAACATTTAAGTTGGCTAACTTTAAAGTGTCAGCAACACCTTTTTCATCACCAAAATTAGGTAGTAATACTAGTATGCCCATAATTTCATCCTGATGTTTTTTGAATAAATCGGCACATTTTTGTGCTTCTTTATAGGTTTCTACACCGCCTAGTTTAGTGGCATTGCTGTCTAATAAAATAGGTTTGATGTTTAGTTTTTCAAATACTTCAATGATTTCAGTTCTTGCTTTTTCTACTAAACTGTCTGGAAAAAAATCTCTGTTTCCTATGATTACTCCTAATGTTGATGTTGCCATTTTCTTTGCTTTTTTTATGTTTTTTTGTGTTTTGTCTTTTATGCTACGATAACTTCAATTTCGTTGTCTCTAAATACTTCTCTGTGTTTTTCCTCAATACCATCATCAGTTATGATGTAATCTATCAGGGACAAGGCTCCTAAACTGGCCAAAGCACTTTTGCCAATTTTAGAACTATCAGCCACGAGATAAGTGACTTCGGCTGCTTCAATCATCGCTTTTTTTACTACTAAATCACTGATACTAGGGTAGGTGAGTCCTGATTTTAGGGAAATTCCCGCTGTCGCCAAAAATAATTTCTGCACATTGAGTCCTTTGAAGAAATCAGCTGCTTTTTGGCCAGTCAGGGATAATGTGGGTGGTTTGAATTCGCCTCCGGTCATAATGACTTCAATATCCGGATCAGTTCCTAATAATAAGGCTATGTTTAAAGCATTGGTAATTACGGTTAGCTGTTTGTGTCCTTTAAGTTTCTTGGCTATTTCAGTAGTGGTGGAACCAGAATCTAAAATAATGGTATCTCCGTTTTCAATAAATTCTAAGCATTTTTGGGCTATAGCCGATTTCTCTTCTAAATTTTCCTGACGTTGAAGCGAAAAACTTCTTACCTGATCTTCAACGTTTTTGATACTCGCTCCGCCGTGTTCTTTCAAAATTAGCCCCTCACTTTCTAATTTTTCTAGGTCCTGACGAATAGTTACTTCTGTAACTTTGAATAAACGCGCTAAATCGATAACTTTAGCAAAGCCGTCTTCTTTTAATAAATCGAGTATTTTCTCTCTTCGTTGATTGGGTAACATTTTTGTATTGTTTTTAGTGTTAGTGAAAAACAAATATAAAAGAAAATAAACGAAAGAAAAAGAAAATAAAAGTTAATTTTTGATAGAGTAAACTAAATTTTAAGAAGTCATTTTATTATTCTAAAAAAATAAGGGTTTTTATTGTCTACAAGATTGCAAAGCTTTCAGGTTTTGTTTAGTATTTCCCGCAAACTTGTCATGTTGACGAAGGAAGCATCTCATGAAGGAAATTCGAATTTTTCTTACTGTTAAGAGTACGGATTGCTTCGTTAGTTCGCATTTTATGTATGTAAATTCCAATGAACGTTTGGGTGTATATCCGTGCAATCGGGTTTTCATAGCCTTAGTTTAGTGAGATTGCTACGCTATCGCTCGCAATGACTTAGACCGCTTAATATGTCATTGCGAGGAACGAAGCAATCTTATCCAGTAATTTCAATTTTTTTATGAAAACCAGTAAGGATTTATGTTTAGTAAACCGCGTTGCAAACGCTACGATTTATCTATTTATGTAAGTAGGCACTCGTTGCAAACGAGCGCCAGATGGTAGTGATTCTTTAGTTTTTATTAATAATCATTGAAATTTTCATCTTCCCAAATTTTTTGGACTAAATATCTTTTACAAAAGTTGTAACGCTTTATTATTCCTTTTTCAGGATTTCTATTGTATTTGAAAATCCAAATTTCGTTACCGACTATTTTTATTCTACGAAATTTACGATGACCGCAAGCATCACTTGAACAAATCTGAATGGAAGATTTCTTTAAAATCACTTTTCCTTTAGTATCAATTATTCGGTCGATAGTAGTTACTTTTTTGTGAGCTAATTTCCAAAAAATGAATTTTCGTGGCTTCTCAATTCTTTCCGTTTTTAAAGTGAGTTCTTTGATAAAACATTCTTTTTTATTTCGGATAGTGTCCAAAGCAGTGTTTATATTGTTTGTTCCAAATGCGGAAAAAGAATAGAAATTTAAAAAGATTGCTATTAAAACTATTGTTCGCATTTTCTTCTTTTGCCAATGAATAAGTATAATAAAGAACCTATAAATGGAACCAAAAGAACCACTAAAATCCATATAAGTTTGTCATTATGGAGAAACTTATTTTTTAAAATATCGATTAAACAATAAATCCAAAGTCCAAGAGATAAAAAGATTATTATTTGCCAAAACATTAGCCCAATTGAGAAATCATTAATTACCTTATCCATATTTTTATTTTTTCTGTATACTTATTAAAATTTTTAGTCAATTTTCACTAGCACTCCTTGCAAACGAGTGCCAAGTGGGAGTAACAATCAATCCTAATCAGGATTTAGTAATTATCAAATAGCACATATCCTAACAAAAATAGGAATACTATTTTTATTACAAAAGATAAAAAGAAAGTAATTTGTGGTAAAGAGTCAAGAAAAAAACTTAACTCATCTTTTTCAGTTTAGGAATATCTTTCAGGATGATTTTTTTTCCTTTTAATTCGATTAAACCTAATTTGTTAAATTCAGATAACAAACGAATACAGCTTTCGGTAGCGGTACCTATCATGCTGGCGAGTTCGTCGCGAGTCAATTGGATTTTCAAAGTATTGTCTTCATTTTTTCCAAAAGTATCCTGAAGATAGAGCAGGGTTTCGGCCAGACGTTCTTTTACGGTTTTTTGAGCCATATTCACCATTTGGCTGTCGGCTTCTTTCAAATCGCCACAAATGGTACGCATCACATTCATTGAAAACTGGTTGTTTTTGTCAAAAAAGCCCATGATTTCGCTTTTAGGAACAAAACACACCTGCATGTCCTCGAGGGCTACGGCACTCAGGTTTACAGGTTCCTCGCTTATCATAGAGCGTTGTCCTAGCAATTCGCCTTTGGTAACCAATTTTACAATATGATCTTTACCGTTCGGACTCAATTTGGTTAGTTTGCAAACCCCATCTTTGATACAAAAAATGCCGTTTACATTTTCACCTTCTTCAAAAATGACTTCGCCTTTTTTCACCAAACGGGACGTCTTGCACTCGGCAAGTTTTACTAATTCGTCTTTGTTTAGTGCTTTCAGGGAACTGAATTCTCTAACAATACATTGTTCACATTTACTCATTTTAAAGAAAGTTTAATAGTAGTGTAAAATTAATCATTTATATGATATATATCATATTTTACTTAAGATTGATTAAGGAGCTTTGTATCAGGTAAAATGAGCAAAGTTATGGATACACAAAACTGTTTCCATTGTGGTTTAGATATTGTAGAAAAAGCAGAAATTATTTTTGACGAAAAAACATTTTGTTGCGCCGGTTGTAAAACGGTTTATGAAATTTTTAGTCTGAATGATTTAAGCTGCTATTATGATTTCGAAAAATCACCTGGAGCCACTCCACAGGATATTCAAGGAAAATATGATTTTTTAGACAATGAAAGTATTGTTTCGAAATTATTGGAATTTCAAGAGGATTCAACCGCTATTGTTTCACTTAGCATTCCTCATATACATTGCAGCTCTTGTATTTGGATTCTGGAAAATTTACAACGCCTTCAAAAAGGAATAAGCAGTTCTCAGGTTAATTTTCCGGAGAAAAAAGTGCGTATTGTTTATAATCCAAATGAAGTTTCGTTAAGTGAAATTGTTTATCTGCTGAGTTCAATAGGTTATGAACCCTATATCAGTCTGGAGAATTACGAAACAAAAAAAACTACAATAGATCGAAGTCTGACCTATAAATTGGGTGTCGCTTTCCTCTGTTTTGGAAATATTATGCTGCTTTCCTTTCCTGAATATTTTGAGGTAAAAGAATATTGGTTAGACAATTACAAACCCTTTTTTCGTTGGTTAATTTTTGTCTTGTCATTGCCTTCTTTTTTGTATTCCGGAAGCGGTTATTATTTTTCAGCATATAAGAGTATAAAAGCTAGGATGCTTAACATCGATGTGCCTATTGCTTTAGGAATCATCGTGATGTTCATTCGCAGCCTTATCGATATTGCTTTTGATTACGGTTCCGGATTCTTTGATAGTTTAACCGGCTTAATTTTCTTCATGCTTTTGGGAAAAATGTTCCAAATCAAAACCTATAGTTTTCTGAGTTTTGAACGAGATTTTAAATCCTATTTCCCTGTTGCCGTTACCCGAATCAATACTGATGCCACTGAAGAAAGCGTTCCTGTTTATGATATTCAAAAAGGCGACCGATTACTCATTAGAAATCAGGAATTAATTCCGGTAGATGGTATTTTGATTAGTGACAACACTTCAATTGATTACAGTTTTGTGACAGGAGAAGCAATTCCGATAGAAAAAAAATCAGGAGATAAAGTTTTTGCCGGCGGGAAACAACTGGGAAAAGTTATCGAAATGGAGGTTTTATTATCGGTTTCCCAAAGTTATTTGACGCAATTGTGGAGTAATGCTATTTTTCAGAAAAAAGTGGAGCAAAAACACAAGAGTATCACCGATGCTATCAGTCGTTATTTTACAATTGTATTGCTGTTGATTGCTTTTTCTGCTTTTGGATATTGGATTTTTATTGATACTAATAAAGCTTTTAATGTATTCACAGCTGTTTTAATTGTTGCCTGTCCCTGTGCTTTGGCTTTGACGGCTCCTTTTACTTTAGGAAATGTATTGCGAATTGTAGGGAAGCAAAAATTTTATCTCAAAAATGCCTTAGTAATCGAACAGTTAGCCAAAGTGGATACTTTGGTTTTTGATAAAACAGGAACGATTACGACCAATAAAAAATCAAATATTTCGTATGAAGGAGAACCGCTTTCTGAGGCCAATTTGATTCGGATAAAAGCAGTGCTTCGGGCTTCAAACCATCCTTTAAGCAGAATGTTGTATGATTTTTTGCCCGAAATGGGAAGAGTAAGTATCAGTGAATTTGAAGAAATCACAGGGAAAGGAATTCAGGCAGAAGTGGTAGAAAGTTTAGTTAGAATTGGTTCTGAAGAATTTTGTAATTCGTCTTTATTGGTTTCTTCTCTCTCTCTTTCGGGGAAGGTTGGGGAGAGGACTTCAGTACATATCCAAATTAATGGTAAATATTTTGGAAAATATGTCTTTAAAAATGAATACCGCGAAGGATTAGAGCAGCTGTTTAAAAGTTTAAATGCTAAATATCAAATTAAAGTCTTATCGGGCGATAATGCCGGAGAAAGAACAGCTTTAGAGGAGCTTTTGCCAGTAGGAACGGAACTTGTTTTCAATCAAAAACCGGAGCAAAAACTGGAATTTATTAAACAATTGCAGTTATCTGGTAAAAATGTGATGATGGTAGGTGATGGTTTGAATGATGCCGGAGCTTTGGCGCAAAGTGATGTGGGTATTTCAATTTCTGAAAATGTAAATGTGTTTTCACCCGCCTGTGATGCTATTCTGGAAGCAACACAATTTGATAAGCTCGATTATTTCTTAAAACTATCTAAGAAATCCATGCAGGTAATTAAAATGAGTTTTGGCTTGTCGTTGCTCTATAATGTAGTGGGATTGACTTTTTCGGTAACGGGAAATTTAGATCCGTTGATAGCAGCTATTTTGATGCCTTTGAGTACCATAACCATCGTGAGTTTTGTAACCCTGATGAGTAATTATTACGCGAGGAAGTTAGAGGTTAGAAGCAAGAAGCAAGAGGAAAGAAGTTAGAAGGTTAAGGGAGTAATTTTTCTGCTATTTAGGAAAATCTCGTGATTTCCCCTCCTCTGGAGGGGTGCCCGGAGGGCGGGGTGGTTTTTTACGAAATCCAAATTATGTAATAATAAAATATTTTCTCACTAATAAAATCTAAAAGCATGATAAATGTCATAGAATCTCCGGAGTAGGGATTCTACTTTTGGGGTATAAATTTACAAGGTATGAGTGTCATCTATTTATTAATCACCATTAGCATATTCGTAGCTATAGCTTTTTTAATTGCCTTTTTTATGGCAGTCAAAACAGGGCAATATGACGACGATTATACGCCATCCGTCAGAATGCTTTTTGACGATGAAATCAATGTAAAAGCCAAAAAAGAAATACAAACAACAGAAGAAAAACAAATTTAATTATGGAAATGCAACAGTTTTATTACGACAACAAAATTGTTAAAAAGTTCATTTACGCTACCATAGTATTTGGGGTAGTAGGAATGGCTGTCGGACTTTTATTAGCAATCTTATTTTTATTCCCTAACCTGACTGATGGAGTTTCCTGGTTGAGTTTTGGTCGTTTAAGACCTTTACACACCAATGCGGTTATTTTTGCTTTTGTTGGGAATGCCATGTTTGCCGGAGTGTATTACTCTTTGCAACGTTTATTAAAAGCCAGAATGTTCAGTGATCTTTTGAGTAACATTAATTTCTGGGGATGGCAATTAATCATTGTAGCTGCAGCGGTAACACTTCCTTTAGGTTACACAACTTCAAAGGAATATGCCGAGTTAGAATGGCCAATCGATATTGCGATTGCTTTAATCTGGGTAGTTTTCGGTATCAATATGATTGGAACTATTTTAAAAAGAAGAGAGCGTCATTTGTATGTAGCTATTTGGTTTTACCTTGCCACATTTGTAACGGTTGCGGTATTGCATATATTTAACAGTTTGGCTTTACCTGTTTCTGCCATGAAAAGTTACTCTGTTTATGCAGGGGTTCAGGATGCTTTAGTACAATGGTGGTACGGTCATAATGCAGTTGCTTTTTTCTTAACAACTCCTTTCTTAGGATTGATGTATTACTTTATTCCTAAAGCGGCTAATCGTCCGGTATATTCTTACCGTTTGTCTATTGTTCACTTTTGGTCTTTAATTTTCTTATATATCTGGGCTGGACCACATCACTTATTGTATTCTGCTTTGCCTAACTGGGCTCAGAATTTAGGAGTTGTTTTCTCAGTGATGTTGATTGCACCGTCTTGGGGAGGTATGATTAACGGATTATTGACTTTGCGTGGTGCCTGGGATAAAGTACGAGTAGAACCAGTATTGAAATTCTTCGTTGTTGCGGTAACCGGTTATGGTATGGCTACTTTTGAAGGACCTATGTTGTCTTTGAAAAACGTAAACGCTATTGCCCACTTTACCGATTGGATTATTGCTCACGTACACGTAGGAGCTTTAGCCTGGAACGGATTTATGGCTTTTGGTATCATTTATTGGTTGATTCCTCGTATGACCAAAGGACCTTTATACTCTCTTAAATTAGCAAATGTTCACTTTTGGTTAGGAACCTTAGGAATTATACTTTATACACTGCCATTATACGTTGCCGGATTTACTCAGGCTTCTATGTGGAAACAATTTAATCCTGACGGAACTTTAACTTATGGTAACTTCTTAGAAACGGTTACTCAGATTATTCCAATGTATTGGATGCGTGCAGTAGGAGGGACATTATACATTAGCGGAATGTTCATATTAGTATATAACATTTATCAAACGGTTAAAGCTAATAATGCAGTAGAAGACGAATTGGCTGAAGCACCAGCTTTACAAAAAATCAGTGCAGGAAGAATCAAAGGAGAAAAATTCCACCCATGGTTAGAAAGAAAACCAATTCAGTTGACTATTCTGGCAACGGTAGCGATTTTGATTGGAGGTATTATTCAAATCGTACCTACGATAATGGTAAAATCTAATATTCCTACCATTACAAGTGTAAAACCATATACACCATTGGAATTAGAAGGACGTGACTTATATATCCGTGAAGGTTGTGTGGGATGCCACTCTCAAATGGTTCGTCCGTTTAGAAGTGAGGTAGAACGTTACGGTCCTCAGTCAAAAGCCGGAGAATTTGTTTACGATCATCCATTCTTATGGGGTTCTAAACGTACTGGACCGGATTTATTAAGAGTAGGAGGTAAATACAACGATAACTGGCACTTTAACCATATGTGGTCTCCACAAAGTACTTCTGCAGGTTCTATCATGCCAGGTTACAAATGGTTGTTTGACAACAAAGCATTGGATTTTTCTGATATTGAAGCTAAAATGGAAACTATGAGAACTTTAGGTGTTCCTTATACAGGTGCTGATATTGCTAATGCACAAAAAACAATTAAAGAACAATCTCAAAAAATTGAAAACAGTTTGCATAGTGATCCTGACTTTGTAAAAAGTTATGAAGAAAGTAAAAATAAAGCTGTAGCCAGAGGGGAAAAATTTGTTCCAATGCAGGATAGAGAAATTGTTGCCTTGATTGCCTACATCCAAAGATTAGGAACTGATATTAAAGTAAAAAAGTAATTTATTGAAGATGCTGAGAAGCTAAGTTACTAAGTCGCTAAGATTTAGAAATACAAAAAAAACTTAGAATCTCAGCAACTTAGAACCTTCACAACTTAAAAAGAAAAAATATGTTTGAACAAATAAAGCACAATATGGAAACTATCGCAGGAGTTGCGGTTTATCCAATAGTATCGTTATTGATTTTCTTTTTCTTCTTCGTGGGATTAGGGCTTTGGGTTTTCTCGTATAAAAAAGAAAAAATTAAGGAATTGAGTCAGATCCCTTTGAAAGATAGTTTGTAGTATAATTTCAAAATTTGTAAAATGAAAAAATTAATTCCAGCATATGTAAGAGTACCAGTATTTTTCTTCATCATATTTGGTGCCATAGAATACTTTATAGACTCTGGGGATAGGGCCGCCTTTATAAAATACCCAATGGTTGACGTAATCTTATTGGTTGTTTTATTGCTTTTAATAGCAATAGAAATGGTTATAAGTGCCGCCGACAATATTGTGTACCAATTGTTGCCTGAGGAAGAAAAAGCCCGATTAGCAGCCGAGGAGCAAAAACCGTTAAAAGAATCAGCCTGGTTTAAAAACCTGATGAAAAAATTAACGAAGACGGTTCCTATTGAAGAAGAAGGTAGTTTGCTACTGAATCATGATTATGATGGTATCAAGGAGTTAGATAATAATTTACCACCATGGTGGGTGTATTCTTTCTATGCCTGTATTGTATTTGCTGCCATTTACTTAGTTCGTTTTGAAATTTTAGGAGCTGATAATCAGGAAATGGAGTTGAAAAAAGAATTGGCTCAGGCTAAAATTGATGTAGAGGAATACATGAAAAATGCGCCTGATTTGATGGACGAAAAAACAGTTACACTGCTTACAGATGAAGCTTCATTGGCACAGGGAAAAGAAATTTTTGCTAATAATTGTGCTGCCTGTCACAGAGCGGATGCCGGAGGACAAATTGGACCAAACTTAACAGATGATCATTGGATTTTAGGAGGAGGAATCAAAAATGTGTTTCACACTATTACTAACGGTGGGCGTGATGGAAAAGGAATGGTTTCCTGGAAAACCAATGGGATGAAACCAAAGGATATTCAAAAAGTAGCCAGTTATGTTTTGTCTTTGAGAGGTAGTAATCCAAAAGATCCAAAAGCACCAGATGGCGAAATTTGGAAAGAAGAAGTGGAAGCTCCTGTTACAGCTGCAAAATAATAAAAATGATATACCATTGAGAGATTAAGTAGCCTGAGATTTGGTAAAAAGCTTACTTGATTTCTTGATGGTTCAAAAAGAAACAAAAAATGTCAAAAATACCAAACGAAGCTTTTAGAGATACTATTGGAACGATTGACAATGAGGGGAAAAGGAAATTTATTTATCCTAAAAAGCCTTCGGGGAAATTGTACAACTATCGAAAAGCAGTTAGTTATGTATTGTTGTTGATTCTGGTTGCTAATCCGTTTATAAAAGTAAATGGGAATCAGTTCATGATGTTCAACATCTTAGAACGTCGATTTAATATTTTCGGATTTCCATTTTGGCCACAGGATTTCTATCTCTTTGTACTCTTTATGATTATAGGAGTGGTGTTCGTGATTTTGTTTACGGTTATTTTCGGACGTATCTTTTGTGGATGGATTTGCCCGCAAACTATTTTCCTGGAAATGGTTTTCAGACGAATCGAATTTTGGATAGAAGGCGACAGAGGCGCTCAGATGCGATTAGCCAAACAGGAATGGAATGCCGAGAAAATCAGAAAAAAAGGCTTGAAGTGGACTGCGTTTTTGATAATCTCTTTTGCAATAGCCAATGTTTTTCTGGCTTATTTGATAGGAAGTGACGAATTGATAGCCATGATTGAAGATGGTCCGGCGGAACATCTCAGCACGCTGATTGCGATGTCCATATTTACAGGGGTTTTCTATTTTATATTTGTTTGGTTCAGAGAGCAGGTGTGTATTATTGCCTGTCCTTACGGCAGATTACAAGGGGTACTTTTAGACAATAAATCGATTAATGTAGCCTATGATTTTGTACGTGGGGAAAAAGAAACCGGACGGGCTAAATTCAATAAAAAAGAAGATCGTGCATTAACCGGAAAAGGAGATTGTATTGATTGCCATCAATGTGTGAATGTGTGTCCAACCGGAATTGATATCCGAAACGGAACACAATTAGAGTGTGTGAATTGCACCGCCTGTATTGACGAATGCGACAGCATTATGGAAAGTGTAGGTTTGCCAAAAGGTTTGATTCGCTATGCTTCTGAGGATGAAATTGAGAAAAAAGCGCCTTTTAAATTCACTACCAGAATGAAAGGCTACACCGCTGTTCTGACCATTTTAGTGGGAATGCTAATTGGGCTGTTGTTTTTACGAACCGATGTTGAGGCACTTATTTTAAGATTACCAGGACAGTTGTATCAACACAAAGAAGAAAACATCAGTAATGTGTTTACGTATAAAATTATTAATAAAACCAATGATGATTTCAATGCGCTTCATTTTAAGTTGAAAAATATCAAAGGAGATTTGAAATTGGTTGGAAAGCAAATTATCAAAGTTCCTAAACAGGGGATGAGCAGCGGAACCTTATTTGTTGAAATCAATAAATATTTGCTGGAAAGCGATAAAACCAAATTAAAAATAGAAGTCTACAACGGCGATAAAAAAATAGAAACCACTACGACTAGTTTTTTGAGTCCGAGAAGTTTTGATTAATTCTCCTAATCTCCAAAGGGGGAATATGTATAGTGAATAGAAGCATTATATTTTAATAAATAGAAAATATGAAAACAAACAATTTAAAAGATTTGAATACTTCAGTGGGAGTTCCCCCTTTGGGGGCTAGGGGGATTAAAATCAATTGGGGAACAGGACTGGTAATAGCCATAGCATTATTTATAAGTTTTATTTTGTACTTCGTCATTAAAGTACAATCTAATTCTAAATACGATAATGAATTAGTGGTCGAAGAATATTACAAGCATGATGCCCGTTTCCAGGAAGAAATGGATCGTGTTCAAAATGCACAGGATTTAAATCACAAACCAATCATAACCAACACAAGTGAGGGAATTACTATTGAATTCCCTCAGGAGTTTAATGCTAACCAAATTACAGGAACAGTGTCCCTCTACAGACCGTCTAACAAAAAATTAGATTTCGATACTCCGATTTCGTTGTCTAATCCAACTTTGCTCATACCTAAATCAAAATTGGTAGGCGGTCAATGGGACATTAATATGGAATGGCAATATGATGGTAAAAAATACCTGACCAAGGAACCGATTTATATTCAATAAAAAGTTAGGAGTTAAGAGTTAGAAGTTATGAAAGTAACCCACAACTCATAACTCATAACCCATAACTTCAATAAAAATGCTTTACACCGCTTTGATATTCGGATTACTAAGTAGCTTTCACTGCATTGGAATGTGCGGTCCTATCGCTATGATGTTGCCTGTAGATCAAAGTAATCCCGCTAAAAAAGTAACACAGATTATTACCTATCATTTAGGGAGACTTACTGCTTATGCCAGTATTGGTTTTGTTTTTGGCTTGTTAGGTAAAGGTTTTTTTATGGCAGGTATGCAACAAAAGTTGTCAATTTTCATTGGTATTTTAATGATTGTAGCGATTGTTATTCCTGAGAAAACATTTGCCCGTTATAATTTTTCTAAACCGGTTTTCCGATTGATTTCAAAAGTAAAACAGGCTTTGGGGAATCAGTTTAAGAAGAAAAGCTATCAATCCCTTTTTACGATTGGATTGTTAAACGGCTTTTTGCCTTGCGGAATGGTTTATGTGGCTTTATTTGGCGCAATTGCCATGCAGAGTAGTAGTTTAGGCGTTTTGTATATGGTTTTATTTGGATTAGGAACAGTACCCTTAATGAGTAGTGTATTATACCTTAAATCATTTTTGTCACTCGGTGTTCGTAACCGCATTCAAAAAGCGATTCCTTATGTGGTAATGCTGATAGGAGTATTGTTTATTCTAAGAGGATTAGGCTTAGGGATTCCTTATGTTTCGCCATCTACCATGAGTTTGTTTGTTCAGGCAAATCCGAATTGTCATTAGAAAATAGATTTTAGTTTTAAATAGTTTTTAGATGCAAAAGCGGTTTCATTACTAATGAAACCGCTTTTTTTAGGAAGGTGTTTTTTTTAATTTATTCTTTTACAAAGTCTGAAGGTAAAGCCAAAAGTTGGTACTGAATGGTTTTTGCTAGACGATAATCTCCCAGTGCGTTAGGATGCAGTCTATCAGTGTCTTTGTTATGAAAGTATTGCAAATGTGATTCAGCCATTGGAAACAAACCACTTGTAGAATACAAATCGATTAACGGAACTGCCCAATAGGAAGCCGCCTGTTTTAGTACTTCAATATAACTATCGATATACAAACCCTGCTCGTTGCAGAAGTTTTCGTCTGGTTGTATGTTTTTATCATTAAATTTAGCATATCCCCTGTGAATAGGCGTCATGATAACAATTTGTTGTTGTGGAAAATTGTTTTTTAAGTAAGACATCGCCTTGTTGATTCTTCCGCAAAAAGTGGAGTCATTTAGTATTGGAGTACGGTATTTGCGCGTCACTTCCTTACCATTAAAATTAGTTTGCTTGGTAGTTTCAGTAAAGAATTCCCCAATTGGTGTACCGTGCATGTAGTCATTTGTTCCTGCAAAAATGATGATAGCATCAAGATCGGTTCCTTTTTCAACTTTTAATTTTTCAGCTTGTTTGTAAATGTGATTCCATTGATTACCGCTGATACCGTACACAAAAGGTTCGATTCCTAATAATTCCGTTAAATATTCCCAATAAACATAAGTAGTTCCCACTCGACGTTTGTCGGTCATGGAGTCTCCTAAAAAAGCTACTTGTTTGCCTTGCCATTGTGAGTTTAGTGTTTTTTCAGCTTCAGTTACGATTACTTTAGGCGCAACTACTGTTTGTTGTGCTAATCCTTTAAAACCAAACATCAATAAAAAGATGTAGCTAGTTGCAATTAGGTGTTTCATGAAATTAGGTGTTTTTTTTTTTAATCCAGTTTGAGATTTTTGGAAATTAAATACAGGGAGACCGCTATGGTCTTACTAGCAAATATATAAAAAATGCTAACGAATGAATTGCATATTAGCTGTTTTAATTGGTTGAATTACTTCTGAATTCTAAAATTTAGCTTCAATTTTTTTTCTAAAAAAAATAAAACCACTAAATAAAAAGTAAAGCGGCTGGATTGCTATAAAAACAATTTTCCCTATAAAATAGCCCGTAAAAAAGGAATTTATATAGGGAAAATGAGGTGGAATTTATGATGTTCTGGTTTCTGTAGAAATGCTTTTAGTCTTTTGTTGTGATTTCATGGTTTTCTATATAGCTAATGTCTCTGGTGTTTTTTTGAACCGCAATAGAAGCATATAGACTTAAAAGGTAGGCTATACCATAAAATCCTTTTTCACTCAATAATAAGTTAGCGTTCCACAATCCGATGATTAATAAAACAATAGCGCTTAAGGCCGAAAACCAACTGATGCCGTAATACAAATCTGTTACTTCGATACCTTCCAGTCGGTCACGTACACTTTTTTGTACGGATATAGCCGAGAATAATCCAAAAAGTAAGATGGTAAAGTAATAGCCTCTTTCGTTTAATTGCATGTCTGAATTCCATAATCCTATGCAGTACGATAGTATACCAATGAAAAGGCACATCCACGAAGCGCCTATAAAAGCAGGTGTAGGTTTTTGATCAAAAACAGGAACTGTTTTCTTTTTTGATGTTTTTGCTGCTTGTTTTTCTAATGTAGTGTCAGATTTGAAATTGATGTCCATAAAATAAAATTTAATTGGTTAATGATTTATATGGGACAAAATTGTAGAAAATAGCCAAAATGAAGAAACTAATATTTTAATATTACTTACGATATAAATTTTTTATTTTATATGTAAACTTACTAAAATAGCTATATTTGAATAAAATAACTTACGATATAAATGAGTACTTTGCATGCTATTGTAGCCAGTTTATCTGAAGAAGATAAAAAAGAGTTTGTACGAAACTTAAAAGAGCGAAACAAAAGATTCGATACTAAGAACATCACTTTATTTAAGCTTTTGGATGCTCCAAGTTTGCCTTTGTCTATAGATGTGGCTTTATATGGGAAACCGTCAAAAGGCGCCTATCACGCGCTTTGCAAACGCTTACACGATTTGTTGATTGATTTTATTGCAACTAAGAGTTTTGATAAGGAATCCTCTGAAGAAATGACTGCATTGAAATTGTTGTTGGCAAGCAGAATCTTTTTTCAGCAAAAACAAGCTCAATTAGGCTTTAAAACTTTGGTAAAAGCCGAATTAATAGCCCGTAAAAATGCCTTGTTTAATATTCTAAATGAAATCTATCAAACCCAACTCTTGCAGGCACATTTGAATCCTACTTTAGATTTAGATGAAATAATAAAAAAATACCAGAAAAATAAAAGCAGTATCCGTCAGGAAGAAAACCTGAATTTGTTCTATGCCAGTATTCAAGCAGCGTTAAACGGGAATAGTTTAAGTATTTCAGATATTATCAATAGAAACTTAGTCCGATTTAATATCTCCATCACTAAAAATTTAAGTTACCAGTCGCTTTTTAAAATTTTACAAATTACCAATCAGGTGGCTTATGTTACCAGAGATTACCAAGCTTTTTTGCCTTTTATAGAAGATGCTTGCCAGAAAATTGAAGCAGGCGAACGTACTAAAAACAAGTATTTACACGATCATTTACAGGTTTTGTATTATCTGGCTAATATGTATTTTAGGATTAAAAATTTTGAACTTTCGGCAACTTATTTAGAAAGTATGTGTGAGCATCTGAATTTAGAAAACAATAAATACGAAGCTTTATTTTATCCGCAATATGTGTTGTTGCAAAATTTATTGCGTATTTATACAGGAAACAACGACGAAGCCGTAACACAGTTAGGGCAATTTAATTTTGACAAGTATAAAAACAAATCCGATTATGCACTAGATGTAAAGTTAACATTGGTGGTAGCCTTGTTTTTTCAAAACAAATACAAAGAAGCTTTTAAAACGCTTCAAGATTTTTACCATACGGAGCAATGGTATAGTGATAAAATGGGCTATATATGGGTAATTCAAAAAAATCTTATTGAAATTATGTTGCTCATAGAATTGGACTATTTGGATTTGCTAGAGTCAAGATTAAATAGTTTTAAAAGGAAATATTACAGCCGTTTGCAAGAACATAACGAACATGTAGTTTTGGATTTTATAAAACTAATGCGCATTTTTTATTATAAAACAGAGGATGTGCATTCGGAGAAGTTTAGGCATAAAGTAGCTAATTTGTTGAGCTTAAGCAGCAAAGATACCGATGTGTTTACTATTAGTTTTTATGCTTGGCTTAAAGCCAAAATGGATAAGGCTGATGTTTATTCCAGCTGTCTCCATCATGTCAAGTTGCTCTCCATGCCGAATGATAAAACGGAATTTAAATAAAACCCAAAAGTCAGTTTGAGTCTGTTGAAGACCTCGTGAAAGATATATTTTGATAAGTGCTATCCAAGCAATCAGGTTTAATTGCCGTTGTACAATGCCGTAGCTTTTTCAAGACTGCTTGTGCTACCTAATTCAAAAAAGTAATTCAGTTGCCATTTTTGAGCTTGTACAGCCTGTTTGTTTGTAGCAATGTCCCAACTGGCATAAACGCGAAATGCTCTTTTTCCTTCTTTTTTAGCTGTAGAAAGAATACCTTTTTCGATAAGGACTGATTTTGGGAAAACAAATTGCCCCAATTTGTTATCCGTTCTCAGGTTCACCACAAAGAAATCAATGGAATCTGTTTCGTAAAAAGGTTCTATTGGACCGTTGGGATTCCGTTTCCAGAAAGTTACAAATTGTCCTGTTTTAGTGGGTGTTATTTTAGAGTTACGACTTATTATACTACGACCATTAAGTTGAAATTGGCAGGCATAATATTCTTTGCTTTCGGCTTCGATTCTAAAGGCAGAAATGACTAGTCCACATTTACTATAGATTTCGGTTTCGATTTGGATGAGGTTGCTGTCCATTTGTTTAAGCTGGCTTAGTCTTTAAAGTGTTTATTTAATTTTATGGTATCGTAACAATAGCGGGTTTGGGACTAAATAAAGCCTTATTTGCAAATTTGCCCAATCTTCCAAATACAAACCAATTTTTCCATTAAGCCCAATGTCAAAATCCGTTGTAGCGTGTGTTAGCAGATGGTTTTTATTCTTTTGTTAATTTTGGAGGTTCATTTTCACAGTGAATGTCGAAAATTAATTCTTCTTTACTATATTCTTTACAACTTTTATTATACTTATTAGTTTCAATACAAAGTTGTGTTTCAATCATAAGTAATTGGTCAATTAGCGATTGCGTTTCTTCTTTGTTTTTAAGTTTAGTGTCAAATTCTAAATTAACTAAAGTGTGAGTTAGCAATGTAGTTAATTTTCCATTCTTTTCTTTGGTTAAATCTACTTTACTTTTATTTAAGATATTGTCTTCACAAACAAGTTTTAATTCTTGTGCATAAAGTTCGGTATTTTTTAATTCTACTTTGTCAATCTTTTTCGACTTCTGAAGTTGTTTAGTTATTTCCAAAGTAATTTCCGTTCGCAACTTTAGTTGTTGTTTTAATTTCGTCCAATTTTTATTAATTTCCAAACTATCTTGACAAAATACATTTAGGCTTTGTAATAAAATAAAAATTAAAAGACCTTTTTTCATATTATTTATTTTCGTTTTTTCTGTTCTCTAAACTGCCTTATAACGTCAGTCTGTGAAAAAACTTCCGTTTGTTGTTGATCAAAAGTAGGAAAAAGAATTTAATAAAAAGAAGAAAAGTTGTATATTTAAAGATGCAACACATTTCAGGAATCTCCCGCCAACAGTTACAAATCAGCAGTCTAGAAGACAGAATTTTTCTCGATAATCCTGTTCGTTTTATTGAAGCCTTTGTTGAAAATATTTCACTTGAAAAGCTAGGTTTTATAGCTAAAACAATAAAAAGCGAAGGTCGTCCTAGCTTCGATATCAAAGTATTCCTTAAAATCTATTTATACGGCTATTTAAACGGAATCAGAAGTTCGCGTAAACTCGAAAAAGAATGCATTCGCAATATCGAATTACAATGGCTATTGTGTGGCATTGTCCCCAATTATCATAGTATTTCTGATTTTAGGAAGGATAATCCATCGGGATTGAAAAAGTTGTTCAAACTCTTTGTTTCTTTCCTTAAAGATGCCGATTTGATTGCAGGAGAAATCATTGCCATCGATGGTACAAAGAGTCGTGCCCATAATAGCAAAAAAGCCAATTTCAGTCAAAAGAAAATAGACCAACATTTGGCTTATATTGAGGAAAAGACACAAGAGTATTTAAGCGAGTTAGCTCAAAACGATCAAAACGATTCTAGTGTTAGTATTAACAAAATCCAAGAAAAAATAGAACGATTAAAAACCAATAAAATCCGCTACGAACTCCTGGAAGAAAAGCTAAGAGAAAGTGGCGAACCACAGATAAGTACTACTGATGAAGATGCCAGAGCTTTACTGGTACAAGGTCAGGTAGTTGAAGTAAGTTACAATATTCAGGCTGCGGTGGATGCTAAACACAATTTAGTAGTTGCTACTCACACGATCAATCGCAATGATCGCAATGCTTTGTCGGCTATTGCCGTTGAGGCAAAAGAGAATTTGGAGATAGACAGCTACACCGCCTTGGTAGACAAAGGTTATCATAACGGACGAGAAATCACCCAATGTAAAGCACAAAACATCACCACCATTGTAGCCCATCAGGAACAAGGCAAGAGCAACGAAAACGGCACACAACCCGAGTATTTAGTATCAAAGTTCCATTACAACAAAGAGGACGACACTTACACCTGTCCGCAAGGAGCAATCCTTACCACAACAGGAAGTTGGCATAAAAAAAACAGGTCGAACCGAAAACAGCGGATATCAATTTAAAAAATACCGAACCCCAGCCTGCAAGGAATGTCCGGTAAAAGAACTTTGTACCAGTAGAAAAGGCGGTAGGGAAATAGACCGCAGCCAGTATGCCGATGCAGTGGAAGAAAACAACAAACGCTATCAGGAAAACCAACAATTATACCGCAAAAGGCAGGAGATCAACGAACACATTTTTGGTACCATAAAAAGGCAATGGGGATACAACCATACCAATTTAATAGGACTGGAAAAAGTAAACGGAGAACACAGCCTGATTATGCTAGTGTATAATATTAAACGCAGTATTAATATCTTGGGCGTGCCTGATTTAATAGCCAAAATCAAGAGTTGGAATGCCAAATACCCAACAAATGGTTTTGTTTTTATAAAAACGGCTTATTTAAAGCTAAAATTAGACTTGATTGATAGTCAAACTCCATTTGCTGCCTAAAAAAACAGCCTTCTAAAAAGGCTTTATTTGGGTTGTAGATTATGAAAATGGGGAGATTTAAAAGAAAAAACGAGGTTTTTTCACAGCCTGACGGTTTGCAGCTACCCGAAGGTGGCGATTTAGAAGCACTTCACTGTCAACAAAGAAGAAACTTTGATAGAAGCACAAAGCATGGTTTAACCACTGAACCGCCACTTTTGGGTAGGTGCTGTTAGGCACAGTTATTATATTTCTGTAGTAGTTCGTCAAAGTTTATTTTTTCCGTTTCTAAATGTCCCGATGCTCCATATGTTTTCATAAAATTCCATTTTGCTTTCTTGTCAATTTTCACTGGCTGAACTTTTTCACTTAACGGGTAAATCTGTCTGCCAACGAGTTTGAAAAAGCTGTCCTCGTATATTTCAAAGTCTAAGCAAGGGAACTTTTTATTTAGATTGTATTCAGTGTCCCACAGATATAAAACTTCGTTGTCGTTAAGCTCAACAATATACAAGTCGCTTTCATCTTCATATTCTGGTGCTATTGCAATACGTTTGGTGTTAACTAGGCAAGTGTCAACCGTCCCTTTCTCTATAGCTGAACTTAGTTGTCGTAAAAATAATTTATGTCTGTTTTTCTGTTTGTAGATTTCGTAAGGCCCAAAAACAATAAACGAAAAGGCGAAAACAGCAATTGTCCCGAAAAGAAACGTCCAAAAACTGTCTGGAATTATAGTCGTAATATATGTCAAACCAGTTCCTAAAAGTCCAGCAATAAGAAAATGATAGAACTTAATTTTACTACTTGTTTCCTTTTCTTTCTGCGTTTTCAATGTCTTTAATATTCGCAACTCGTCAGGGTGGAAATTTCTTGTCGTATAAGCAATGTTCATTGTTATGGTGTCTGTCTTATAATTGTGCCTAACTAGTATATAGGCGAAACAAACCTTCGTATATGCACCCAAAATCGGGTAGATTGGCGAAGGTTTATTTCGCTTTTATTATTTTCAAATATATTTAAATATTCTTACAAAATAATTTATTTTGAAAACAAAATTTTTCTTGTAGCAGCGTTTGCGTGAGGGATGGCAGCGGAGCTCTCCCGATTTTTCATCGGGAAGCGGGAGCCTACAGCCCGACCCTGCAGGAACGGAGTGGAAGCAGGGGCACGCCCAAAAAAAGAGATTCTGAAACAAGTTCAGAATAAAAAAAATCCGATTGGTTTTTGTACCAATCGGATTTCTATAATTATTAGGATGAGATGGCGCCCGTCCTTCGCAATGACTAAATGTGGATTACTTCACCGTAAGCAGCGGCAACTGCTTCCATCACAGCTTCACTCATGGTAGGGTGTGGATGGATCGATTTCAGGATTTCATGACCTGTAGTTTCCAGTTTACGGGCTACAACTGCTTCAGCAATCATATCAGTAACTCCGGCACCAATCATGTGACATCCTAACCATTCTCCGTATTTAGCATCAAAGATTACTTTTACAAATCCGTCTGCATTTCCTGAAGCTTTTGCTTTTCCAGATGCGATGAATGGGAATTTACCAATTTTTAAATCGTATCCTTTTTCTCTGGCTGCTTTTTCAGTTAAACCTACAGAAGCAATCTCAGGAGTAGCATAAGTACAACCAGGAACGTTTCCGTAATCAATTGGTTCTACGTGCATTCCTGCAATTTTCTCCACACAGTTAATTCCTTCAGCAGAAGCTACGTGAGCCAATGCCTGCCCCGGAGTTACATCACCAATAGCGTAGTAACCAGGAATATTTGTTGCGTTATAAGCGTTTACTAAGATTTTATCTCTGTCAGTAGCAATTCCTACTTCTTCTAAACCGATGTTTTCGATGTTGGTTTTAATTCCAACAGCAGAAAGCAGGATGTCAGCTTCAAGTTCAATTTCTCCTTTAGCTGTTTTTACAAATGCTTTAACTCCGTTTCCTTTAGTGTCGATTTTCTCCACAGAAGAATTTGTCATTACAGTGATTCCAGATTTTTTCAAAGATTTTTCAAATTCTTTTGAGATATCTTCGTCTTCCACAGGAACTACGTTTGGCATAAATTCAACGATAGTAACATCAGTTCCCATTGAGTTGTAGAAGTGAGCAAATTCCACTCCGATTGCTCCTGAACCAACGATAATCATCTTTTTAGGTTGTTCCGGTAAAGTCATTGCCTGACGGTAACCAATTACTTTTACACCATCTTGAGGTAAGTTAGGCAACTCACGAGAGCGGGCACCTGTAGCAATGATAATATGATCTGCACTGTATTCAGTAACTTTATTGTCTTTGTCAGTAACGTCAATTTTTTTACCTGGTTTTAGTTTTCCAAAACCATTAATAACGTCAATTTTGTTTTTCTTCATTAGGAAAGTAACTCCTTTGCTCATTCCTTCGGCAACATTACGGCTACGCTGAACCACAGCAGGGAAATCTTTATCAAATTCAGAAACCGTCAATCCGTAATCGGAAGCGTGTTTTAGATAATCAAAAACTTGAGCTGATTTAAGTAAGGCTTTCGTTGGGATACAACCCCAGTTCAAACAAACTCCACCTAAGTTTTCTTTTTCAACTACGGCTACTTTAAAGCCTAATTGTGATGCTCTAATGGCAGTTACATATCCGCCAGGACCACTTCCTAAAACAATAACGTCGTATTTCATTTCTATGTATTTATTTGTTTTTTTATTGTTGAAATGCAATGAGCAAGCTCAAGCCTTTTTATTCTAATTTATTTTTTTACGTTGTCCAAAATGAAATTTGTACAAGCAGTTTTCACCTTGTATGTATTTCTAAATTAATTGAGACTGCGAATTTAAGGATTTATTCTGTTTTTAAAACTCCCAAAAGCACAAAATATTAACAGAATACGGTTTATAAACCCTGATTTTTCAAAATCTAACAAAATAGATTCGGTTTCTTATATATTTTTAGGAATCCGTCAATGTTATTGTTTCTGTTCGTTTCAAAATTATAATTTATAACTAACCAATCATTTTTTGCTTTCTGAGCAACAACCAAATCACTATTGGCGCACCAAAAATAGAAGTTACCGCATTAATAGGTAAAGTAATTTCACCACCCGGAACCTGTGAGATAGTGTCACAGATTAACATGATAACAGCACCAAAAAGGAGACTGCTCCAGAATAAAATCTTGTGATTACTGGTTTGGAAAACCAATTTGGCAATATGAGGAACTGCCAGACCTATAAAAGCAATAGGCCCCGTAAAAGCAGTAATGCTTCCTGATAAAATACTGGTGGCCAGAATAATAATCAATCGGGATTTCTTGTAGTTCATGCCCAGACTCCGGGCATAATTTTCGCCAAGAAGCAAGGCATTCAGTGATTTAATACTGCCTAAAGTCAATAATAAACCAACAGATACACAAAGGGCTAAAATGCTAATGGATGTCCAAGAAAGGTTTCCTAAATTTCCTAAAGACCAGAAGGTAAATTTCTGCAATTGTTCGGCAGTACTAAAATAACTTAATGTTCCTACGATGGCTGTGCTTAAACTGCCAAACATTAAGCCTACAATCAGAATACTCATGGTGTCGCGTAAACGAACTGAGACCAGTAAAACGGCTAATAATACAAAGGAACTCCCCAGTGTTGAAGCTAAAACAATTCCGTAGGACGAGAGCACTATTTGCTGTAAAAAAACGGGAAGTAAGCCCGCACCCAAAATCACAAAAGCAACTCCCAAACTTGCCCCGGAACTCAATCCTAAAACATAAGGTCCTGCTAAAGGATTTCTAAATAAGGTTTGCATCAATAAACCACTTATTGAAAGTCCGGTTCCCACCAGCACGACTGTAATAGCTTTAGGTAAACGATAATTGATAATAATGTATTCCCAGGTAGATTTACTGGCTTGTCCGCCAGTTAAACTCTGAAAAATTTCTTTGAACGGAATCGTTACAGATCCCAGACTAATGTTTGCAAAAAACAAAAAAAGCAGCCCTGCTATCAGGTATAAGAATAAAATAGTATTTCTTTTTTGATTTTTCAAGTCAGACTAATTTAGTTTTTGTACAAATGTAAAATGGTAGTCCGGAAGTAAATCAGGATGAAAAATTTTGATATAATCTTTCAAAACTAAATCAGGTCGGCTAGGGGCTAATTCATAGTAAATTGTTCCTCCTGTGGCTCCTAATTTGCTTTCAAAGGTATAAACGTTTTTAGTAACAAAAGCATCAAACTGACTGTAATGCGGATTGCTGTCACCTAATTCTTTTGTGTTTTTAAATGAGCCTGTGGCTATCCAGATATCAGCATTTTTGGCTTTCTCTAATATATTTTCAAATGATAGTCCTAAGCTTCCGCTTCCTTTTGTATCCGCCCATAAATAATTGGATTTGGCGTCTTTCATAAATTGCGCTACCCAGCTGTTTCCTTTGGCAACATACCATTGATTTTGGTACATTGAACCGTATAGAACTGTTTTTTCAGCTTTTTCACTGGCAACTAATTGCAAGGCATCGTTATAACTTTTTACAATATTGTTAAATAGTATTTTGCCTTCTTTTTCTTTGCCAAATAGAGCAGCATAAAGTTTAATCCATTCGGCTTTTCCCAGTGGCGATTGCTCCATCCAATCGGCCTGAATGAGTACTTTTAAACCATTTTTTTCTAAATTGGCAATCATCGGATTGTTATTGTCGATACCAAAAGTTATAATAGCTTCAGGAGCTAAATCAATCAGCTTTTCCATGTTTAGGCGTTCGTTTTGTCCCACGTTTTTAACAATTCCGGCATCAATTAATTTACGGGTTTTTTCAGAAGAAACATAATCGGTATGGGGAAATCCCGCTAAGGATTTTTCAACTCCCAGCATTTCTAAAAACGGAATATTAGTTGTTGAAGTCACTACAATGGATTTCAGAGGAACTGTGATTTGGGTATACTTTTGTAAACTGTCTGGAACGGCTGTGTTTTTTTCTTTCAGGATGTACACAAAATCTTTATTGGCATCCGGCCAGGGGTTTAAAATTTTAACTATCGAATAACCATCGTATTTATGGATAGAAAGATTCGTCGAATATTCAATTTCATTTTTTTCAGTTGCTGCTGAAACAGAGGTTGTTTTTTCATTCTGTTTGCAAGCGGTAAAACTTAAAAAGAATATTATAAACAGGATTTTATTATAAAAAGAATTCATCATCAAAATTTATTTGCAAGCAAAGGTATATGAAATTGTAAAAATTACTGTTTATTTTTTAGGATAAAAAAATGAACAAATGGTATCTTTACCTCATGAATACTATAAAGCTAAAACGCTGTTCCGGTTGTGGAACTTCCTTTGATTGCGGAGATATTTCGGAACAGAAGAAATGTTGGTGCAATGATTTTCCACCCATTTTTAATTTTTCCGAAGAAGGAGATTGTCTTTGTCCCAATTGTTTTAAAAAGAGCTGTTCGCTTAAAATTGAGGAATACATAACTACGGTTTCACCGGAAAATGCATTAGATAACAAAGCCAAAGATTTACCCAAAACGACTCATTTAATAGAAGGAATTGATTACTATCTGGAAAACGGAAATTATGTTTTCAAAGCCTGGTTTCATCTCAAAAGAGGGAATTGTTGTGGCAATGGTTGCCGTCATTGTCCGTATTAAAATAATTATTAAATGTTAATTATAAATGGTCAATTATGGGAGAAAATGTGGTAAAAATTAAGAGTTTTAATTTTGCTGTTCGAGTAGTGAATTTGCATCAATATTTAAGTTCTGATAAAAAAGAATTTGTTCTTTCAAAGCAATTATTACGCTGCGGGACTAGTATTGGAGCAATGGTTAGAGAAGCAGAACATGCAGAGAGTAAGCAGGATTTTATTCATAAGTTTGGAATTGCACAAAAAGAAGCTAATGAAGTTGTTTATTGGTTGGAACTATTAAAAGCTACAAATTATTTGAATGAAAAAGAATACAAGAGCATACATGAAGAAGCAATTGAGATTTTGAAATTAATTACAAGTATTCTTAAAACTTCAAAAGCACAAATAAATAACAAATAGTATTTCAAAAACTTATCATTAACCATTTATCATTAACAATTAAAATGATTTACTTTATAACAGGTGGGGAACGCTCCGGAAAGAGTAGTTATGCCGAAAATTTAGCCAAAGAATTATCAGAACGACCCATGTATGTGGCTACAGCCCGAAAATGGGATGATGATTTCCAGAAGCGAATTGACCGCCATCAAAAAGATAGAGACGAACGTTGGATTAATATTGAAAAAGAAAAGTTTCTCAGTGAAATTGATTTTTCGGGACAAGTTGCTGTGATTGATTGCGTAACTTTATGGCTGACTAATTTTTTTGTAGATACAAAAAATGATGTGGAACTGAGTTTGATTCAGGCCAAATCCGAATTTGAATCGGTAGCCAATCAACCCAATGCAACTATTATCATTATTTCAAATGAAATAGGAATGGGTGTTCATGCTGATACACATATTGGTCGAAAATTTACCGAATTACAAGGTTGGATGAATCAATATTTAGCTCAAAAAGCCGATAAAGTAGTATTAATGGTTTCTGGGATTCCAGTTACAATAAAAGGAGGATTATGAATTTTGTAACCTCATGGTCTGGTGGAAAAGACAGCTGTTATGCCATGATGCAGGCAGTAAAGCAAGGATTGAAGCCAAAGGTTTTACTGAACATGATGAATGAAAACGGAAAGATTTCGCGTTCGCATGGTTTGCCTTTGTCCATTTTGCATCAGCAAGCTCAAAAAATGCAATTGCCCATAGAAACGGTTCCTGCTACTTGGGGCGATTATGAGGAAAAGTTTATTGGTATTTTAAAAAAGTTGAAAGCCAATTTTGAGTTGGATGCTGCCGTTTTTGGCGATATCGATTTGCAGCCTCATAGAGATTGGGAAGAGAAAGTTTGTAAAGCGGTTGATTTAGAAGCTATTTTGCCTTTATGGCAACAAGACCGCATTATTTTAGTGAATGAAATGATTGAAAGCGGGATAGAAACGATGATTGTTTCCTGTAATACCATGATGGGTGAGTCTTATTTGGGAAAGATTCTAACCAAAGAATTAGCGCTCGAATTAGCAGCTAAAGGTATTGATCCTTGCGGTGAAAATGGAGAATTTCACACCATGGTAATTTATTGTCCTTTGTTTTCAGATAAAATAACACTGCCCACTTTTAAAACTGTAGAGCATAATGACTATTGTTTTGTAGTTTGGGAATAATTGTTTTCAATAACAAAGGCAAAATCAATGGCAATGTCAAAAAAGCAATAAAAACATGAGTAATTTAGACGAAATAATAAAATCCCGTCGCGATACCCGTCATTTTACCAATGATGCCGTTCCTGATGCTGTTATTGAAAAAGCATTGCAGGCAGGACATTGGGCGCCTTCTGTTGGTTTGACCGAAGCTACTCGGTATTATCTTATTAAGTCAGCTGAAGTTAAGAAAGCCATCAAAGAATTGTTTTTAGAATATGATAAGAAAGCGGCAAAAAGTATCGATGATGAATCCCAAAAGGAACAATATCAAAATTTAAAACTCGAAGCAATTGAGGACGCTCCGTTGGGATTGGTAATTTGTTACGATCGTTCGGTGCTGAATCATTTTACCATTGGAACCGTTGGGAGTAATGAAGCGATAAAGTTTAGTGCGGTTTGTGCGGCGCAAAACATCTGGCTTTCACTTACGGAGCAAGGCTATTCAATGGGCTGGGTTTCGATTTTAAATTACTACGAATTCAAAAAAATACTTGGACTGCCTGAACACATGGAACCGCTGGGGTATTTTTGCGTAGGCAAACCCGCAACCAATTATGACAACCAACCCATGTTGCAACAGCTGCATTGGAAACAAAAATCGGAAGCACCTTGTATAACAGAAATAAACGAACTTTCAGCAATTGATAAAAAACAAACGGAAGTAAAAGCTGTTGCAAAATCTAATGCAGCTTTTTCTATAACTGCTTTGCAACATAAAATAGATCAAAAAACAAAACCGACAGGTTCTTTAGGTGTTTTGGAAAAAATAGCACTGCAAATTGGGACTGTTTTTCAAACTTTGGAACCTAAAATAACTAAACCTCACATTGTGGTTTTTGCTGCCGATCATGGCATTGCTCAGCATGGCGTAAGTGCCTATCCACAGGATGTTACCCGCCAAATGTTGACTAATTTCCTAGAAGGCGGTGCGGCGATCAATGTGTTTTGCAAGCAAAATAATATTGCACTTTCAATAGTTGATGCTGGTGTGAATTATGATTTTCCATCTAATACAGCACTTATTTCGGCTAAGATAGACAAAGGCACGCATTCGTTTTTAAGTGGTCCAGCCATGAGTAAAAAGCAAATGGAATTGTGTTTTACAAAAGGAAGCCAAATTGTAGCAAACCTTGCAAAACAAGGCAGTAATTGTGTTGGTTTTGGCGAAATGGGAATTGGAAATACCGCTACAGCTTCTGTTTTAATGAGTGTGCTTTGTAATTTTTCTATTGAAGATTGTGTGGGCAGAGGGACAGGAGTGAATGATGAAAAATTACAATTCAAGATAGACATTCTTAGAAAAGCCATTACTAATTACGATGGAGAAAAGGATTTAGAAAGTTATCTGACTTATTTTGGAGGATTTGAAATTTTGCAAATGGCAGGAGGAATGCTTGAAGCTTATCATCAAAATATGATTTTTTTAGTGGATGGTTTTATTTGTAGTGTTGCTTTTTTAGTGGCTTACAAAAAGAATCCGGATATATTAAAAAATGCCATTTTCAGTCATCAATCGGCTGAAAAAGCTCATAAGAAATTATTGGGATATTTGAATGTTTCGGCTGTTTTACAATTGGATTTGCGTTTGGGCGAAGGAACTGGCTGCGCTTTGGTTTTCCCAATAATAGAATCGGCTGTGGCTTTTTTAAATGATATGGCTAGTTTTGAAAGTGCTGGAGTGAGTGAGAAGTAGATTTTTTTGGCTAAAGCCAATATAAAAGAAATTTGGAAATCTCCAGATAAATCTGGAGGCAATTAAAAAGGAGATTTGATATTCCGAGATTTAAAGCAATTAGAATTTTTTTAATGAATTGCCAATAGCTTTAGCTATTGGAGAGAGAAAGATAAATCTTTGATTGGCTTTAGCCAAAAAAATAAAACAATTTAAAAATACAATTATGCCTTTTGTTAAAGTATATATTCATTGTGTTTGGAGTACTAAAAATAGATTTCCTTATTTAGATTCAATAGAATTGCGTCAAAAAGTTTGGCAGCATATACGAGAAAATGCAGTTCAAAAAGGGATTTTTATAGATTTTATAAATGGATATGCTGATCATTGTCATTGTCTTATTTCATTGGGTGTTGATCAAAATATTCAAAAAATAATGCAATTAATAAAAGGAGAGTCTTCATTCTGGATAAATAAGAACGGTTTGACTAAAGCAAAGTTTGAATGGCAAGATGAATATTTTGCCGTTTCTGTTTCGGAATCGATTATTGACAAAGTTCGAGATTATATCAAAAATCAAGAAGAACATCATAAAAAGAAAACATTTCAGGATGAATATGATGAATTCATGATTAAATTTGAGTTTGAAAAAAACAAATAGGATTTGGCTAAAGCCTTTTTCTTTCACAATTTTGTACCTCCAGATAAAGCTGGAGACAATTCAAAGGTAGGAGCTTTAGCTTGAATTGCCAACAGCTTTAGCTGTTGGTTTGTAGGTTGTGAATTTTATTGGCTTTAGCCAAAATGATATTGATATTTAAATAAAATGAAAAAAGAACTCCATATATTTTTTACCGCATTACTATTTTATACCCGAATTCCCTGTCCTAAAAATATCAATCATCATCCGGATTATTTAAACAAAGCTTCCCGTTATTTTCCGCTTATCGGCTGGATTGTAGGCGGAATAAGTTTTGTGGTTTATTATCTTTCGGCTTTTCTTTTCTCGAATGAAATAGCGGTTATACTTTCAATGATTGTCAGTATTCTGGTTACAGGCGCTTTTCACGAAGATGGTTTTGCCGATGTTTGCGATGGTTTTGGTGGCGGATGGACTAAGGAAAAGATTCTTCTAATTATGAAAGACAGTGCCATCGGAGCTTATGGAGCTATCGGTTTGGTATTGTTGTTTTTGTTAAAATTCCAGAGCGTAGTTCAGTTACTTGCAGAGGCAAATTCGATAGTGGTAGGTTTATTGTTGTTTGTTTCAGGACATGCTTTAAGTCGATTAGCTGCTGTATCTATTGTTTTTACTCATGAATATTCCAGAGAAGATGCCACAAGTAAAAGCAAACCCATTGCACAAAATTTTACCTGGAGAGAAGTTGTTGGGGCTTTCTTTTTTGGATTGTTACCACTTTTTACTCTTTCATTCTTTTACTGTCAAATGTTGCTAGTTGTTATTCCTGTTTTCTTATTCCGATATTTTCTGGCTCGTTATTTCCAAAAATGGATTGATGGTTACACTGGAGATTGTTTGGGGGCAACACAGCAAGTTTGCGAAGTAGTTTTTTATTTATCAGCAATTGCATTATGGAAATTTATTTAGTCCGACACACGGAGACAGTTTGTGAAAAAGGCATTTGCTACGGACAAAGTGATGTGGATTTGAAAGAACCTTATTTGGATCAATTTGAAAGTATAAAAAGCCAAATTCCAGCTGATGTTATTGTTTATTCCAGTCCGTTGTTGCGTTGTACCCAATTAGCAAAGTATTTATCAGATACAGTTATTACCGATTCCCGACTAATGGAAATGCATTTTGGCGATTGGGAATTAAAAAACTGGAATGCCATTCCCGAAGTTGATTATACCCCTTGGATGAACGATTTTGTAAATGTCGCTGTTCCTAACGGCGAATCATTTGTTGCTTTACACGAACGGGTGACTGATTTTTTTGAGACAGTTGTTACCAAAAATAAAGCTGAAAAAATAGTGCTTGTTACTCATGCTGGAGTAATTAGAAGTATTTTGTGCAAGCTGACTAATTTACCGTTGAAAGATGCCTTTACTAATAAAGTCGATTTTGGAGAACTGATAAAAATAGAACGATAGTTTGAGTTTGTGGTTTTTATTTGTCTGATTTTTAGTTTTTTAGGTAATATGAGTCAATTGTATATATAAATTTGATTTTTAGCTGAATTAAGTTTTATCTTTGCCGCCGTATTGAGGTTGTTGTTTTCTATTTGAAAATGGCATTAAAAGGGAATTAGGTTTAAATCCTAAGCTGTACCCGCAACTGTAAGCTACCAAGCTTGTTGTTATCTACAAAACCATTGTTCTGAGTAGTCAGGATGAGAAGGTAAACAACAAGACGCAAGCCAGGAGACCTGCCTATTACATCGAGTATCAAACTTTCGGGAAAAAAGGTTTGGGTATGGGTCATTCTATGCTTTTCTCCCATTTATTAGTCATGTAACAGTAAAAACTGTTATTAAATGTTTTTAAAAATGAACAAAAAAATCGTTCGTATTAGTGCGTTATTCGTGTTAATAAGTGCATGTGCTTTTGCGCAAAAAAAAGGAGTTATACTTACAGGGGCTAACGATTTAGATGAGGTTGTTATTTCAGATTCTAAGTTTGCTTTACCTAAAGAAAAATCAGGAAAAGTAATTGTAAAGATTACTGCTGAAGATTTGAAAAAAAGACCAGGACAATCTGTAGCTTCCGTTTTAAACACGGTGGCTGGAGTAGAAGTAAATGGAAGTAATAGTAGTGCAGGAAAAAATTTGGGTTACTATATTAGGGGAGGGCGTAATCGTCAAACCTTAATTTTAATTGATGGTGTGCCTGTTACAGATGCTTCTAATATCAATTTAGAATACGATTTGCGTTTGATTCCAGTGGAGCAAGTGGAAAGTATTGAGATTATGAAAGGAGCTGCTAGTACGCTTTATGGTACAGGAGCTGCCACAGGAGTAATTAATATTACCCTTAAAAAAGCAGAAAAAAAGGCTATAGCTGGAAATGTTTATATGAGTTTAGGGACACAAACAGATGCTAAGCAAAAAGATTATTCGGTTCAAGATTACAATCAAGGATTTTCATTTAATGGGAAGACAGAAAAATTCAATTATTTTGCCTCCTTAAATAGTGTTGAGACTACTGGAATTTCGGAAGCAAGACCAGCATCTGATGCTGATACTTTTGAAGCAGATAGTTTTTCAAGAGTAAATAGCTTGGTGAAATTAGGATTTACACCTACAAAAAAATTAAGTTTTGATTTTTTTGCCAATTATGATAGACTAAAGAATGATTTTGATGCTGATTCATTTGTGGATAATGCCAATAATTATGGTAAATCTGAGCAATATCGTGTAGGTTTTTCTCCTAAATATAAATACGATAAAGGGGAATTAGTGGTTAATACAGCAGCAAGCTTAATGGATCGTAATTCTTTTTCAGGTGGAGGATTAACAAAATACAAATCTAGAAATGTTAGTGTAGATGCTTTCAATAAATATCAAATTCTATCGGATATTTTTATCGTTACTGGAGCTCAGTTTCAGTTTTTTGATATGTCTTCTACTAGTATATTTGGTCCTATTGCAGAAGAATTGGCTACGTTTAATTTGATTGATCCTTATGTAACAGCAGTTTATAATTCTGACTTTGGTTTCAATATCAATACAGGTGCTCGATTGAATATTCACAGTAAATACGGTAATAACTTTGTTTACAATGTTAATCCTTCATTTTCCTTTTCTGAAATTCCTTTAAAAATTATTACTTCTTACAGTACAGCTTATATTACTCCTAGTTTATTCCAGTTGTACGATGGTTACTCTGGAAATATAAATTTGACTCCTGAAAAAAACAGCACTATAGAAGCTGGTTTTGAATTAGCATTATGGGATAAAAAAATCAATATTAATGCAGTAGCCTTCTACAGAGAGCAAACCAATACCATTGGATATACATCTGGATATATGAATGTAAAAGGAGAAAACAATGCTAAAGGAGTTGAAACCATGTTTTCTTATTTGTTATCCAATACATTAAAATTGAACGCTAATTATACCTTTACACAATTTGAAAAAGCTTTAACTTTTAGCCAACGCATACCAAAACATAAAGCGAATGTTTCTTTAGATTATCAACCTACGGCTAGAACATTTTTTAATGTTAATTACCAATACGTTGATCAGAGAGCAGATGCTTATTATGATTCAGTAACGTTTGCGGCAATACCAGTTACTTTGAATGCATATCAATTGTTAAATGCAACAGCAAGATATGAGTTAATTAAAAACAGAATGTCAGTATTTGCAACGGCTTCAAATATTTTAAACAAAGACTTTTATGAGGTTATAGGATATACTACTAGAGGAAGAAACTTTAAAGTAGGATTGAATATTACATTGTAAAATGTGGATTGAAATATAAAATCCCATCTCTTTTTAAATAAGGAGATGGGATTTTTGTTTGGTGTAAAATTGAAATTTTATTGTTCCAAGTTTGAAATAAATTCAGAAATAGAATGTGCAATTTTGTCCTGTGCTTTAGTATCTGATACTTTTTCAAATCCTGAGGACACCATTAGTGTCACAATCAGCAATACATAAACGACTTTTTTCATTTGGTTTATTTTTAAATGGTTGGTTCTTATTGTTATAAACTCAAATGGATTGTGAATTATTGTTCTTCTGTACTAAAATACATCAAATTAAGTCCTCTAAGTGTTTTAGAATCATTAAGATATTGTAAGTTGTCTGTTTGTTTTTCTGGGATTATTTTAGCTGTTCCTGTAATTTTACCAATAGCGGTAGCTAATAAAGGCTCATTTGGATCGCCAAGAGTTCCCATGGTTTTTATTCTTTCGGTTAATTGGTAATCCGGAGTCAATCCGGTATTAAAATAATCACCAAAACCTACGGCATTTACAGAATAAGCCACAATAAGTTGCATGGCATAACGATGAGAAGGATTTACATTTTTTTTAGAAAGAGAAGGTGAATCGTATAGGGTTACAGAAGCCACATTTTTTCCATAAGTATAATCACCTATTTGCACTACATTAATATAGGGATCGAGACCGTTTATAATGAGTTCACTAGCCGAAGCGGTATTTTTTGTTGTTAAAACATAAACAGTAGAAAGATTCAGACTGTTTAATGCATTATTATCTAAAGTGCTAACAAAACTGTATTTTCGATTAAGATATGATACTTTATTATTGTAGGCTAGTTCGTCAAAAATCTGACCGGTAAATTGTCCTGTAATCATACTGGCTAATCGCGCTGCTGTAGCTACTTCACCTCCGCCATTGTATCTTAAATCTAACACTAAATCAGTAACCCCCTCTGATTTAAAATAACCAAAAGCATCGTTAAGTTGGGAATCATATTTCGAATAGAAACCATTATACATCAGGTAACCTATTTTATGAGCACCATTGGTGATGACTTTTTTTAGATAAATAGGATTCTCTGCTAGGCTTGTTTTAGTTAGCGCCAAATTTTTTCCATTAGGTGTAATAACAGTATTGTTGTTGCTGTCATAAGTAAGATCAGCAAAATTCAAAGTGTAATTTTCATCAGCACTGAATAACAAACTGCGAAAATTGCTTTGAGTTAAAGCTGTTCCATTGACTCCGTAAAAAACGTCACCGCGTTGAATATCTTTGTTAGCTGCATCAGAATTAGGTACAATATATTGAACATAACCTATTACTTGGTCACTGTTTGGTTTAGTAAGGCTTAAACCAAATTCTATGCCGTTGCTTTTGGTCGTTCCTTGTAATTGATTTTCTAAGCTAAGATAATCGCTCACAATCCAGCTATTCTTGTCGACAACTCCATATTTTATAGCATCTTCAGAATCAGGTGCTCTGTACAGTAAATGTTCAAATAAATTTTCGGGAGAAGAAAAGCTTTCTAGAAATGTTTCGTAATCGGTATTTGTGGCAAACCTTTTATCGGCTAAATCGGGAACATTTTCTTGCCATAAATACACTTGATTCATTCCTCTCCAAATGAATTTTTGGACATCAAGTGCTGTTGGTTCAGCTAATGTATCATCATTGTCCTGACAGCTTTGTAAAAACAAAAAAGGGATTAATAAGAGTAGAAAGAGTTTGTATTGTGTTTTCATATTTTGTTAACTATATAGAGGAATTAACGTAAAAATACTATCTTTAGTTTTATAATTTGTTTTTTAAAAATGAATAAAATCATTTTTTTTGCATAAATCTAAATCTTTTGACGTTATAGCTTAAAAAGCTACTGTTATTTTTTTGGCATAGAAATGGTAAGTGTAAAATATAAAATGAGTATAATATTAATATAAAGATATGAAAATGAAAAAAGTACTATTTACATTATTCGTTGCTTTAGCTTCGAGTTCGTTTTACGGACAAGCAGTTTTTGATCAATTTGATGGACAAGAAGAAATTGTTTCGGTAATGGTAAATAAAAAAATGTTTGAGTTAATGAGCAAAGTAAAAGTGGATGCTTCGGATAAAGAAACACTACAATACCTGAAATTAATTCAGAATTTAGAAAATTTAAAAGTTTTTTCGACTACGAATACTACAGCTGCAAAAAAAATGAGAGAAGTAGCAGAAACCTATATTAAATCGGCTGCTTTGGAAGAATTAAAAAAAGTAAATGATAATGGCAAACAAGTTACAATTGATGTAAAAAGAGCTGGAAATAACAATCAACTTAATGAATTTGTAATGTTTATTGATGATGATGCAAATGGGATTAATCGCTCGGTATTGATGTCTTTAACTGGAGTTTTTAATTTAAATGATATTTCAATTTTAACAGACAAAATGCAAATTCCTGGGGGAACCGAACTCAAGAAGTTAACTCAAAAATAGAGTATTGTTGAAGTATAAAAAAAGCTGTTTCAGATGAAACAGCTTTTTTGTTTTATGAACTAGAAAATGTTATTTGCAAAACATTTTTAGGTTCTTAGCGGCACTTTGACTTCCTAGTTGAACCGCTTTAGCAAAATCAGCGCAAGCACTTTTCTTGTCGTTTAGATGGTTGTAGGTCAGTCCTCTTAAGTTGTAAGTGATATAGTCTCCCGAATTAAATTTAATAGCCACATTGCAATCTTTTAAAGCGTTTTCATAATCCTTAAGTTTGTAATAAATATTGGCTCTGGTTGTATAGGCATAAGTATTGTCGTCGTGCATTTCTAAGGTCTTGTTTACATCGACTAATGCGCCTTGAAGATCATCAATTTTTATTTTTTCCATACTTCTGTTTAAATAAGCAACAACAAAATCAGGTTTCAGTTTTATGGCTTTGTTATAGTCTTGTATGGCGCCTTGAGCATTTCCTGCATTAGATTTTTTCATGGCTTGGTCAAAATAGTTTTCGGCAGTTTGGCTCCATCCAAATGCAGTTAAAAATAAGAAAGCAGTTAAGATTAGTTTTTTCATGAGTAGGGGATATTAAAATAAAGTTTAAGGGTGATAAAAATAGCTAATTGAAAATTATTTTGATTGTTAATTTTTGGAATTTTAATTATATTAATTTTTTAATGAATGCATTAATGGCTTGTTTTTTGATAATGAAGGAAGAAATATATTTAAAATTGTATTTTTAACACATAAAGGAATTGTTGTCAAATTTGTTGACAGCCTAAATTAAAATTAGATTTTATGAAAACAAAAAAAATTAAAGCGGCCCTACTTATTGGGTTGATGGCTTTTGGCTCTTTTGCCAAAGCGCAATCAGTAACAGTAGCAGCTGATGAACTGAATAAAGCTAAAGAATGGATTAGTACTTTAGAATTACATAATAGCGAAAAAGAGACACGATTGGTTCAGGTGGTAGCTACTCATCTTGCTACTGTAAAAGATTGGCATAATTCGCATCCAGTGTCTTCAGTTCCAGCTGGAATTAATCCATTAGATGGAAAACCGCTTTCGGACCTTTATAGACAAATTATTGCCGATTCTGCTATGCCTTCAACAGTACATGAAGACTTGATGAACGGATTGAGAAAAGATTTAACGGAAGAACAAGTAGCGACAGTATTAGACAAATACACGATTGGAAAAGTAGCTTTTACAATGAAAGGTTATGAGGCTATTGTGCCTAATTTTACAGCAACAGAAAGGGCTGAGATTCAAAAATTATTAGAAAAAGCACGTGAACAGGCTGTAGATTACAAGAGTATGAAAGAGATATCGGCTATTTTTGAAATATATAAAACAGAAGCCGAAAAATATTTGAATAATCATGGTCGCAACTGGCATCAGATGTATGGAGATTATGTGAGAAAAGTAAAAGCAGAAAAAGCGGCGGCTGCTAAAAAAGAAGCAAAATAGTCTGTTTTTTTGGGAAGATAAAAAAGGGTCTTTAATCATTGAATTAAAGACCTTTTTTTTTAGTAAAAAAGATTGGTTATTATAAAAGGGGTAGCTGGTAGTTGCCATTTTTCATATCACATTGTGATTTTTTTCATTGTGTTCTTTGGTTAATTTTTTTAGTTTTAGAAAATCCAACCATGTAATTTCCGGACCAGATAGGAGTAAATGAAAACTCCCTATTTTCATTTGTACATAATTTTTTGGAACAGATTACAACCTTATAATGCTTGATAATAAAGCTGTAATAGTAAATAAGCATAGAAAGAAATAATAAGAGAATATAAGATGAGTTTTTTTATCTCCTTGAATGAGAATAACTATTTTTAGCAATTTTGAAAAACAACGTAATAAAATTAAAAAATCCCAGTCACATTTCTGTGGCTGGGATTATAAATTGTCCTCTTATTTAGAGAATGAAAAATTGATTCAAAATATTCTAACTAATATCCTTCATTTTGATCTGCTTGTGATATGGCATTATTATTAAGAATTTCAGTTTGAGGAATCGGATAAACATAATTTTTATCAGTAATATTAGCAGGACCATTGTTTTTTAGGTTTCCTCTAAAATTAGTGTTTTTAATAGCATCTACTAGTCTTTTTGTTCTAACTAAATCAAACCATATTTGACTTTCATAACAAAGTTCTCTAGATCTTTCAGCAAAAATAAAGTTTAAAAAAGTATTGTCCGCTGGCACTGCAGCTGGTGTAAAAGTACCATATCTTTTTGCACGAAGGGTACTTACTAAATCTAAAGCATTAGTAGTTGGTATACCACCATTTAGTTCAGCTTCGGCTTCTGCCACCATTAACATAACATCAGCGTAACGCAATAATGGGATGTTATTAGGAGTTGCACTTTTAGTTCCAGTAAAACCACAAGGAGCTAAATATTTTGCAGCATAAGGGTTACCACTATTTACTTTATTACAACTAGCATTAAAAGTATAAAATGCTACATTGACATCTTTTCTGCTATCATTTGTTTCAAATTTATTGATTAAAGTTAAGTTAGGACGTGCATGATTTTGTCCACCTGGAGAGCTTGGTGGTCCATTAGGAGCAAAAAGTTGTACAGCAAAACTACCATCATTATTAAAACCACTTGCACCGTGCATTTGAACATCAAATAGGGTTTCCATATTTCCATCATTATCGGCATTAAAAATAGCAGCATAATCAGATGTTAAACCATAATTGGTATTGCTTAATACCATATTTCCATAGGTAATAGCATCAGTAAAAGCTTGATCAGTATCCACAAATTCGTAACCAGGTAAAGGATTGTATTTAGACAAAGAAGCCAATGTAAGATTAACTTTGCATAAAAAACCTTGGGCAGCTGCTTTTGTTGCTCTACCTAATTCTTTTGAATTAACGGTGTCTGGTAAATTATCTATAGATTCTTCAAAATCTTTTTTAATTTGTGTATATACGGCCTCTGCACTAGCTCTTGGGGTATTTATATGCTCTAATGATTCAGTTTCTTTTGTTAATAATGGTACACCACCATATAGTCTAACTAAATAAAAATAGTATAAGCCTCTTAAAAATTTAGCTTCGGCAATATATCTATCCTTGTATTTGGCTTCAATATTTGTACCTGGTAAGATGTTAATTATTGCATTTGATTGGTTTACTCCACTGTACAGGTTAGTCCAGATATCATCTAAAAAGTTATTTGTAGGTGTAATATCATAATTCATAAATTCACTATAAAAAGCACCTGCTAGTGTTTTACCAGTAAAATCATCTGTTCCAAAATTTGCGGCAACTAACAATCCCTGTTTGAATGAGCCACTCCCTTTTTCGGCAGCTAGTTTTTCATAAGTTCCAATAAGGTATGATTCAGCCCCTTCTTTTGTGTTTAAAACCTTTTTATCTAACAAAGAATAGGTTTGTTCCTCTAAGAAATTCTCACATCCGGTTGTGGAAAATAGAATTCCAGCGACTAAGATGTATTTTATTTTATTTAAAAATTTCATATTATTAAAATTTAAAATTTAACATTTAAACCCATAGAAAATGATTTTGGTCTTGGGTAATTAAAAAAGTCAACTCCATAAACACTTGGATTATTAGAGGTTATTTCTGGGTCAAATCCATATTTATAATTTGTAAGAATAAGTAGGTTATCTGCAGAAGCTGTAAGGGTACAGTTACTAATACCTAAGGCTTTGTTAAGTTTAGAAGGTAGATTATAAGATAACTGTACATTTTGTAACCTTATAAAAGAAGCATCTTGTACATAATATGAAGAAGCAACAGCTTTTCCAGTATTGTCACTAAGGATAGGGATTTTTGTATTTGTATTGGTTGGTGTCCAAGAATTTTTATACAAATCTACTAACAGATTATTTGAAATTCTACCACCCAAATGATACATATTCCAATTTTCAATTTGGTTTCCTTCTTGGAAAGCAACAAAAACGGAAAGTCTTAAATTTTTATATCTAAATGTATTTCTTACTCCACCATAGCTGTTTGGAGTAGCATCTCCAATAACTTTTAAATCATAAGTGTTAATTAATCCATCAGGTACACCGTTTGGACCACTTATATCTTTAAATTTCATATTTCCTGGCATTGGATTACCAAAAACTGGTACACCAGGAAGGATTTGTCCTCCTTCATCAAAATCGCTTGCTTGATACACGCCGTCAGCTACATAGCCATATAATGAAGTTGAAGAATAACCTACTTTTAAGATATTAATACTTTCTGAACTAGAACTACCAGCTACACTACCAAAAGGGATTTCGCTTTGAGAACCTAAATAGGTGATTTTATTTTTGTTAATGCTATAATTTAAATCAACATCCCATTTGAAATTTCTATTTTTAATAATAGTTCCGTTTAAAGATATTTCGATCCCTTTATTGTTTAAGGAACCAACATTTTTAAATACTCTATCAAAACCACTACTTCCTGGAAGAGGAGCATTTAGCAATAAATTTTTAGTGTCTTTATTATAAATGTCTGTTGATAAAGAAAGTCTGTTTTTAAAGAAACCTAAATCTAAACCAATGTTAGTAGTTGTTGTAGTTTCCCATTTTAAGTCAGGATTTGAAATACTTTTTTCATTTACACCTTTTATCAAAATACTTCCAGTATAATAATCAGAAATTGTAGCAGTTCCTATAGAACTGTAAGAAGGAATACCTTGATTACCAATGCTTCCATAACTTAACCTAAGTTTGAATTGATCAAATACATTTAAATTTTTAATGGCATCTTCATCACCAATTTGCCAAGCAAACGCCGCTGCTGGAAAGAAAGAGTATTTATTATTACCTTGGAATTTAGAAGAACCATCAGCTCTTAAACTGGCAGTAAAAAGATATTTTCCGTTAATAGAATAATTTGCTCTTCCCAGATAGGAAATTAATGACCATCTTTGCTTATTTGAGCTATAGGAAGGGGCTGATAATGCTGTTTGTATAGCATCTGCTTTGTTTATTTCTATAGGGAAATTGTTTACTTCAATCGTGCTACTATTCAAGGTATTTTGTTGCATAGTATAACCTAGCAATACGTCTAATCTATTAGTTTCATTAAAATATCTTTTATAGTTTAATGTATTTTCATTCAACCAGTTGATTGTTTTAACATTTCCTAACACAGCTAAACCATTTAGGTTTCTACCTTGAGCAACTTCTCTACCCATATAGGTAGTATTATCTGATCCTGAAATATAACCACCTACAGCAACTTTTAAACTCAAGAATTTAGAAAAGTCATAGGTTAATGAGGTATTTAAGCTGTTTCTGAGTGTGTTATATATTTTGTCGGTATTTTTCACATAGCTTACAGGACTAGTATAAGTATCATCAGTTTCATCTTCACTTGGAATATTAAAATTTATGGGTCTGCTTAGAAGAATTCTATTAACTAAACCAGCATTTGGTCCTTGTCCAGATCCACTTATTTGACCGTTTAGGATAGTATAACCAGTATTTATTTTAAAATCAAGATTAAGTTTACTAGTTAAATCAGAATTTAAATTTAATAAAAAAGAATATCTTTTAAAATTAGATTCTTTTACTAAACCATCGGTTGTATTGTATCCTAGAGATGTGTAATATTTTGTTTTATCAGTGGATTTAGATAAACTAATATTGTAGTTTTGATTTATAGGACTTTGGGTTAATGCTTTTTGCCAGTTCATTCCATCAGCATCTGTATAAATAATTGGTTCTCCAGTGTCTTGATCAGTATACAAAGGATTTGTTGGATCAATTTTACGCATGTTTTCAGCATAATCAGCTGGTCCTAAAACTTTCATTTTGTTAAAGTTATAGGTTGAATAGGAGAAATTAGAAGAGAACGAAATATTAGGTTCTCCTTTTTTTGGTGTTTTGGTAGTAATTATAATTACTCCATTAGCACCTCTTGAACCATATATTGCAGCTGCACTTGCATCTTTTAAGATTTCTATGGATTCTATATCGTTAGGATTTAAGTAGGCTAATGGATTTCCTACAGTTGTACTTTGTGGGGCACCTCCAGCATAAATTTCATTAGGATTACTTTCTATAGGCACCCCATCTACAACATAAAGTGGATCACTAGAGGCACTAATGGAGTTATTTCCTCTAATTTTGATACTTACTCCAGCTCCAGGTTCACCACTACTACTGGTAACCTGAACCCCAGCGGCTTTACCTCTTAATGCATCCGAAAAGGAAACTGCTGTCGCATCAGCCAATTGTTCAGCTTTAATAGAGGTTACTGATCCAGTTACGTCTTTTCTTTTCTCAGTTCCGTAACCAATTACGACTACCTGATCAAGTTCATTTACGTCTTCTGTTAATTTTATGCTCACAAAATTTCTGCTTCCATCAGCAATATATCTTCTGGGTTTAAAGCCCATATACCTAAATACTAAGGTGTCATTTATAGGTACTTTTATGCTGAATTCACCATTGTTGTCTGTTAAAGTACTTGCTTTTTTATTAGTAAGCATAATTTCTACTCCCGGTAAAGATTCATCATTTGTTGATGAAACGACCTTACCTTTTAGTTCGATTATTTTACTTTGAGCATGCGTCAAAGAAACAAACATAACTAAAATTAAAGGTAGTAAACCTTTAGTTGTAAATTTTCTTTTCATATTAAATATAGGTTTGTGGTTAAAAAAGTTATGTTCCAAATCTAACATTTCTATACCGACAGAATTAACACAAATTGACTAATTTATTGTATATAATGGACAACTAAAACAAATAGTGTTTTAATCTAAATATGGCGCTATCCTTAGTAAAATCAAGCCTTGAGGTTGATAATTTTATATTTGTATAAATATTTATTTACAAAAAAACAAATTAATAACTATAAAAAACTCTTAAATTAAATATGTATTTAGAGTTAATGAATTCAATTTTATACAATTGATAATTGACTAAAAATTAAGACCTTATTTGTTATGCTCTGTTTGCAATAATGAAATATACATATATTAAGGTATAATACCAATATTAACGGTTGCTTGTTACCTAGCTCTAGTTAGCTATATCAACAATGTTTTGTTGCATATTCAAAAGTATTAAAAGATTTTAAAGTAGATAGCTTTATAATCTGAACTCTGTAATGTCAAATTATTTTAACATCCTCTTTTTTATAAAATTCATTTAACATTCCTAAAGTTAGTTGTTATACAAATAAAAGAGTAATTGTAGTTCGTGTTTTTTACTCAAAAGAAAGAAATATATAGAGTTCAACAATTGGATAGTTTTTTACATACGAATAAAAAGAGGTTTAAACCGCTTAAATAGTATCATAAATAGACCAATAAAAATAATTCCGTCATTTTTTATTCCTCTAGTTTTGAATCATACAAATAACTGTATGTTGTCTTAAAAAAAATGATTATGAAAAGAATTAGTGTTTTATCATGCTGTAAACTTTTTTTATCTTTTGTGTTAATAGGTGTTTTATGCTCTTTTAACTTTAAAGAAAATGAAGTAATCAGTATCAAATTTGATCCAAAAATTAAAGATTATACGCCAATTGTATTAGAAGCAATACATAAAGCAGAAGCAGAAGGCGCTTATAAAATTATTTTTGAAAAAGGAGACTACCATTTTTTTAATGATAAAGCTTTTGAAAAACTTTGTTTTGTATCTAATCATGATGATGGTTTAAGACGAATAGCTTTTCCTATAATAGGGTTTGATAATTTTGAAATTGATGGCGGTGGTGCTAATTTCCTTTTTCATGGACCAATGATTCCTTTTGCAATCGAAAAATCCAAAAATATTAAAATATCCAGCCTTAGTGTAAATTGGGAATATACTTTTAGTAGTGAATTGAAAGTTGTGGCTACTGATAAAGATAAAAAAAGTATTGATTTTAAAATCAGTGATCAGTATCCATATAGAATTGAGAATGGCAATTTAATTTTCTTTAGAAAAGATTATGAGCATACACTGGAAACAGGTTTCTATTGGGATCCTAAAACAAAAGCTGTGGCTTATAACTCAGCAAAATGTGCTCCGATTAAAACTAATAGAGGGGTATTTGAAAAATTTGAACCAATACCTGAGGTTTTTTTGTATGAACCTTTTGTTTTTAAAACAATGGATAACAAGATGCCTTTAGCAATAAAAGCAGTTCAATTAGAGCCAGGTTTAGTGAGAGTAACAGGAATAGATACTGAGTTACCTAAAGTTGGTTGGATTTATGTTTGCAAAGGATACAATTCAGAAAACAGATATTCTCCTGCTGTAAGAATTAGCGGTTCAGAAAATTTAAAACTGCAAGATATTCAAATTTATCATGCTGGTGGAATGGGGTTAATCGCTGAAAAAAGCACAAATATAGAGTTAGATAAATTCAATGTTATTTTACCTGAAAAAAGCACTAGAATGGTTAGTACTACGGCTGATGCTACCCATTTTGTTAATTGTAAAGGATTAGTAAAAATACAAAATTGCAGATTTGAAAACCAATTAGATGACGCTACTAATATTCATGGTGTTTATACTGAAATAACGCGTATTGTTTCTAATAAATCAGTGGAGGTCAAATTAGGTCATTTTCAGCAAAGGGGGTTTGATTTTGCGCAAGCAAATGATTCTTTAGCTATAGTGGATAAAGGATTGTTAACAAAGAAAAAAATGGCAGTAGTAGATAAAGTTCAAGCGGTTAATAATAAATACTTAATTATTACTTTTAAAGAGGACTTGAAAAACTATTTTAAAATAGGGGATTTGTTAGACAATATTTCCTGGTATCCTGAAGCTATTTTAAGAAACAATATTGCAATTAATAATAAATCGAGAGGTTTTTTAATCTCGACACCCAAAAAAGTGCTTATTGAAGGAAATACTTTTAGTAACATGATGAGTGCTATTCTTGTTGATGCTCCAAAATTTAATTGGTGGTATGAATCAGGAAATCCTCAAGATTTAACGATAAGAAATAATAAGTTTTTAGATGGAGCTTATGGAACTGCAGGCAGACAAGCATTAATTGAAATTCACACACAAAGTCCGGGTTTAGTAAAAAATATAAAAATAACAGACAATAGTTTTACAACTTTTAGTCCATTTATACTTAAGGCTGAAGGGGTGTATGGGATTGAGTTTACTAACAATAAAATTCAAGAATCTTTTAATTACCCAATAAGTCTTAAGCCTAAGGCTATGATAATGTTGCCAGATTGCGAAAACATTAATGTTTCTAATAATCAAGTTGTTGGTTTTAAAGGTTTTAAGTTGGTTGAAAAAGAGCTTCCTTAAGTCCTGTAAAAGACAGCGAATGAGATATAAAAACAAATAAGTGTTTAAAAAGTGTTATAATAAAGTCAAAAAAGAGCTAAATTAAATGTGTAGTAAATTCTTTTTAGGAAGCAAAAACATTATTTTAGCTAATGCTAATAGTATCTAAATCAGTATCGTAGTTTTTTAATAAAAGAATTTTTTAGATATTGAAAATAGAAAGTGAAGTGCAATCTAAGGAACAAAGAACAAATATTTTTTGTTCCTTGATTTGTTATTATTTTTAATGGTTTGTAAACTAGTATGATTTTGACAGACTGTTGATAAATTGTTTCGGTAGAGTTTTATTTTTCGCAAATAATTCTTTGTTAGTTCCTTTGGCTTTATTAATCTTTTTAGTGAAAATATTTATATAATAATTTTTACTAAAATAAATTTTCAATTTAAATGCGATTATATATTGTTATTCTTATTTTATGGATTTTACCAAAATTGGGGTATTCTCAAAGCTCACTTAATATAAGTAATGGTTTTCCGCATACAGATTCATATGATGTTACTCAAGACAACCGTGGGTTTGTTTGGTTTGCAACCTTAGATGGGTTATGCAGGTTTGATGGAAGCAATGTGGTTACTTTTAAACCAAATTATTCTTTAGATCACAATATTACAAATAGCAGGATATTGAATGTCATCTTTGATCAACAATATCATGGTTTGTGGTTGGGAACCCAAGGGAGCGGATTATTGTTTTTTGATATTGAATCCGAGAAATTTAGCAACATAAAAGAAAATGAAGCGGGCCAATTTATTTCTGACATTTTTATTGACTCAGGAAGGAGGTTATGGATGACTTCAGATAAAGGCTTGTATTTTACACTGTTAAAAAATGTCGAAAAACCAGAGGATGTTACTTTTGAGAAAATTAAAACTCAAGGCTTAAGAGAGATAAAAACAATTTTTGAAGATCATAATCAAAAAATTTATTTTGGAACTCCTAATGGAATCTATAAATTGGTTTCAAATAGTAACCAATCGGGCTATGGATTTCAGAAGTTTTTACCAGAAATGATTTCTTCCTGTAATGTAATAGCCGAATTAAAAGTGGGAGAATTTTATTATTTTCTAATAGGAAATAGAAAAGGTTTATTTAAATTCAATTTTCAAACAGGAGAAATTTCTAATTATAAAAATTATGCCGTTTCCTGTATATATGTAGATGAGACAGAGCAGAACATTCATGTAGGAACTACAAATAATGGTGCTGATATTATAAAAATTAGCGACTTTATTAAGTTGGATACAAGCATTTCAGGTATAATAAACAATAAGCAACCTGAGGTAAAAAAAATTTTTAAAGATAGTTTTGGAACTTTATATACCAGTGTGTTAGGCCATGGAATTTATTATAGCAATTCCTTCAATAAGAAATTTATTTCTTATCCTAAAGCATCTTCTAACTGGAAAGTTCCTATAAAACAAGTTATCTGTTTTACCTCAAAAAATCCAAATGATATTTGGATTGGTACTCGAGGAGAAGGAGTGGTATTAATGGACAGGGCTAAGAATAGCTTTAAGTTTCTAGACAATACAACCTTTGACGCTTTTAGCAATAAGAATTATATTTCATCTCTGTTATTAACAAAAAACAACAACCTTATTGTAGGTACTTATGATGGATTGTATGTTTTAAATGATATTAATACTGATGCCATCAAAAAAGGAATTAATCCTAAATTAACTACTATTAATACTGGTTTAGAAAATTCAAGAGTAAATAGATTAATTGAAGATAAAAACGGAGTTATCTGGGTAGCTACATCAAAGGGAATGCTTTTGATGAAAAATAACAAAATAATTAAACATATTAATGATATCAGTCTTAAGAAAGCTAAAATTGAATTAAACTTCATTTATAATATTTTTTTAGATGAGGATAGTCATAAGGATTTCTTTGAACTTTGGGTAGGAACAATAAAAGATGGCCTATATAAATTAAAACTATCAAAAGATTATAAATTGATAAGTACCCAATTTTTTAATGTAAAAAATCAAACTTTAAGATCTAATTGGGTTACTAGTATTATTAAAAGTAAAAATCAGCTTCTTTACGTGGCAACGCTTGGTGGAGGGTTAACCGTAATAGATCTTAAAAAAAATATTGCGATACATTATAATAGAAATAATGGCTTATTAACGGATGATGTTGAATCCATCTTAGAAGATAATGATGGCAATATTTGGATAGGCTCTAAAGGCTTAACTAAGTTTGATTATAAACATAAAAAGTTTTCTTATTATGATGCAAATGATGGACTTCAAAGCAATTCATTTAAGGTTTGGTCCGCGTTTAAACTAACAAATGGGGAATTAATATTTGGGGGAATTAATGGCTTTAATATTTTTAATCCAGCCAGTATAGTCAATAATAATATACCGCCTAAATTAGCATTGACAGCATTAAATGTTGAAAATAAGGTAGTGACAGTAGGTGAGGAAGTAGAAGGTGATATAATCCTTCCTAAGAGTATTAGTTATTCTAAAGAGATTTCTCTGAACCACCGTATTAAAAGTTTTAGTATTGATTTTTCGGCTATTCACACCCAAAACAGCGATAAAAAAAGATATAAATATAAACTTTATGGTTTTGACAAAGATTGGATATATACAAACAATAAAAGAAATTTTGCGTATTATTCTAATTTAAAACCAGGAGAATATAAATTTTTATTCCAGGCTAATAATGGTGATGGAATTTGGAGTAAAGTAAGTACTCCTTTAATTATTAATGTATTGCCTTCTTTTTGGCAAAGTTATTACAGCTATTTAGTATACTTTCTAATAATTATTATTATAATTTATTTTTCAACAAAGTTTGCGCTTGTTAAGGTTAAGACTAAAAATGAAATTCAGTTTCAACAATTTAAACAGGAGCAAGAGCTAAAAAGTTACCAGGATAAGGTACAGTTTTTTACTAATATATCTCATGAATTAAGAACACCACTAAGTCTTATATTAACTCCAATTGAGCAAATATTTGATTATTCAAATCTTTCCAAAGAAGTGTTTGATAAATTAGATGTTGTATATAAAAACTCTAAGCGATTAAAACACTTAATTGATCAATTACTAAATTTAAGAAAATATGAATTAGGGAAAGTTGCAATAGAGACTCAAGCTACTGATTTATACTTTTTCATGCATCAGATTTTTTCTCAATTTGAAGACATTGCTGCTAACAATTCGCTGGAATTTGTAATGAACGGAAAAGAAAATTTATATGCTTTAATTGATGTAAATAAATTAGATCAGGTTTTCTTAAACCTAATTTCTAATGCCATAAAATTTACACCAACACATTCAAAAATTGAAATCAATTTAGAGCAAAGAAATCATTTTGTTTGTATTGAAATTAAAAATTATGGAAGCTATATTGCTCCAGAAATACAAACTAAAATATTTGAGCCGTTTTTTAGAACCGAAGAACACGAACCTATTGAAGGTTATGGTTTAGGATTATCTATAGCTAAATATCTTGTAGAATTGCACAAAGGAACTATCAAAATTGATAGTCAAAAATTTAGTGATAAAACAAAATCGTATACTTCGTTTATAGTTGAGCTTCCTTACTTAGAAGACTACCACAATTCTCCTGCTTACCAAAAAAACAATTTAAAAAAGGAGAAAACAATAGTTGTTGCTGAAGATAATGAAGACATGAGAAATCTATTAATAGATTATCTTAAAAGCGAGTATGATGTAATTGCCTGCAGAAATGGGGTAGAGGCCATGGAAGCTATAAAAGCAAGCCATCCGGATTTAATCCTGACCGATTTAATGATGCCCGAAATGGATGGTTTAAGCTTAATTAAAACCGTCAGAAAAACTAAATTTTTGGCACATATCCCTATTATTATCATTTCGGCAAAAGGATCTGAAGAAAGCAAAATTGAGGGATTGCAAGCTTTAGCAAATGATTTTATTGAAAAGCCATTTAATTTAAGAATACTGAGTTTAAAGATTCGCAATTTAATACAATCTAAAGAAAAACTAATGGCGCAAGGGCATCTAATAGAAAAATTAGAACCTACAGAAATACAAGTTTTAGGCTATAATGAAAAAGTTTTTAGTGATGTAATGGCGGATATTGAAAAAAATATTGAAAACCATCAATATACCGTATCCGATCTTTGTGATAATATTAATTTAAGCAGATCTAAACTCTTCCGCATTATCAAATCCGAGGCAGGGATGTCTATCAATGGATTAATTATAGATGTTAGGTTAAAAAGAGCAGCACAATTATTAAAACAAAATAGGTATTCAGTAGGAGAAGTCATGTATATGGTTGGTTTTGAAAATGCCTCTCATTTTAATCGTTCCTTCAAAGCTAAATACGATGATACTCCTAAAAAATATGCTACAAATAATAACAATAATATAGATAATGAAGATTAAGAAAAGATTAATTACAATGATGTTTATGCTGGGCGTTTGTTTTGGGTATGCTCAGGAAAACCAACAAGCAATTTTAGCAGCCCAAGATTTAATAAAAAGGGTACTGCCCCAACATTATAAACAAATAGAACTGGCTTACCTACCTTCCATAAAAAAAGATACTTTTCAAATTTCAACACAAGCCAATAAAATACTTTTAAAAGGAAACAATACTATTGCACTTGCATCAGCACTAAATTGGTATTTAAAATACAACTGTAATGTTAACTTTTCGTGGAATGGCTCGCAGCTAAATTTACCAGAGCAATTGCCTTTGCCTGATAAACTTATAACTAAAGCTATTGAACCAGATTACCGTGTGATGTTTAATTACTGTACATTTAGTTATTCTATGGCATGGTGGGATTGGAAACGTTGGGAAAAAGAGATTGATTTTATGGCCATGAATGGTATCAATATGCCTTTAACCGTAGTGGGTTTAGAAGGAGTTTGGTACAATAGTTTACTTAAAATGGGCTATACTGATGTAGAAGCTCGAAAATTTTTAGCAGGACCAGCTTTTATGGCCTGGCAATGGATGACAAATATTGAAGGTTTTGGTGGACCACTGCCTAAATCTTGGATAGACAGCCATATTGTATTAGGAAAACAAATCATAGAGCGTGAATTAGAATTGGGGATGAAACCTATTCAGCAAGGTTTTTCAGGATATATCCCACGTTCTTTTAGAGAAAAATTTCCTAATGCCAAAATGCAACAAACAAAAAACTGGTGTAATTTTGAAGGATGTGAGCAGTTAGACCCTCTGGACCCGTTATTTACTAAATTTGGTAACGTTTTTTTTCAGGAGCAAAAAAAACTGTTTGGTCTTCATGGTTTTTATGCTGCCGATCCTTTTCATGAAAGCAAACCACCAAGAACGGATAGCATATACTTAGATGCAGTAGGTAAAACAATTAAAAACCTAATGTTGTCAAATGATAAAGATGGAATTTGGGTAATGCAGTCTTGGAGTATTAATGAAAAAATTGTTAAGGCGGTTGAGAAAACAAAACTTTTAATACTTGATTTGAACGGTAAAAAAGCAGCTACTAAAGACAATTTTTGGGGGTATTCATTCGTAACAGGGAACTTGCATAACTTTGGTAATCGAATAAATTTGCATGGTGATATTAGTCTTTTAGCTTCAAATCAATATAGTTCTTTAAAAGAAACGGCACCAAATCTTGTTGGAAGTGGCTTGTTTATGGAGGGAATTATGCAAAATCCGTTGTATTATGATTTAGCTTTTGAAATGCCTTTTCATGCTGAAAGTATTAATTTAAAAAACTGGTTAAGTGATTATGCAATAAGACGATACGGTAAAAAAACAGATAATAATCAAGAAGCAATACAACTATTGGCTACTAGTGCCTATAAAAAAGGTACTAATGGTGTAGAAGCGAGTTCAATGATTGCCGCTAGACCAGCAATTATTCCTAAAAAATCAGGCCCTAATGCTCCTTTTAAAATTACTTATGATCAAAAGGATTTAATCAAAGTATTAGATTTATTATTAGCTGATTCCTCTTTAAATCAATCTGATGGTTACAGATACGATATTGTTGATATCCAACGCCAAATATTAAGTAATTTATCCCAAAAAATTGATGCTAAAATTAGCGAGGCTTATAAAGCTAAAAATCTTCAAGATTTTGAATTGCATACACAACGATTTTTAACCTTATTAAAAGATGTGGATCAATTAACTAAAACACGCCCCACATTAAATTTTAATAAATGGTTAGCGGATGCTCAATCCTGGGGAAACAATACCGAAGAAAAAAATCTTTATGATTTTAATGCCAGCATGCTTTTAACGCAATGGGGTTCTGATGGAGGAAGAGACCCACTAATTTTTGACTATTCTTGGAGAGAGTGGGGAGGTTTAATTGGGAATTATTACTTACCACGCTGGCAGAAATTCTTTGATTTTCTTCATAAAAATCTAAAAGAAAATAGTAATTATACCGAAGAAGGACTTAAAATGACTCATGGAAGGCAAGCATTAAGAGCTAATCCTTTTTATGATGATTTAGCTAATTGGGAAACAAAATGGATCAATACACCCAAAAAAGCAGAATCACTAGTGCCTAATCAAGAATTAAAAACAGTTCTTGCTTTGCAAAAAAAGTATCAGCCTTTGTATAATATTTATTTGCAATAACATTTTTTGGATTTCTAAACTATCAAATTTACACCTCATTATTGAATATTAATATTTATGAAAAAACAAGGATTATTAATTTTAATTGCTTTATTATTTCTTTCAAAGGATAAAGCTTTTTCCCAAGTTAACAAGGAACAAGACCATGCTAAGCGAATGGAATGGTGGACTGATGCCAGATTTGGGATGTTTTTACATTGGGGTGTATATTCTGTTTTAGGAGGGGAATGGAAAGGCGTAGATTATGGTAAAGATATGGGAGTTGCCAGTAGTGAATGGATTTATCTTACTGCCGATATTCCAAAAGAAGACTATGAAAAGGTGGCAAAATCTTTTAACCCTACAAAGTACAATGCTGAAGAATGGGTTAAAATTGCTAAAGATGCCGGGATGAAATATATGGTTTTAACATCTAAACATCATGATGGATTTACACTTTTTGACAGTAAATATTCGCCTTGGAATGTTACTCAGGCAACGGCTTATAAAAAAGATATCATTAAACAATATGTTGATGCTTGTCATAAACAAGGGATGCGAGTAGGTTTGTATTTTTCTCATGAGAAAGATTGGTACAATAGTAACAAAATCAGATTGGATACCACACCAAACACATCAAAATACATACAATTAGTAGAAAATCAGCTTACCGAAATTTTGACCAATTATGGAAAAATAGATTTATTATGGTTTGATATGGGAATTGCTAAACACAAAGAACTAAATGAAAGTTGTGTAAAATTAGTTAGAAAGTATCAACCCGAATGCATAATTAGCAGTAGGATAGGAAATGGTCTTGGGGATTATAAAAATTTAAGAGATCGAGAACTCGCTTCTCCAGGTATGGGGAATTATCTGGAATCGATTATGACGATGCGACTAAACTGGGCTTATGATAAGAATGATGCCAATTGGAAATCACCCGATGAAATGATAGCGATGATTTCTAAAACGGCCTGTCGTAACTCTAATTTTTTGCTGAACATAGGGCCTCAACCTGATGGGAAAATTAATAAAGAAGAAAAGAATCGCTTAAAAAAAATTGGAGAATGGATGAAAATTAATGGAGAAGCCATCTACCAAACAAAAGGTTCGCCATTTAGTGGAGAGTTTAGTTGGGGTTCCATAACTCTAAACGGAGATAAAATTTACATGCACCTTAACGGAGATTTTTTATCAAAACCAGAAATTGAAATTGCAGGACTTGAAACCCCTATACGTACTGCTTATTTGCTATCAAGCAAAAAGAAAGTATCCTTTAAACAAAATATAGGGCAAACAACAGCCAACGTTCAATTGACTTCGGAAATTAATACGGGCAATTTGCCGATAATCGTTTTGCAGTTGGCTTCGGCACCAAAATTCAATTTAGCAAAAGGACCAACATGGCTGCCTCCTGTAGAGCGATTTGAAAATAGAACTTTGGTTACTGGTGTGATACAACAGCTTAATAGTAATTTTTTTACTCTAAAGACAAAGGATAATATTTTGAATTTTAAGTTAAATGATGCTATTGAGTATCGAATCAAACAAGATGATGTTTTAAAAGTTGTACCTAATTATAATTTACATACAAATGAACAATATACCATTGTTTATGAGGGAGGAAGCAGAGGCAAAGAAATGAAAATAAAAATTATTTTAAAGGAAGATTAATATTAAGTATTGTAAAATAAAAAAGCAGCACCTTTTCGGATGCTGCTTTTTAGTATAAAAGAATTAAAACCTTATTTATTAGAATCAGTTGAAGTACTGTTTAAATTTAAATTGGTTCCTTTCAGCCCTTTTCCGCTTACCTCTAAATTTATTTTTCCCGCTTTAATTCCAGATTGCACCAATACCACTAATTTACCGCTAAATAATTTCATTGTAGGCAAATGAAACTGCTCTAAAGATGTCGCATCACCATTACAAGCAGCTCTGTATGTTCCAGCTCCTGTAACTTTAAAATTCAATTGATTGGTGGCTGTTGGGCATTCAATACCATTTTTATCAACTACACTAACGGTAACAAATGAAATATCTTCTCCATTTGCATCTAATGTTTTTTTATCAGGATTTAAAACTATTTTATAAGGTTCTCCAGCAGTTTTTATTTCTTTAGTAGCTTTAACATTACCCTTTTCATCATAAGCAACTACCTTTATTGTGCCAGGCTCATATTTTACGTCCATCCACATTAAGCGATACCTTTTTAGTGGCGTTGCATTACTTTTGGTTTGTTTGCCCATACTTTTTCCGTTTATAAAAAGTTCGGCTGTAGGGTAGTTGGTATATACAAAAACTGGGGTTGTTTCGCCTTCTCGTCCTTTCCAAGTCCAATGAGGTAAAATATGTAAGGTTTCGTCATTTTCGTTCCATCGGCTTCGGTATAAGTAGTAGCGGTCTTTAGGAATACCGGCTAAATCGCAAATACCAAAATAAGAGCTTCTAGAAAATAAATTTTTATTAGGTAAAGTGGTGTCGTATGGATTTGGTTCACCCAAATAATCAAAACCAGTCCATACAAATTCTCCAATTACCCAGGGTTTATCATCTTGCATCATTGCATCATCATCTGGAAGATTTCCCCAACCGGCATATTCGAGGTCATACGATGAGGATTGGTTATCATCATACTTTTTGTTTTTAGCCAGAACAGCAGGGAATTTGTATACTCCTCGGGAGCTAAAAGCCGAAGCCGTTTCTGAACCTAAAATAAAACCTTGTGGTAAAAGTTTGTGTGCTTCTTCATATAAAGCTAAATGATAATTTAATCCGGGAACATCAAATAGAGCTCCGAAACCTGATTTAATAATTTTAGCAACCTGACTTTTTCCTGATGTTACCGGACGGCTTGGATCTTCTCTGTGGAAAATATCTTGTAAACGTTTTGCTATTTCTATTCCATTTGGACTAGATTGGTCAGGTACTTCATTACCGGAGCACCACATCACAATACTAGGATGGTTTCTAGTAGCATTTACTAAATTAACGATATCTTTTTCTGCTTCTGAATCAAAATACAAGTGATAGCCATTTTTCATTTTAGCTTTTTTCCATTCGTCAAAACTTTCTGCCATAACCATAATTCCCATTTCATCACAAAGTTCTAATTGCTCTATCGAAGGCATGTTGTGTGAGGTTCTGATAGCATTACAGCCCATGTCTTTTAAAATTTTCAGTTGTCTTCGCAAGGCAGATTTATTGGTAGCAGTTCCTAAAGGACCTAAATCGTGGTGTAAGCAAACTCCTTTAAATTTTAGGTTTTTACCATTTAAACGGAATCCATTAGTTGCACTATAGCTTATGGTTCTTATTCCAAAAGTAGTGCTTGTTTCGTCTTTTAATTGATTTCCATCGTACAAATGGGAAATAGCTTTATACAGATTTGGAGATTCAGGACTCCATAGTTTGGGATTTGTTACCTTAATTTCCTGAATAAATTCATCATTATTAGCTTTCGTAGCTTTATCGGTCGCCACCACTTTACCTGAGGCAATCTCTATAATATCAGTGGTTAAGCTTAAATTTTCGCCATTAACTTTTGTTTTAATAGTAACATTAGCTAAGTTTGTATCAGCATCTAAAGTAGTGATATTTGTACCCCATTGTTGTACGCTTTTTTCGTTTTTTATAATTAACTGTACTTTACGATATAATCCAGCTCCAGGATACCAACGAGAAGCTTGATCTAAATTGGTAAGTTTGACGGCTAAGGTATTTTTGCTTTTATTTAAATATTTAGTAATATCAAAATAATGATAACTGTAGCCGTAAGACCATTCTCCTACTTTTTCTCCATTAATATAAACGATTGGCTGGCTCATGGCTCCTTCAAAAGATAAAATTACCTTTTCTTCTTTATGAAGTTGTTTTAAGGGAAGTTTTATACGATACCATCCAGTGCCTATAAACGGTAACGATCCTGTTCTTCCTGTTTTTTCTGAAGGTATTCTTTCTCCATTTTCACGAACTGCAACCTTTTGCATGTCAATATTTTTATCAAAAGGACCAAATATAGCCCAGTCATGCGGAATGCTAACAGATTCCCACTTAGAATCGTTAAAATTAGGAGCATAAGCTTCTGTTTGGTCTCCTTTTTGGAACTTCCAACCAGAGGAGAGCGTTATTATTTGTCTCGTTTGTGCAAAAACACAGGTTTGAATTAATACGAATACATTAAAGAAAAGCAGATGTTTTTTTTTCATTTTATATAAGTCATTAATGTTAAATTTAGAATTTTAAACAATATTTTTTGATGGTATATAAAAAGTTGAAAAGGACGCTAAGAAAATCCCATACTACTTTTTTTATGATACTTCAATTGGTTTTTACATTTATTTACTAAATGTTTTTCCTTCTTTCATCGGGAAATATTCCTTGTTCTTTTTTGTTGCAAATGAGAGTTCTTTGTCTTTGTATTTGAGTGTGATATCGCCTCCTTTTTTAGAAAAGACACGAACATTAATAAGCTCACCCGATTCCCATTTCATATCAATTACAAAACCTCCTCTGGCACAAAGTCCACAAACTTCACCATCTTTCCAATCTTTAGGTAATGCGGGAAGAAGTACTATTTTTCCCGATTGGCTTTGAAGCAACATTTCTATAATGCCTGCGGTAGTTCCAAAATTAGCATCCATCTGAAAAGGAGGGTGTGAGCCAAACATATTTGGGTTGATACTTTTGGATAATACAGTATTTAAACTGTGTTCTGCATTTTCTGCCTCTCGTAATCTGGCATATTGATTAATTAACCAAGCCGCACTCCAACCTGTCTGACCACTTCCATTTGCAATTCTAAAATCTAATGATTTTTTTGCAGCTAAAGCCAATTCTGGTGTTTTGTCAATATCAATTTGATATCCTGGGTGTAATGCGAATAAATGGGATATGTGGCGATGTCCTTTTTCTACTTCCTTAAATTCCTCATTCCATTCCATCAAACGCCCATCGCTACCAATTTTTGGTTTTGTTAATTTTTGCTGGGCTTGAATTACTTTTTCTAAAAAAGCATCTTTTATTTTCAATTCCTTAGAGGCATCTATATAGTTTTTAAACAATTGCCAAATTACTTGTTGATCGTGTGCTGGCGCCATACATATTTTACTAATACTGCCATCCGATGCTCTAAATTTATTTTCTGGAGATACAGAAGGTCCTGAAATCAACTCGCCCGTTTTAGGATCAGTGATTAGCCAGTCCATATAAAATTGGGTAGATCCTTTTAAAATTGGATATCTTTTCTTTAAAAAATTTTTATCTAAAGTAAAGTAATAATGTTCCATGATATGGGTCGTTAGCCAAGCACCTCCACCAATGTGCATTCCCCAACCTGAATCTTCTCCCGGAGCAGTAAATCCCCACGCATTCGTGATAGGATGTACTATCCAACCCTGGCAGTTATAGTGTGTTTTAGCAGTTTTAGCTCCTGGCTTCTGTAAATATTCCATTAAATCAAATAGGGGTAAATGCATTTCCCCTAAATTAGCAGTTTCGGCTAACCAATAATTCATTTGGACATTGACATCGGTATGAAAATCACCATTCCAAGGAGTTTGAATTTTATTTGTCCAAATTCCCTGTAAATTTGCGGGTAAAGTTCCTGGTCTGGAAGAAGATATCAATAAGTACCTACCATATTGAAATAGAAGCTCTACCAAATGTAAATCTGAATTCGTTTTTTTAAACTCCTGAATTCTTACATCGGTAGGAATCGTATCTAATTGAGAACTTAGTTTAAGACTTACTCTATTAAAATATTTTTGATAATCTTCTAAATGAGACTTTAATAGATCATTGTAAGAAGTCCGCTTTCCTTTTTCTAAGTTGGCGGCAGTAATTTTTTTATAAGGTCGCCCTTTATAATTAGGATAATTTAAAACATAATTAGTAGAAGCTGTGAGTAACAATGTTACTTCATCGGCATTTTCAACAATTAGATTAGCACCTTCATAGCGTACGGTTCCATTTTTGTTTACGGCAGCTAATCTTGCCATGTATTCTAATCCATTACCGCCTTTGCCATCTGAAAGTGACCCTTGCATTATTAACTCATTGTCTTTTGCTGTTGTTTCAAATCTTTCGGGTCTAGTCATTGAACTTTTAAAAGAGATACTCCCTGATTTGTCGGCTGTTAATTTAATAACCATCAATTGGTTTGGTTGACTAACAAAAATTTCCCTTTTATACTTGATACCGTCTTGAGTATAGCTTACTCTTATCACAGCATCTTCTAAATCTAATTCACGATGATAATTTTCGTAAGTGGATTGTTTTTCAAAATCGATCCATAAATCACCTAATGTTTGAAAGCTACCAAAAGGTACATTCGCTCCATTTCCGCGTCCTGTTCCTTTTCCTTTACAAATTTGTGTTTTCTTTGTTAGTTGGTTTGCTTCTTTGTATTTTCCTTCAAAAAGTAATTTTCTAATTTCGGCAAGTGCAGGATAAGCATTCGGATTGTCATTGTCATCAGGACTGCCTGACCACATGGTTTCTTCATTTAGCTGAATACGTTCTTTGTTTACGTCCCCAAAAACCATAGCACCTAAAGAACCATTTCCCAAAGGCAATGCTTTTAACCATTCTAGATCATCTTTTTTTCCTTTAGGAAGATCGGCTATGCTTGCATTTGCGGGCTGCGTGTACCAAAGTTTTAAAGATGAGGGTTGTGGTGTTGCCTTTTGACTGTATGAGCATAACGATAATCCAATGCCAATAAAAAATAGTAAAAAAAACTTTGATATATTATTAGAATTCATTTTGTCAGCTATTAAAAAATACAAATTAAACAGTTGAAGGAAAGTATTAGATTACTTTCCTTCAACTGCATATAATTAAAACCATTTATTATTTTATAGCTAAAAGTTTATTCCAATCTAAAGCTTTTGTATTGAAATTAACAACCATAATTTGTTTAGGTTTTAGTTCAATTTCTATGGTATCTCCATATTTATAATTAGTTGCAAAACCTAGCGTTCCATCTTTTAACATTGAGGAAATTTGATACAATTGTTTGCCTTCTTTTACTCCAATTTGCTCATCAAGTTTAAGCCTATATTTTACAGGAAGATCAGACGGATTGTGGAACGAGATGTATCCTTGATTGCTATCCCATGCTGTGTATCCGTAAACCTCTTTTTGGTTTGGGTTACCACCATGCATGTGTATATTCTTGAATGTTGGAAATACTTGGTACACCCATTTTAATCCATTTGCCAGTACGTCCCAATCAGAAGCGGTTACGATATCTGTTTTTAAATACAGTTCGATAAGGCCAGTTCCTCTTGAGAAATTCATCAATAAATATTTTTGAAATTCATCGGAGTTTTTGTCTTCTTCAGCCTTTGTTTTTTTAGGTTCATGGTTAAAAATAGCATTCATAGGAAATTTGGTGTTTTCTTTTTTCCAAATCTCATAATAAATCCCATCTCTATACGTCAATTCATCTGTTCTACCACTACCTTTTGAAGCGTCTCCTGCATTGATCATCCAGCTGGCATCTACATGTTGTAACCACCAAGGACTCAAATAAACTCCGTTAGAAATAGTGATGTACACATTTGGATTGATTTTAGCCATTGCATCAAAAATATCAATCATTTTTTCTGTTCCCGAAACCAAATAATAGGTTTTTAACTCATCGTATTTTGAGCTGTTCAGGATTGAATCGCCCGATTGTAAATTAGTTAGGTTTAATTGAGGCATTGCAGCAGTGCCACGTCCTTCTAATTCAAAATCTCTTTGACGCAGATGACCAAAAGTTCCGTCAAATTTGTAATAGGAAATTCCTTTTTCCGTCAACCACAAAAGTCTCTTTTTTAAAGCCGCCATATATTTAGGTCCCGATAAAGACATGGAATGTTGTAAGGTCTCGTAACCTTGCGTTTTCATCGATTTTTGCATTCTGGTTGATCCAAACAAAACCCCTGGGCTAAGCCAAAGACCTATTGTTGATTTAAAATCTTTTGCTTTGTTTAAAGGCGTATCAAAATCAGTATCGAATTTTTCATTTGTTTTCCAAACTTCATCAGACCAATCGGATTTTGGAGAAAAACTATCTTCCCAACCATCATCTATCACATAAGCACTTAAAGGACGACAATTTCTTTTTACTACTAATTCTTCGTTTAAGATATTGGCACTTTTTAAAAATGACTCTTGAGTAACAGCTTTACCAAAATCAAACCATGAATTATACTGAATTTGAAGGCGTAGCGGACGAACTCTGATCTCGTCTATATAATTAAAAAAAGCCTCATCTATCAAATTACTATCAGCGGCAACTCCCACAACTGATTTGTATGATGTGTATTTTGAATCTTTATTTACTGATTTACCAGATAAATAACCACAATTTAATTGTTTCTTTTCAACAAAATTTGTTGCTGCTGGAAATTCAATTCCCCAGAATGTACCACTGGTTTTGGTGTATAATGGCTGACCAAGACCCGGTTTCCAGTTTGGTTTTCCTTTGCTGTTTGCCGTAATCGATTTCAGTTTATAAGGTTGGTACGCATCTTCAAAAGCCATTGATTCCACATCAACTCGCTCTATCGTAAAATCCTTAGTACTTTCTATTTCTAATTGTTTACGTAAATAAAAATCATTTTTACCCAATTCATAGTTTAAAGTGACTTGAAGCCCTAATGATTCATTTTTTAGTTTGACACTTAGAATTTCACTATTCTTAGCTTTAGATTTCTTTTGGGAAACAAAGATAAAATCCTTTGTACTAAGTATTTTATCGGTTCCTGTTTTATCAGTTCCTTTGGAAATTCTTATTTTAAACTCATCACAAGATAATGGAATCAATGTTTGAGCATTTTTTTTGTTTGTTATTTTAGTAGTCACCCATCTATTTTTACTAACTGAAAATTCGCGACTAATGTTTTGGTTTTCGATGGTAGCTTTATCCTCACTTTTAAATGCAGTTAAGAATTGGAAGAGTAAGGCGAGTAAAATAATTCCGTTTAATTTTTTCATGTTGTTTTTTTTAAGGGTAAAATAGAAGGGTAGGGGCTTATTTTTTTAAAATAGGAAAACCAAAGATTAAATCTCCGGCTTTTCCCATTTCAAACATCTAAAAACTCAAATTTATATACTAATTGTCAATATCATTTTTCCTGTCTTCTGCTTCTTTTTTAGCTCTTTGCTCTGGTGACAATTTAGGTTTTTTGGCTACTGGAATTTCTTTTAGTTTTGAAAAATCTACAGTAAGATTTCCTATTACTTGTACTTTTATTACGCTTGCTACTTTATCTGGTGCATTAGTTGGTACTTTGATAGTCAGTCCTTTGTCAGATGTAGTTGTTTTTAAAGCTTTTCCATTGGCTAAAAGTGTTGCACTGCTTACTTTGTTTTTTAAATCAGGAAGTGTAAGCTCACCGTTTTTAGGCCATTCAAAAACAGAAATATATAGCGTCGTATTTCCTTTTGCATCATCTTTTTTAGTGATTCTTCCCCAACTAACAGGGTTTAAAGGATTAACTTTAGTAGCATAAATAGCTTCACCATTCACTTTCATCCAATCACCAATTTTTTTAAGTCTTTCTTTCGCTTCATCAGGGAAAGTTCCATCAGGTTTTGGACCTACGTTTAGTAAATAGTTACCACCTTTAGATGCAATATCAATTAAACTAGTTAACAATTCTTCATAGCTTTTCCAATCATTATCCCAACTCTTATAGGCCCAGCTTGTATTCATGGTATTGCAGGCTTCCCAATCTTGTCCATCCAGCTCTTGTAAGCTAGGTATTTTACGCTCATAGGTTTTAGTATCACCTAAAAAGTTTGGTTTGCATAATCTGTCATTGGTAATAATTCCTGGTTGTAGGTCTAATAAAGGTTGTAATTGTCTTGCCGCATCTTCTGTCATAGATCTTGGTGTATCCCACCATAAAATGGAAATATCACCATAATTTGTTAGTAGTTCCTTAACCTGTGGAACGGCCACATTCTTGATATATTGAGAAAAATTTTGTTTGCTTTGGATTGGATCCCATTTTCCATCATGTGCTACCGCGTAAGCATCAATTTCACAGCTTTTTGGATTGTCCCAGCCATAAGCCGCAGCTCTAGGAGAAACATTTCCACCAGGGTTAGTCCAATCTTGAGATTGTGAGTAATAAAACCCAAGTTTTATTCCGTATTTTTTACAAGCTTCGGCAAGTGGTGTTAGAATGTCTTTTCCATATGGACTTGCGTCTACTATGTTCCATTTGCTGGCATTGGTTTTAAACATAGCAAAACCATCATGGTGTTTTGCAGTGATAATGATATATTTCATTCCGGCATCTTTAGCGGTTTTAACCCATTCGTCAGCATTATAATTTACAGGGTTAAATTTCTTAGCATAAGATTGATATTCAGTAACAGGAATTTTCATTACATTCATTATCCATTCTGCCGATTGTTGTTTTTGTTGTACTCCATTCCAAACCCCAGCCAGTTCCGAATATACTCCCCAGTGAATGAACATTCCAAGTTTTGCTTCTCTCCACCAAGCCATTTTTTGGTCTTTTGTGAGTTGTTGCGCATTACTAAAAGTGCTACTGAAGCAAAGTATAGCCAGTAATAAAAGTTTAAGCTTACTCTGTGATTTCATTGTTTTCATCGATGCTTGGTTTTGATTGATTATTTTAAAAACTAATAAATATTCTATACTATGAGTATTTATAGGCTTTACATTATTTAGCTTGTTCTGGACGATAATCGGATTTATTTACCCAGAATAATTGATCATTAAATTTACCTGATAAGAAATTTTCGTAGTAATTCATGTATTTTAATGGGGATATTTTATAGCTTTCAAAAATATCACCTTTGCCTAAAATTCTAGGGTCTTTTTGGGCTGTTAGCTCGTTAGTCATTTGCTGATGTAGTTTTTCTTTAAGTGCTTTAAAATCAGATTCAGCAGCAAGATTATTTAAACATAAAGGGTCTGTTTTTACATTATATAATTCCTCTTGTGGTCGTTTACCAAAACTAAGTTGCCATAGTACGTTTTGACTCGTCCCAAAGGTGTTTAAAATAGCCGTTTTAGTAGGGCTTCCATCGCAATTAAGGTAGCCTGTTTCTGGATTTCCTACCGGCCATCTATCTGTTTTAAAGTTGTATAGATACAAATAATCTCCTTTGAAAATGCCTCGGATAGGGTAGACTTCATTATTTGGTCTTCCAATATCATGTCTTTCTTTACCAATGAGTACATGGTCTCTATCCGTTTCTAAATGACCTTCTTTAGTTGATTTTAAAATGTTTACTAAACTTCTTCCTCTTATGGGTTTCATGTTGTTATTTTCGGCTTTTACACCTGCTAATTCAAGAATCGTTGGTGCTAAATCAGTAAAGTTGACAAAGTCTTCGATTTTACGATTGGTTGTTTTGATGCCTTTAGGCCACATAATTGCTAACGGAAGGTGGTTTGAATATTCATATTCTTGACCTTTAATTCTCGGGAAAGGCATTCCATTATCTGAGGTTACAATGATGACGGTATTGTCTAACAAATTTTCTTTATCTAATTTGTCAATCATTTTTTGCAATTGTTTATCAAAGTATTCTAATTCATATGCATAATCCAGAATATCTGTTTTTACAGAATCTGTTTTAGGCCACATAGCATATACATCGTATAAATCAGATAATTTTTTACCATTTTTTAAACTAGAACCAAATTCATAAGGACGATGTGGCTCCCAACCTCCATACCAAAAAAAGAAAGGTTTGTTTGAAGGTCTTTTTGCTAAAAATTCATTAAAATTAGCGGCATAATCATCAGAATGTATGCCAGTAGTAGGAGCATCTAATTTATTAGCATTATATGATTTTACCAATAAATCTCTTGGAGTTCCATCTGCATTTTTTGCAGTTCCTGGAGCCCAACCTTTTCCAGTGTAGCCCACCTGATATCCGTTTTTTGCTAAAACTTCGGGAAAGGATGTAAACTTACTAGGGAAAAAAGACATGTGATTAGCTCCTTGTTCTAGTTCCCAAGAGTTTCTTCCAGTTAAAATAGTTGCACGGGAAGGAGCACATTTTGCATTAGGGGTGTATGCTTTATTAAAAAGCACACCTTCTTTTGCTATTCTATCAAATGCAGGAGTATTTACCCATTGACAGCCATAGGCACCCATATGCTCATAAGAAGCATCATCGGCAATTGCAAAGAGAATGTTAGGTTGTGAATTTTTTGTTTGCGCATTACTAAATAATGCGGACAAGAAAATAGTTGAAAATAATAGGGTTATTTTATTCATTTTTATGATTTTAGTTTAACAGTAGTTCTATTTTGTAACTTTTATTATTACAGCATTATAGGTTTCAGGAAAAATTACATCGAAAGAATTCGACCCTTGGGTAAGTTTTACGCCCAAATCTTTAGGATATAAAATTGCTGCTTTTCCTTTGTTTTTTAATTCAATATGCACCCTTTCTGATCCTCCTAATCGCCACACTGCATAATAATCAGCTTTTTCAGATGTTAACCCCAAAGCCACTGGATTTAAATTATCAGAAATTTTGGCAAAACCTAATGGGAAAAATGCTGTGGCTTGAGGTATCACTTTTGCTAATTCGTTTTTATAAACTTGAATACCGTTTTTTACTTGGTTTAAACTTTCAGTTGGTAGTTCTGCCAGATGGCCACTTTGATGGATTCTGCATAACATGGCATTCACCATATTAAATGCCGCTTCGTACTTGTTTCCATCTTTTAGCGGATACGACCATACCGCTAATTGTTCTGGTAAAACTGCAGCCATTTCGCCAACTACAATAGAAGGGTATTTTCTATAATCAGTCTGATCACTGGATGACTGAAGCTGGTGAAGAGAAAGCATGGCATAATCCATTCTTACACCTCCGCTACCACAATTTTCTATGACTAAATCGGGATATTTAGCATAAATACCTCTCATCCAAGAAAGATAGGCTCTTTGATGCTCTAATAAGCCCTGACCAAAACTTTCCGAATTGGTTTCTGTACCCATTAAAGTGTTGGTGTTATAATCCATTTTTATATATGAAGCACCATAAGTATTCACCAAACGGTCTACTACTTTAGTTGCATAATCTACTACATCTTTATTTCTAAAATCTAAGAAAAAACTCGAATGATCCATCACTCTTTTTCCATGTCGCATAAAAAACCAACTATCAGGTTTGTCTTTTAAAGGAGAATGTATACCGACTCTTTCAATTTCAAGCCAAAGTCCCGGAATCATTTTTTTAGACTTTATGCTGTCCATAACTTCCTTAATTCCGTTTGGAAATCTGGTTTTACCAGGCAACCATAGGCCCACAGCATCCCACCATGTTTCTTTTAATTCGGCGTACCATCCGGCATCTACCACAAAATAATCGCAACCCACTTCTGCGGCAGCTTTGATTAAAGGAATTTCTTTAGCAGTTGTAGGGTCGCCAAACAAACAATTCATGTAATCATTAAAAATAACAGGCAATGCAACATTGTCTTTGTTAGCACTTAAAAGCGCTTTTCTTCTGTAGCTTGTTAATGCACTAACGGCATCTTCAAATTTTCCTTTTACACAGCCTATGGCAACAGGAACGGTTTGATATGATTTACCTGGCTTTAAGCTCTTCCAAGCTTGGTGGTGTTGCTCATCAGGTCCACCTAGGTATATGTAAGTTGGCGAACTATATTTTAATCCCGAAAAGTTTTTGGGTGTTTGTACATTCGAAAATTCCCAATGCCAAGAGCCGTTGTGCTCAATTTGCCAAAACCAGATTAAACCAGTCGCTTTATTTTCAACCATGGCCATAGGAAGCTCTTTTACAGTTGACATAGAACCTAAATTATTATGAAATATGCCCGATAATTGAAATATTCCATTGGCACCCCAACCAGCTTCAGAAGGGGTTTCTTCATGCCATTGCCCTTCTGATTTCCAGCTATTATTAGCCCAGTGTATACGTATTTTATCTTCTAAAGCGCCTTCGCCTAAATTCCCCACATTATTAATCATAGCCGAACTTAGAAATTCAATATCAACATCTTTTTTACCTTGATTAGTAATTTTTGTATAGCGTCTGCAAGTGCTGGTTCCTTCATAAAAGTCGTAATATGAAATAAGCTCTAGCTTTAAATCTGAATCTTTCAGATATATCATAATTCTTTTACCCCAAGGCATAGTCTGTTCTTCCTTTTTTACAAATTTAAGTGTCATTCCAGGCATTCCACCAGCAAGTTTTATACCGTGATGACTAGGTCTGTCTTGACCACTTAAATGTAAGGAAACTGGAACATCAGATTGATCGATAGTTTCTGGTAAATCTATAGTTCCTTGATATTTAGCAGGAAGTAGCAGTCTTTCTTTTAGTGTTGCATCCTTTTTAACTTCAAATTTGATGGATAAATCGTTTGTTCCAATTTCAAATTTTTCTTGAGCAAAAAGAAAGCAATTACTTAAAAAGAGAGCTAATATAAGTGTGAGTTTTTTCATTTAAATTTTGGTTTATAGTAATTTATAGTAATCTTGGTTATTTGTCTTTAATAAGAAACAAACCGTTTAATTTCGATAGCAGCACTTTTTCTCCTACTTTTTCTCCAGTATTCAATTCGTTTTTTTGATTTTTGGTAGCTGAGATTCTTTTAAAATGTTGCTTTGGAAAAAGCTCATTTAAATTAAAAGTATAGTCGTTAAGTGATGGATTTACTAAGACAACACCATTTTCAAATTCACGCGCCAGTACTTGTGGCGAGTTATAAATTCGGAAGTTTTTAAGAGAAAAGTTGGTGTTACCTTCTAAAGTAATCACTATGTCGGCATTTGTTCCGCCTGCATTTCTAAAATAGAAACTACAAGGCAGCATATCTTTAGAATTTACATAATTTAAAATCTCATCAGCTGTATTTTCTTCAGGGTTTCGTCCTTTTAATGAAACCGAAATTTGACGCGGAATAGATTCATTGAAACCTGGTAAAGGACTATTTGTAATAGCATCAAAACAGATGATAATATCGCCTTTAGGCAGTGCAACATTTTTGATGCTAACGGAAGAACTTTTAAGGTCTTGTTTTAATGCTGTGAAATTAATTCCTGTATCAGTTAATTTGGAACTGTAATCCTGACTTTCAATTTTATATTGTTTTAATGATTGTATTACAGGAGATTTTGTTTCTGCAATGTTTATCATTGCTCCTAGTGGTTTTCCTAACCAATGTGTAATTTTTTCGGAACCTTTTGTGAGTTCATCTATAAAGGAGAATTTATTATTTTTATCCTTGATGGTGTTGTCAGTCACAGAGTTTATGCCAACACCCAAACATTGTGCTGTTGCGGCAACCATTCGTTCTCTATCCAATTTCTCTTTATCACTGCCTTCCATTTTATCTTTATGGGTTACATAAGAGAATTGATCTTTCACCCCATATTTATTCCAATAATTAAAAAAACTTAAGGGTTTTGAAAACTCTTTGTACACATCATTCCAAGTACAAAATCCTTCGGCTTCCATTCCGTTTATTACACCAACGGCTCTCTGACTGTCTTCTAAAGCTCCGTCGGCAATAATTAATTTATTAGGTCCTAATTTTTGTTTTAATCGAGTGTAAAATTGTAAAACACCTTGACCATAAACATTGATATTGTTAATGTATCCGCTATCTACTTTTCCATCATTATCTATATCGGCAACTTTTTTAAGTAAGGCATTTTTCATATTCCATGGGGAAACATCAAATTGAATACCATTAAAAGCAAATAATGGACCATCTAGTTTAAACCACGATGCGATTTCATCAGCTAAAATATCAGCACATTGTTTACCATTTTTATCTTTTGGGCAAGTAGTAGATAAGTTATATGCCCACATTAAATTATTAATTTTAATATTTCCCCAAGGTCCTTCTACAAAATGAGGAGCGATATAAGTTTTTCCTGCAATAAAAGTGCGAGCTTTGGTGCCGTATTGACCACGAAGCACTGTTATTTTTCCATTTTCTTTAGATACTAGAGTAATTTGTTCGGCATCTTCCCATATTTTTTGACCATTATTGTCTAATGGTACAAGTACTATATCATCATTCTTTTTTGCACCACGAATCCCGTAATTTGTTTTAAAGATATTAGAATCAGATACATAAATCTCAGTGTCATTTTCATTAATATCTTTCGTTAAGTCACAACCTGTAGTGTAAATCCAGTGACCAGCAGAATAGTTGTTTATTTCCCATTTTGGACTTCTGGATCTCCCATTAAAATGCAATACCACTAGTTTTGAAGGGTTGTCAATAGCAAATCGATTAAAGAAATTTGGACTATTTTTAGTTTTAAGTTCATTTAATTCTTCATTTAATACTTTACCAAAAATCCCATCTAACTTTGAATAATTAGATTCCCAGTCACTGAAAATTGTTTCCTCATTTATATGTTCTGGTTTTCTGAAATTAAAAGCTTTTGGAAAATCATTTTGAAATAATGATTTTGATGCTAAAGGTGTTTCTAAGGCAGTATTTACCTTTTCGATAATGTTTTGAACAGCATCTTTATTTGAAATTAAAATAGCATTAAGTTCTTTACTATTTTTATAATTAAAGTTAGATGCTATTATAGTTTGATATCCCTTTAAATAATTTGTTTTAACATTAATGTATTTTTTATCCAGTAACAGTTTGATAGTAATTAGGGCTTCCTTTTGTTCTTGGATGTCATTAAAAAAATGTATTTTATTGATTTGTTGAGACAAAGAGTTGTTTGAGATTTTATAATCCATACTAAAAGCTTGCGTTGTTAAGCAAACTTGTAAGTAAAACGAAATTTTTAATATTTTATACATATTCGTGTGAAGTTGAGGATTAATGTGTTTGTCAAATTTATAGTTTTTGTACCTATGACTTTTGTAGTTATTTGCCAAAATATTGCACAAATAAAACGTTTGTATGCTCAATTTAGAATTAGAACCTTTCGCAGCTTGCAGAAGTGGCAGATTAAGGAAGTTTAAACTTTTGGTTAAACACTGACTTTGGAAGTACAAAACCAACTTTCAATTAAGTCTAAACCCTACTATTTTTGTAAACTGCTGTTATGCAATGTTTTTCTTTTCTTTCTATGCAAATAGTGCCACTTTTGATTTAACCTATTGTCCTTTCACCTTTGCTGGCGTCTACATTTTTATTGACTGAATAAATTTTTTAACTTCTTCAATTCGTTTGTCGTTAGTGTGGTACTTTATATTAATCTCAATGTTGCTAATTGTTCTGTCCTTGTTCACAAAAAAAGTCAATACTGATAACTGTCTCTTTGTCTTTTGGAACTATTTTATAAAGTCCATCTTTTACGAATTGAATTGTGGATTCCCGATCGTATTTGCAATAAGGATAAGTAAACTACTAGATCAGGAATGAACTGATTGTAATTATGACACTATTATTTTATGAACCCGATAGGACAAGTTTCGAAGCTATCTTACTTCTTTTTTTCAAATTCAAAAACTTCTGATTCTACTCTGGCTCCTTCTAATATCTTAGCTAATTGAGCTACCTCATTTGGTAATTTATTAGCTAAATCATTAGTTTCACTAGCGTCATCTTTTAAATTATACAACTGATATTTCCCACCATTATTTACATTGTATCGAATTAATTTCCAATCTCCTCTTCGTATCGCTTGTCTTCCTTTCTTTTCATGAAATTCCCAGTACAAATAATCATGTTGTTTTTGACTTTCTTGATGCCCTAAAATAGTAGGTAAAAATGAAATTCCTTGAATATTACTTGGTTTTTCAATTTTTAAAATATCGGTAACAGTAGGCATAACATCCCAAAAAGCCGAAACTTGATTTGTTGTAACCCCACTAGGTATTTTTCCTTTCCATTTTGCAATCATTGGTACTCGAATTCCTCCTTCATACAAGTCTCGCTTATAGCCTTTATAGATTCCATTACTGTCAAAATAATCTGGATCAGCACCTCCTTCAAGGTGTGGACCATTATCCGAAGTAAAAATGAAAATTGTATTATCCTCCAAGCCTAAAGCTTTTACTTTATCCATAATTTCACCCACTTGATCGTCTAGTAAATTAATCATAGCTGCAAAAGCTGCATGTGGATATTTTTGAGAGCCATACTTTCCTAGTCTATATCCTTTTCTTTGACCATCGTTTCCTTTGTATTCTTTTTCTGGTCCATAATGTCCAATATGCTTTTTCATGTACACCTCTGGAGCCACTAATTCTGCATGAGGAATAATACTTGGGTAATATAAAAAGAAAGGTTTGTCTTTATTTTTTTCAATGAACGCTAAAGCTTGTTCATGAATTAAAATAGGAGCATATTCATTTTCTTGAGTCCCCTCATTTCCTTTTAACATGACCTTTTCGCGGTTATTCCATAAATAATACGGATAATAATTGTGCGCTAAATTTTGTGCGTTATATCCATAAAAAGTATCAAATCCTTGATTTAAAGGATCTCCTTCAGAACCAGGAAAACCAAGTCCCCATTTACCAAAAGCCCCTGTTTGATAGCCTTTTTCTTTTAAGACTTCGGCTAAAGTGAAGGTCTTAGCTGGCATAGGCCATTCACCTTCCAGTCCTGCTCTTTTATTTCCTCTCACAGGAGTATGTCCTGTATCCTGTCCGGTTAAAAATGAAGATCTGGATGGTGCACAAACTGTAGTCCCTGCATAATGTTGCGTAAACAACATACCTTCCTTTGCTAATTTATCTATATTGGGTGTGCTAAATTTGGTCTGACCATAACAACTCAAATCACCATAACCCATATCATCGGCTAGAATATAAATAATGTTAGGTTTAGCATTTGATTCTGCTTTACTTTTCGTGCCAACTAATGCTTGGTTTTTACATCCAAAACATAAAATTAAACCAGTGAATAAACCTAAATATTTGTAATTATTTTTTTTCATCTTTTAATAAAATTGCGTTAGATTCTTGAATCTGCTTTAATATGTAGCATAAGTTTTATATAGACATAATAAATTGTATTGGGTTTAAAAATGAATTGTGAAAATATTATTTTGCGGTTTGAAAACCTTTTACAGGAAAGGATTGTGTTTCTAACATGTCAAAAATTATAATCTCATTTTTTCCTTTATTTAAATAAGGAGCAGGACAGTATAGGCGTGTTTGCGGGCCTGCATTCCAATATCGTCCTAGATTGTGTCCGTTTACCCAAACCAATCCTTTTTGATATTTACTCATGTCGATATAAGTGTCTGCGGTTTTTGATAAGTTGAAATTTCCTTTAAAAAAGTACATTTTTTTAGCATTATCTTGGCTTGTGGTAGGAGCCAGATTTTTAATATAATCTTCTTTAAAAGCTAATGAATATACATCCCAATTCATTAATGTCATTTCGTTTAACGTCACCCTGTCGGTAATTCCTTTTCGGTCTATCATATATTGACCGTAATTGATATGTCCCATTGCTTCAACAACAATATCTAGCCTCGGATTTTTTACATCGGTTTTAGGGAGTGTAATGGTCCAGTTTCCGCCATTTCGCTGTATGGTGTTAATATATTTTCCATCTAAAAAAACATAAGCAAAATCATGAGGTTCAGTTATTGTTAGTTTGCCGCTTTTTTCGCCTATTAATTGAGTGCTGTATACTATAAAACCTTGACTTTGTCCTAAAGCTTCCATAGGCTGTGGTTGAATGATTTTTTTTGTTTCTGGTAAGTTATCCCAAAGCGAGGTAAAAGCACTCATTTCTATTTCCGGTAATTCCATTGTAGGTATTGGTTTTGGGATAGCAGGAAGTTTATAATCAACATTTTTAGCGATTATTTTTCTAAGGGCATAATATTTTTCTGTAGCTTGTCCTTGTTCGTTAATTGGAGCATCATAATCATAACTGGTAACATCTGGTAAAAAATTAGTAGGATTTTTACTATTTGCTCCTGCGGTAAAACCAAAATTGGTACCACCATGTATAACATAAAAATTAAGTGATCTTCCAGTTTCTAGTACGAATTTGGTTTCTTTAAATGTTCTTGTAGTGTCACGTTTAGCCCAATCCTTCCCCCAATGTGTTAGCCAACCTGGGTATGTTTCGCTACTAAAGATGGGAGTTTTTAGATTTAAAGATTGAGCTAGCTTAAAATCTTTTTCATTACTTCCGCTGTCTAAACCTATTACTGCTCCATTAAGCGTTCCTGCTTCAAGTCTTGCTGCAGTTGGGCCGTCTGCGGTATAAAAAGGAATTTTTATCCCGTTTGCTAGCCAAAGTTTTTTAAGTGACTCTAAATATGCTTTATCGTTACCATAACTCCCGTATTCATTTTCAATTTGTAACATTACAATAGGTCCTCCATTTGTACATTGTAGCGGGACAATTTCTTTTGCCACCCGATCTATGTAACGTTTAACCTCAGTCATATACCTTGAATCAGTACAACGGATTTTTATGTCAGGGATGCTTAATAAATAGGGCGGTAAACCACCAAAATCCCATTCTCCACAAACATACGGACCAGGTCTCATAATTACCCACATGTTTTCTTGTTGACACAACTTGACGAATTCAGCAATATTTCTTTCTTTGGAGGTAAAATCAAATTGTCCTTTTGTTTCTTCAATATCATTCCAGAAAATATAAACTGCAATGGTATTACATCCCATAGCTTTGGCCATTTGGATGCGATGTTTCCAATATATTTTTGGAATTCTTTGCGGATGCATTTCACCACTTATGATTTGGAATTTTTTTCCATTCATTAAAAAGTTTTCATTGTCTATAGCGAATGAAACTGTTTTTTTTTGTTGAGCTTGTCCTGTAAAGGAAGTTGTCATTAAACAAATAAAGAGGAATAAATAGAGTTTTTGTAGGTTCATTTTTTATTTATTTTTGGTTGGTAATCTATAAATAGGTATACAAACTTAGTAATGTGTTATTGTAAGGCATTGTGGTTATCAGTCAAAATTTAGCATTAATAATTAATTTGGTTTTATTCAGATATTTTTTTTGAATTAATCGGAATAATTAATTTTCTCTAAATAGTTTTCAAATTGATTGCTGAGTTCATAATTGTTTGAAATCTATTGCTTTTCGTTCATTTAGCATAAGTTTTTGAACGATATTGAATATTTAAGTAAATTGAGTATAGCTATCTTGCGTATGTAAAATGTAAGATAAAAATTGTTCTTAAACGCAATATGAATTACATCAATAAATTATTGTTCAACAATTAATTAAACTTAAAAATGAAAGCTATTAAACTAAGAGGAAAATTATTAATTCTTCTATTGACTATGTGTTGTTTTAGCAATACTTATTCGCAAGAGATGTCACAAGATGAAAAAATGGAGTGGTGGAGAGATGCGAAATTTGGTATGTTTATCCATTGGGGAATGTACTCTGTACCTGAATTATCAGGATCTTATAAGGGTATGAAACAAAAAACAGGAGCTGCTGAATGGATTATGAATATTATGAAAATCCCTGCTAAAGAGTATCAGGCGTATGCAAAAGATTTTAATCCTGTAAAATACAATCCGGACGAATGGGTAAAAATTGCCAAAGATGCCGGAATGAAATATATTGTAATTACAGCGAAACATCATGATGGTTTTGCGATGTTTAAAACCAATGCCAGTAAGTGGAATATTGTTGACGCTAGTCCTTATGGAAAAGATGTTTTAGCTCCACTTGCAAAAGCATGTGAGAAATACGGAATAAAACTAGGTTTTTATTATTCGCAAGCACAAGATTGGAATAATCCTGGAGGAGCAACATCTTCTAGAACAATGAATCGTGGATGGGCTAATCCAGATAGTACGGCTGTAGATAAATATGCTATGGAGAATGACGGTCAGTGGGATCCAATACAAAAAACCAGATCTTTTAATGATTATATTGATCAGGTTGCTGTGCCACAAGTTAAAGAGTTATTGACTAATTACGGTAAAGTATCTGTTTTATGGTGGGATACCCCAAGAAATATGAGAGATGATACCGCACAAAAACTGCATGATCTCTTAAAATTACAACCCGGAATTATTACTAATGACAGGTTAAAGAAACCTAATTTCTTAGGAGATACTAAAACACCGGAACGCGTTATTCCAAGTTTAGAAGAATTAGACGGAAAAGATTGGGAAACTTGTAATACCATGAATACAAGTTGGGGATATAAAAGTTATGATCACAGATGGAAGTCAACAGAGCAGTTAATAACTAACTTGGTAGATATTGCTTCTAAAGGGGGAAATTTTCTTTTAAATGTAGGTCCTAAAGGCGATGGTACTTTTCCAATTGAAAGTGTAGAAAGATTAAAACAAATAGGTGATTGGATGAAAGTAAATGGTGAAGCTATTTATGGAACAAAAGCCAATCCATTAAGTCCTGTGGAGTGGGGTAGAATCACTAAAAAAGATACTAAAGATGGTAATACTACATTGTATTTATCAGTCCTTAGTTGGCCAAAAAGTGGTGTGATTAAAATTTCAGATTTAAAGAACAAAGTTTCTAAAGCTACACTAATAGCTAATGGAAATGTCTTGAAAACGGCTGTATTGGCTAATGGTGATTTAAGAGTGGAATTGCCTGCTAATGCTCCAGACAAAATTGCAAGCGTAATTAAATTAGAGCTAATAGGGAATGTTCCTAACACGCATCATGTTGTAAAAGAGTCTAAAAAAAGTTAAAATAGATTTTTGTTTTTTTTATTTAAGCGCCATCAATTGATGGCGTTTTTTTGTTTTTTCTTGATTCTAAAACAATGGAATAGCAGAGCGATCAATAAGTGTTATAATTTGAACGATAAATTATAATTTCTAAATGTTTTTAAGTTTAGTTTTGGTTAATAAGTAAATTGACTATCAGTAGTTTGTGTTTCTTTTGTGAAAATTGCTGCTTGTTATGATGTATACTTTTTGTTATTAATTATTTTATATTAACCATTAACCCACAATTAATTATGAAAAAAAAATTACTATTTTTTATTCTTTTGTTATTACCAACTCTATTTGTAAAAGGACAGTCTCTTGTTCAATGGGAATTAGCTAATGAGCCTTATGGAATTTCACATGACGGTCTAAATGCAGTAATTGCAAAAGCCAAAAATCATTTATTGACCTATGATAATGATACTGTTGTTGTAAAGATTGCAGCAGGAACTTATACTATAGGGGATGCTATTGAAATAGATAGTATTAATATGAACGCTTCAAAAATGGGACGTTTAATATTTCAAGGTGCAGGAAAGGATAGTACCAACTTAGTTTTTAATGTTGGAATCAATAGTATTACTGTAAAAAAGACAAAAAGAATTGAGTTCAAAGATTTCCATATCACCCGAAATTCACCTACAGCTACGCAAGGAACCTTAGTGTCTACCGGAAAAGGCTATATGATTGTAGATATTTCACCAGGTTTTCCAACTCCATTAGAGATATACACTCAAACAGGAGGGAAATATTTATCGAGATATACTAATAGCGCTACAAATCCTGTTCGTGTTAGAGATACGGTAACTAATGAATATTATCCACATATTGCTTGGGGAAGAACTAATATTGCTTATGTCCCTCAATTAATTTCAGGTGACAGGTGGAAAATATTTGTTGCTCAAGGAACTGTGTATCCAGATCAGGCACCTTATTATTTTCAGCCAGGCGATTATGTATCAGTGCTTTCTAAATTTGATGGAAATGCTTTTTTTGTTACGGGAGGAGTATATGATATTACATTTGAGAATATTAAATTGACGCACTCTACAAGAATTGTAACTCGTGGATCTACTAATAAAATAAAATACAAAGGATGTAGTATTCTAAATGGAGATCCTATCAATGGTCAGACTCCGTGTATTTCGGCTTCATTAGGAGGGGTACAGGTTAATCAATATGGTGATCCAATTGTAGATGATGTTGTTATTGAAGATTATTATGCTGAACGAACAGGTGATGATCCATTTGCTTTATATAGCGTTACAGGAGCTAAACTTAAAAATATAGAAATTAGAGGCGATGCACCAACACGTATTGATAAAGATGCTAGTAATACTTGTATTGATAATCTTTTATTAGAAGATGGTGCTTCCATATCTTTCTTTTTCCCTGATTCTGAATTAAGGTTAAATTATGATAGCTTAACAACAGAAGCTATTGAAGAAGTGAATTCTTATGAAACTAATAAAGTGCTAACAGGTTGTGGCTCTTCTTTACGCTTAGTTTCAAGCAAACAGCCTGTTGAAAATAAACTGAAGGAAATGACTTTTACGGTTAATAGTGGTTTATTAACGATTCAGTCGGAAAATGAAATTTCAAATGTCAGTATTTATGATTTTAATGGGAAAAAAGTTTTAGGTCAAGATGTAAGTAATAAAAAAGAAGTGCATATTCCTTGTGAAAACTTGAAAAATAAGGCTTTGATAATTAGAGTGAATACAGAAAATAATCTTGTTGTTAAGAAGTTTTATATTGAATAACAAACAGATTAATATTTTCTAGGGTATAATGTACTTCAATAAAGAAAGATTAGAAAAAGAAAGTACTACATAAACTTCTAGAGTATCAAAAACAAAATTTCTAAAAAAAGGAGTAAAACAATAGTAGTTTTGCTCCTTTTTTAATTATTATAAACATTTATAGTTTAAAAGAAATTAGATTTGACAAATAAAAACAATGAATGGATTATTATGGAAAGCTATAATGTAATACAAATTGAGAAGAATACTTTAAAAATAAATGGCAAAGGAAACCATCCTCTATGGGCTAAAGCCAATAATTTGACTAACTTTTGTTCTCCGTGGGATAGTAACAAATTCATTAATATGCAATTTAAAGCGCTTTGGGATACCGATATGTTTTTTTTCTGTTTTGAAGTAAATGATCCAGAGGTTTATATAGATACAACTGATAATTCTAAAAGCAGTATTAATAATTCTGATAGGGTTGAGTTGTTTTTTAGAATTAATGATTCGCTTAATCCTTATTATTGTTTGGAAATAGATCCAAGTCCCCGAATTATGGATTTTAAAGCTCACCCCAATAAACAATTTGATTTTAAATGGAATTGGCCATCAGATGACATAGAGGTAAAATCGTCATTGAATGCTAATGGTTATGTAGTTGAAGGGGCTATTAGTATTTTCTCACTCGCTAGATTAGATTTGTTAAAACAAGGCAAAATGGAAACAGGAATTTATAGGGCTAAGTATTACAAACAAACTGATGGAACTTATAAACCTCTTTGGAGTACTTGGATTAATCCTGATACTACATTACCTAATTTTCATATAGCTTCCTCTTTTGGTATTTTGCATTTTGTTGAAAAAGTTTTTTAATCTTTTATAAATGGGGTAACATTTTCGGAATTAATGATGTCAATAGGGATTAATATTTTTTTTGGAATTTCTTTTCCCAAAAGGAAATATTCAACTAGATATTTGAGTGCCAGATAAGTTTGTTGTCCTACGTTTTGATGTATTAGAAAATCAATAACACCATTTTTTAAAAAGTCTACATTTTCATTCAATAAATCATAACAAACTAATGCTATTTTAGGATAGCTTTGCTCTTTAATAATCTGGGCAACTTGATATCCTTTTGAAGTAGATACAAAAATGCCTTTTAAATTAGGCTGTTCGTTTAGGATACTTCTGAGTTTTTCTTCAAATTTAGGATTGTTTAGTTTGTAAGTAAGTATCTTATTTTGGAAACCATTTAAATCATTAAAATAGCTTTTAAATCCTTTTTCCTTTTCTTGCATGTGAATGGCATTCTTATATTTTTCATCAATATGAATGATAGCAATATCTCCATCTGTTAAGATAGCATGCAATAATTTTGCGGCTACTCTTCCGCTTTGATATAAATCCTGTCCAATAAAATTTTTTATATTTTCAGAGTCGATTTGATTATTAAAATTGGAAACTGTAATTCCTGCTTTAGTGTAGTTTTCTATTGCTATACTTGCTTCTTTAAGGAATATTGGAGCTAATAATACGGCATCAGGGGCTGAGTTTTGAATCTCTAAGTTAGCTTCTAAAAATGAACTTATATCAGTAGCGTCAAAAAAATAAGTTTCTATTTTAATGCCAAAAGCTCTAAATTCTGAAATTACATCATTGATACTCACTACACATGGACTCCAGTAAGCATCTTTTTCAGGATTGGGTAAAAGCACACAAATTCGGTATACTTTATTGTTTTTAAGATTTTTGGCTATAGGATTGGGAATAAAATTTATTTCATCTAATATTTTATTCACTTTTATTAAAGCATCTTCTGAAACTTTTCCTCTATTATGTAGAACACGGTCAACAGTGCCTTTAGAAACTCCTGCTAATTGAGCAATATCGCGTATAGTATATTTTTTTATCATGAAACAAATATATAAAAAAGACTAAACAAATAAATTCTTTTTGTGCTCGAGCACATTTTTTTAGTGTTCTCGAGCACATTTTTAATTTATTTTAATATATTTGTAAAAAAGTTAAGGGTTTTTAGAAAGTGATTTAGCTTTTTTTAGCTTATAAATTGTTGTTTTATAAGTAATTGCGTGTAATTTAAGAAGTAAAAGTAGAAACATAAAAAAGAACAAAAAATGAATAAGCCTACACTTGTGATTTTAGCTGCTGGAATGGGGAGTAGATACGGAGGATTAAAACAAATTGACACCTTTACTCCTGAAGGAGATACTATAATTGATTTTTCATTATATGATGCACTTCAGGCAGGTTTTGGGAAGTTTGTTTTCATTATTAGAAAAAGTTTTGAAAAAGAATTTAAAGCCATTTTTAATAAAAAACTTGAAGGCAAAGCCGAAATCGCTTATGTATATCAAGAACTTGAAAATGTTCCTGAAAAATATATTAACCCGGAAAGAACAAAGCCATGGGGAACTGGTCATGCGCTTTTGATGGCTAAAGATGCCGTTCAGGAGAATTTTGCAATTATTAATGCGGATGATTTTTATGGTGCAGAAGCTTTTAAGGTAATGGCCAAATCTTTAATGGAGAAAGATAAGGATTCTTATGATTTTAATACGATGGCTTATTTGTTGAAAAACACAGTTTCTGATCATGGATTTGTTTCAAGAGGTGAATGTGATGTAAATGAAAAAGGCTTTTTGACTGGAGTAACCGAACGAACTCATATTGAAAAGATTGACGGTGTATTAATGCGTAAGGATGATAATGGAGCATTTGTTGAAATTGATAAAAATGCGGTTGTATCAATGAATTTTTGGGGATTTACTCCAAAATGTTTTGAATTTGGGAACCAGTTATTTGAAACTTTTTTAGAGGAAACTAAAACTGACTTGAAAGCAGAATTTTACTTGCCTTCTATTGTAAATGAAATTTTAAAATCTGGAAAAGCTAGTGTAGAAGTTTTAAAATCTGATGCAAAATGGTTTGGGGTGACTTATAAAGAGGATAAAGAAATCGTTCAGGAAGCTATTGGAGAATTAAAAAAGAATAATTTTTATCCACGTAATCTTTGGTAAGATGGCAACAGAAAAACTAAAGTACATTTTTGAGCAATTCAAGCATAAGGGGGAATTTGAATCTTTTGAGGAATTGGCTTCAGGTCATATCAACGATACTTATTTGATAAAAACAGTAAAGAAACCTTTTTTTGTATTGCAACGTATCAATCACGGTGTTTTTAAAGATGTGCCCGGGCTAATTGAAAATAAAGTAGCTGTAAGCCGTCATATTCGAAAAAAATTAAAAGACTTATCGAAGAAAAAACAAAAGCGACGTGTATTGACTTTTGTTAAAACCAAAACTGGGGAATCGTACTATAAAGACGAAGAAGGCAATTATTGGAATTTGATGTATTTTATTGAGAATAGTGTCACTTTTGAAACTGTAAATAATAAAGAGATAGCTTATGAAGGTGGACGATTAATGGGGAAATTTTTAACACTTACAAGTGATTTTGATGCGTCCCGATTAATTGAAGTTATTCCCAGGTTTCACGATATGTCATTTCGTTATTCGCAATTTGAAGATGCTTTAAAAGTGGCTTCAACAGAGCGATTGAATAATGCAAAAGTCCAGATTGAATTAGTTCAAAAACTAAAACCAGAAATGCATGTTATTCAAACCCTGAAAGAATCTGGAGCAATAAAAACACGTGTTACTCATAATGATACTAAGATATCTAATATTCTTTTTAGTAAAAAAAATAAAGCACTTTGTGTTATTGATACCGATACGGTTATGCCTGGAATTGTACACTACGATTTTGGCGATGCCATACGTACTATTTGTAATACGGCTGCTGAAGATGAAACGAATTTGGATTTAGTAAGCTTTAATATGGAGTATTACAAAGCTTATTCTGAAGGGTTTTTAAAAGAAATGCAGACCGCATTGTCTCCAATTGAAATTGATTATTTGCCGCTGAGTGCAAAAACAATGATGTTTATAATGGCTTTGCGATTTTTAACAGATTATTTAAATGGAGATATATACTATAAAACTAAATATCCAGAACATAATTTTGATCGCGCTAAAAATCAATTCAAACTAATAGAAAGCTTTTCGGAAAGCATGATAACTTTAAAAAAATAAAAATGGGAAAATACCTAATCACAGGTGGTGCTGGTTTTATAGGCAGTCATATAGCAGAATATTTATCAGCAGAAGGTCACCAAGTCATTGTATTGGACAGTTTAAGAACTGGATTTGAACATAACTTGAATGGATTAAATGTCCAATTTGTAAAAGGAGATATCAGAGATAAAGTGCTAGTGGATGAATTAGCACAAAATGCCAATGGAATTTTTCATTTAGCTGCATTAGTAAGTGTTCCTGAATCATTATTGCGTTTAGACGAATGTATCGATATCAATACCATTGGAACAATTAATATTCTGGAAGCAGCAAGAAAAAATAATGGATGTAAGGTAGTTCTTTCTTCTTCAGCGGCTAATTATGGAAATAATCCGGTATTACCAAAAGTAGAAACCATGATTCCTGAACCAATGACTCCTTATGCAATTACTAAATTAGATGGCGAGTTTTATCTAAAAATGTATCAGGATCAATGGAATGTTCCTACGGCATCATTGCGCTATTTTAATGTTTTTGGACCAAGACAAAATCCACAATCCGCTTATGCTGCTGCAGTACCAATTTTTATAAATAAAGCACTTCAAAACCAACCCTTAACCATTTATGGTGACGGTTCTCAAACCAGAGATTTTATTTATGTGAAAGATGTGGTCAAGGCAAATGTTTTAGCTTCTCAAAAAGGAAATGAAACTTATAATGTGGCTTTGGGCTATAGTACCTCTATTTTAGAATTAGCTGAAAAAATTATAGATATAACCAATTCTAAATCACAGATCCAATTTTTAGAAGAACGTTCAGGTGATATTAAACATTCAAAAGCAGATCCTTCTAAATTTAATGATTTAGGGTTTAAGCCAAGTCATTCTATTGAAACTGCTTTAGAGGAGACTATTGCTTTTTATCATCAGGAACTATTAAAATAGATGGATAACTCAAAAAAATAAAACCAGGCATATATAACCTCATTAACTGTCACAATTATGATACAAACTAAAAATGCACTAGAAAAATCTCAAAGTAATGTTTTGATTCCAATGGTTATTTTAACCAGCTTATTTTTTATATTAGGATTCGTTACCTGGTTGAATGGTCCTTTAATTCCTTTTTTTGAAATAGCCTGTGATTTAAGTAGTTCACAAGCTTATTTTGTAGCTTTTGCTTTTTACATTGCTTATTTTGTAATGGCTATTCCATCCTCTTGGATTATTGAAAAAGTAGGTTATAAAAATGGAATTTCGCTTGGATTAATTGTAATTGCTACAGGAGCCTTTATGTTTTATCCAGCTGCCGAAACACGAACTTTTCTATTGTTTTTAGTGGCTTTGTTTATCATGGGAACAGGATTGGCAATTTTGCAAACAGCTGCAAATCCTTATGTGGTGGTAATAGGTCCCAGAGAAAGTGCAGCTGCCAGAATAAGTGTCTTGGGAATAGCCAATAAATTAGCTGGTTTTATTGCGCCATTAGTCTTGACTACTTTAGTCTTGTCAAATATGCAGGATTATACTAAGGAAAAGATAGCCATGCTTGACGAATTTGCAAAATCAGAAACTTTGGATTTACTAGCACTTCAGTTGCAAATCCCTTATATCTATATGGGAATAGTGATTGTTATTTTGGCAGTATTGGCTAAGTTATCACCACTTCCTGAAATTGAATTAGATGAAGAAGGTCATGTAGCAGATTTAAGTGTTTATAAGCAAATTAAAAATGCATCAAAATATCCACAACTTGTTTTGGGCGCTATAACTTTAATGTTATATGTTGCAGCCGAGGTTATTGCGGGAGATACAATTGGAACTTTTGGAAAACAGCTTGGAGTATATGGAGAAAATGGGGATTTTTATCTTAAGTTGACCTCATTTACCATGACAGCAATGCTAATTGGTTACATTATTGGAATTACTTTTATACCTAAATACCTTTCTCAGGTAAATGCATTAAAAATATCAGGTATTCTAGGTATGATTTTAGTGTTTTTAGTTGTATTGCTGTCTCCAAGTATTATGATTCAATTGCCTTTAATTCCCGCATTACCTTTGGTTGTTATTTTAGTGGCACTTATGGGACTTTCTAATGCTCTTTGTTGGCCTGCAATTTGGCCACTGGCACTTCAAAATTTAGGCGGATATACTAAAATAGGAGGTGCTATATTAATTATGGCTATTATAGGAGGTGCTATCTTTCCATTATTATACGGACTTCTGGCGGAAAGTATTAATGTGTCCAACGGGGTTACACACACTTTGACAACTGTAAAATCAGGAAATCAAATAGCGTATTTAATGCTTTTTCCAGCCTATTTAATGATTTTCTTTTTTGCACACAAAGGGCATAAATATTCTAGCTGGGTAAGAAAATAAACGAATAACTTAATATAAATTATAAAAAAAACTAACAATGCTAAAAAGTAATATTGACAAAGCAACAGGTTTTGAAAAAAGATTTGAAAATATTGATACTGTAGTTTTTGAAAATTCAATTGAAGCCTCTAAAGTAGTTGCACGAGAAATAGCCACAGTTATTAAATTAAAACAAGAAAATAATGAATCTTGTGTTTTAGGTTTGGCTACAGGTTCTACACCTAAAGGTTTGTATGCAGAACTAGTTCGTTTACACAAAGAAGAAGGATTGAGTTTTAAAAATGTTATCACATTTAATTTGGACGAATATTATCCAATGGAACCTAATTCAATCCATAGTTATGTCCGATTTATGAAGGAATTATTGTTGGATAAGGTGGATATTTTACCAGAAAATTATAATATTCCTGACGGAACTTTGTCAAAAGAAGAAATTGCAGCTTATTGCGCAAACTACGAAGAAAAGATCGAAGCACTAGGAGGGATCGATTTACAAATTTTAGGTATCGGAGGTAATGGACACATTGGTTTTAATGAATCAGGTTCTTTACAAAACTCCAAAACAAGGTTAGTAGCCTTGGATCATATTACCAGAGTAGCAGCAAGTGGCGATTTTTCAGGATTAAGTAATACACCAAGAACAGCTATTACTTTAGGAGTAAAAAAGATAATGGAAGCCAAACAAGTTATCTTGATGGCATGGGGCGAAGGAAAAGCGAATATTGTAAAAGCTTCTGTTGAAGGAACGGTAACCAATCAAATTCCAGCTTCTTTTTTGCAAGAGCATAATAATGCTGTTTTTGTATTGGATAAAGAGGCTTCTTCCAAACTGACTAGAATAAACACTCCTTGGTTAGTTGAAAAAATTGTTTGGACGGATAAATTAATTAGAAAAGCTGTATTAGGATTGGCCTTGCATTTAGAAAAACCTATATTAATGCTTACAGATGCTGATTATATTGAAAATGGAATGAGTGATTTATTAGCCGACTCAGGTCCAGCATATAATATTAACATCGATATATTTAATAAATTACAACATACTATTACTGGTTGGCCAGGAGGAAAACCAAATGCAGACGATAGCAACAGACCAGAACGTGCTGAACCAGCCAGAAAAAGAGTGCTTATTTTTAGTCCACACCCTGATGATGATATTATTAGTATGGGAGGAACTTTTATGCGACTTCAAGATCAGGGACATGAGGTACACGTTGCTTATCAAACTTCAGGAAATATTGCTGTGGCCGATGATGAAGCGCTTCGTTTTGCCAATTTTGTTTGTGATTATAATGAGAAATTTGAGATAAAAAGTCCAGAGGCTGAAGTTATTTTCAAGAAGTCGATTGAATTTTTGAAAAATAAAAAAAGCAGCGAAATTGATATTCCAGAAGTTCGTTATATAAAAGGTTTAATAAGAAAAGGAGAAGCCAGAGCAACAAGTTATTATGTAGGCTTACCAGATAGCCAAATTCATTTTATGGAGCTTCCTTTTTACGAAACAGGAACTATTGAAAAAAATCCTATTGGAGAAATAGATGTTCAAATAACAATGGATTTAATCGAAAAAATTAAACCACATCAAATTTATGCTGCAGGAGATCTAGCTGATCCGCATGGTACTCACAAAGTTTGTTTGGACGCTATTTTTGAAGCTGTTAAAAATCTAAAATCAAAAGATTTCATGAAAGACTGTTGGTTATGGTTGTATAGAGGCGCATGGCAAGAATGGGGGATTGACGAAATCGAAATGGCTGTACCTATGAGTCCGGATCAGGTTTTGGCAAAAAGACATGGAATCTTTAAACATCAATCTCAAAAAGATGGAGTAGTTTTTCAAGGATCAGATGCTAGAGAATTTTGGCAAAGAGCCGAAGACCGAAACCGAGAAACAGCAGCGTTGTACAATAAATTAGGACTTGCTAATTATGCAGCTATGGAAGCCTTTGTAAGGTGGGAATACTAAAAATTTAATTCAAGTTAAGGGACTAGCTTTTATAGCAATCTTAAATGATTGTGTTATTAGTTAGTCCTAATTAATTACTCGAATAATTATCTATTAAGAAAAATAATTTACAAATTATTCGAATTCAAAGAAATAATAAAAATGGCATTAATAAAATCAATTTCAGGAATTAGAGGAACTATAGGTGGAGGAATTAATGATAATTTAACTCCTATTGATGCAGTCAAATTTGCAGCCGCTTATGGGATGTGGTTGAAACAAGATGTTAATAAACAAAATGTATCAATTATTATTGGTAGAGATGCTCGGATTTCGGGAGAAATGATAAGTGATTTAGTGAGTAAAACATTAATAGGTTTAGGTATTAATGTTATTGATATTGGGTTGTCAACAACACCTACTGTTGAAATAGCTGTTCCATTAGAACTAGCAGATGGAGGAATCATTATTACGGCCAGTCATAATCCAAAACAATGGAATGCTCTAAAGTTATTGAATAATAGAGGAGAATTTTTAAATGCTGAACAAGGAGAAAAAATATTAAAAATTGCTGAGGAAGGCGATTTTGAATTTGCTGAAGTAGATAATTTAGGAAATTATAGTGAAAAGAACGGTTATATAGAAAAACATATTGAAGCCGTTTTAAAATTAGAACTAGTAGATGTTCAGGCAATTAAAAAAGCAAATTTCAAAGTAGTTGTTGATGCTGTAAATTCCACTGGTGGTATCGCTATTCCAGCTTTATTAGAAAAGCTAGGAGTTGAATGTATCCAATTGTATTGCGAACCTAATGGTCATTTTCCTCATAATCCAGAACCTCTAAAAGAGCATTTAACAGATATTTCAGAACTTGTAGTAAAGGAAAAAGCTGATTTTGGAATTGTGGTTGACCCTGATGTTGACAGACTTGCGTTAGTTTGTGAAGACGGCTCTATGTTTGGGGAAGAGTATACTTTAGTAGCTTGTGCTGATTATGTTTTAGGAAAAACAAAAGGAAATACGGTTTCTAATTTATCTTCATCGAGAGCATTGAGGGATATTACGGAAAAACACGGTGGTAAGTATGAGGCAAGTGCTGTTGGAGAAGTCAACGTAGTAGAGCTAATGAAAAAAACGGGAGCTATAATTGGTGGTGAAGGAAATGGAGGGATTATCTATCCAGAGTCGCATTATGGCAGAGATTCTTTGGTTGGTGTTGGTTTATTTTTATCTCTTTTAGCAAATTCTAAAATGTCTTGCAAAGCGTTAAGAGATAGTTATCCGGTTTATTTTATGAGTAAAAATAAAATAGAACTTACACCGCAAATCAATGTTGATGTTATTTTGGAAAAAATGGCAACAAAGTATAGTACAGAAGATGTTTCCACAATTGACGGTGTAAAAATTAATTTTGCTACAGAATGGGTTCATTTAAGAAAATCGAATACGGAACCAATTATTCGAATATATACTGAAAGTACTTCTCAAGAAAATGCCAATCAATTAGCAGAAAGGTTTGTTGCTGAAATTAAAAATTTAATTTAAATGGAAATTTCTTTTGAAAGCCCATTTCATATTTTCAGGAGTAGGAAAAAAATAGAAAATATGGAACGTTACCATCAATTTCTTAATTGGTTAAAAGGGGAGTTTGATTTGTTTTTAATGGATGAATTGAATGGCTTGGAAGTGTATTATCCTAGCGGGTTTTTCTCTGTTGGAATTTGCACAGAAGATAAAAATAATTTTTACGTGAAGATAAAAGTATTCAGTAAAACTTTAAAAACGGGAAGTTTAATTTCATCTGAAATTGAGAATGTTTATAGACTTCTTGAAAGAACAAAGAATTAGAAATATGAAGCAATAAATCATTAGGATGAACATTTAAGTAGGATGTTCAATTTCCAAAGAGTTTATCATTAGACGGATTAGATGCTTTTAGTAGGGATGAGTATGGAAGAGTTCATGTCTTGTGTTTACTTTACGTATATTACTGATGCTATAACTCCCGAAGAAGCCTTGGTTAAGCTAAAAAGTTAAAGAAGCTACAAAAAAAGAGCGTATTGCTAATTTAGAAGTCAATGGATATCCTGCTTATACTACCTCTGCAGGTTTGTTATTAATTTATAAATTTATAAAAAATGAAAAGATATTGTTTTGCTCTGGATTTAATTAACGATTCGGAATTGATTAAAGAATATATTGAATATCATAAGAATGTATGGCCGGAAATTATACAAAGTTTAAAAGTTTCTGGCATTGAAAATGCTGAGATTTATCATGTTGCTGACCGACTGTTTTTACTAATTGATACTAATGCGGAGTTTTCTCTTGAAAAAAAAGGGAAATTAGATGCTGAGAATCCTATTGTACAAAAGTGGGAAACTTTAATGTGGAAATATCAGAAAGCTTTACCTAATTCAAAACCAGGAGAAAAATGGGTTTTGATGGACTGTATATTTGAACTTTAGACTCTATAGATTAACATATAGGTAAATGTATTAAAATGGTCAATATTAACAATGAAATGACCAAAAACAACAAGAGTAGTCCGTGATAGAAAATTAGATTTGTATCTGTAATTTTATTAATTTATTTAAAACCAAAAACTTATGAAGAAATTTATTTTGTTATGTGTAGTTTTTTTAACGGTAACTTTTTCTGCAACAGCTCAAAAAAAATATGGTAAAGGTGTTGTTAATTTTTCTACTAAATATGTAGAAAGTGTATCGGCTAAGGTGCAATTAACAGCTGATGAAAAAGCCAAGCTTATGGATTTAAAATGCGAAAATAGAACTGCTTTTCTAGAGGCAAATAAATTAGAAGATAAAAAAGAAGCTGCCGCAAAAAAGAGAGAATCTAATGCTAGTTTTAATGCTAAATTGGAATCAACTTTTGGAAAAGATAAAGCTATGGAAATTAAAAATTATGCTAAATAGGAATAGTTTTCTAAAAGTGTGTTACTTTTAAAAGAGGATTTTTAAAATAAAAAGCCTGAAAAGCATTGTTTTTTCAGGCTTTTTTGTAAAATAAATAAAAATGAAGTTAAACAAATTGTTAATAACACTCAGTTTATTATTGACTGTTAAAATCTTTAGTCAAATAACGGGTAAAGTTGTTGATGGAGATTATCCATTAGAATACGCAACGGCGAGTTTGTTTTCAGCAAAAGATAAAACATTAATTACAGGTGTTGTTACAGATGCATCGGGGAAATTCACAATTAAAAACATAAAAAACGGAAGCTATTATTTAGAAGTATCATTTATTGGTTTCAAACAGAAAACCATCAATACTATTCAGGTAAAGTATAGAAATCAGCTTGTTAATTTAGGAACAATAGTATTGGTATCAGCTGAAAACCAATTAAGTGATGTGGTGATTCAAAATGGGAATAAAACGGTAACAACTAAAATTGACCGTCAGGTTTATGATGTTAAAGCCTTTCAGAATAGTAGAGGAGGTTCAGCAACTGATGTTTTAAAGAACCTACCTTCAATAGCCATTGATGGTCAAGGAGAAATAAGCGTCAGGGGTACTACAGGTTTTAAAGTTTTATTGAATGGCAAACCTACTCAGGGAAGTGTTTCAACCATTTTAGGACAATTGCCAGCTAATGCTATTGAACGTGTCGAAATCGTTACAGCACCCTCAGCCAAATATGATCCTGATGGAAAAGCTGGGATTTTAAATATTATTACCAAAAAAGGGGCTACAAACGGTAATTATGCGCAATTAAATATCAAAGGAGGTTTTCCTTCAATAGAAGATTATAACAATCAAGATCCTGCACAGCGTTACGGAATCGATGGGACTTACTCGATAAAGAAGAACAAATGGGATATTGCTTTAGGAGGGAGTTATTCCCGTAGTGATATAACTGGTCGAAGAGAAGGGGATGTGTTTACAATCAACGATGTTGAAAATTATAAAACCCAATTTCCGTCTGATGGTGAGCGTAGCACTGATTTATTAGATTACAACGGTCGATTTACAGTTGATTTTACACCTAATAATAGTAATACTTTTGCCTTAGCTTTTTATGGAGGAAAACGAAAAAATGACCGAACAGCTAATATTGTTTATCAAAACAGAACTACTTCTTTAAGTGACGATAGTGAGCTTCGGGCATTTAATTATTTGAATGAAAATTTAAGAACAAGAGATGGAGATTTTGCATTGGGAAGTTTTGATTACACCCATTCTTTTCAAAATAAATCCAAATTAATTGCTTCCTTTTTGTATGAATACAGTTTGTTAGGAGGTCCAACAACTAACCTGAATCTAAGTGTAGATAAAACTCAAGTCTATCAAGACGAGTATAATACTAATGACAATCCACTTTACGGAACAAGAGCACAAGTAGATTATAGCTTTAAACCATTTAGCTTTGGTAAAGTTGAGGTAGGTTATCAATACAGAGGATTGAAAAACAACGGTAATTTTATTTACGAAAGACGTAATCTTACAACAGCTGATTTTGAAATAGTTCCTGAGTTTACCAGCGTAGTTAACTTAGACCGTATTATACATTCTGGGTATGCACAACTAAACGGGACATCCAATAAATGGGAATATGCTGCTGGATTGCGTTTGGAATCGATGAATAGGGACTTTTACTTGAAAGGTTATAATCAGCCAGCTGAAAATTTATCCTATGATTATGTGAAGTTATTTCCTTCGGCTTCCGCTCAATATACAATGGATAATAATTTAAAATTAAAATTAGGATACAGTAAACGTGTTGATCGTGCGCCAACTTATCAAATGAATCCTTTTAAAGAAAGAGAACATTCAGAAACTTTTGAGCAAGGGGATAAAAACATGCGACCAGAGTTTACCGATTTAATAGAATTAGGAATCAATAAAAATTTTAATGCTGGGAATTCTGTTTTTGCTACTGCTTATTTCAGAAATGTTCAAAATCTAATAAACCGTGTCAATACCCGATCGTATGATAAAATGGGTGTTTTAAACGATACTATTTTGGACAGAATATATACCAATGTAGGCAGGGGAAGAGCATTAGGATTAGAAGTAGGAGCTAATTTTAAAATCAGCAATAAATGGAATAATTTTATTGGCGGAAATGTTTATAATCAGCAGATAGAGGGTCGTTTTGATGGTCGTTCAGTGGACTCAAATGCAACTCAATTTTCAATCAATGCCAACAGTACTTACGATTTTTCTAAAACTGCATCGTTACAGTTTACGTTAAATTATCTCTCAGAGCGCATAACCGCACAGGGAGAAGATTCCCGATTTTACTCACCAAATTTAAGTTTTAGAAAAACTTTTTTCGAGAATCAATTGGTAGCCACACTGCAATGGCAGAATATAGATATGGGCTGGTTGAATTCAAATGAACAACGAATTACAACCTATTCGCCAAATGCCTTTTATACCACAACAAATTATGTGTATGAAGTAGATATGGTCATTCTGAATTTATCGTATACCTTTACTAAAACTAAGAATAAATCGAAGTTTATTGATAGTGAATTTGGAAAAAAAGAGTTTTAATAAAAATATAATATGACTACTAGGGAAAAAAAAATAGTTAGAATTGTGATTTTTGTGGTAATTCCTTTATTAGGTCTTTTTTGTTTTTTAACGGATAATCCCATTATAAAAAACAAAGACAAAATCTCAGTTACTGAAGATATAGACCATGGAACTTTAGAACCAAAATTTGAATTAACCATCGAAAACAAAAACAATAAGCCTAAAGAAACACCTGAAGGAATGGTTTGGATTCCCGGAGGCGAATTCTCGATGGGAAGTAACTTTGATGATGAGAGTTTGTGCAGTATTAAAGGAGTGACCAATGATGCCAGACCCATTCATAGGGTTTATGTAGACGGATTTTGGATGGATAAAACCGAGGTAACCAATAAAGAATTTGCTGAATTTGTAAAAGCGACATCCTATGTGACGGTTGCAGAGAAAAAGCCATCAGCTGAAGAATTCCCAGGAGTTCCCTTGTCTAATTTAATAGCTGGATCAGCAGTTTTTACGCCTACTCCTGATAAAGTGGATTTAAATAATTATTTGGCCTGGTGGCAATATGTAGGAGGGGCTAATTGGAGGCATCCTTCAGGTCCAGATAGTAACATCATTGGAAAGGATAATTATCCGGTAGTACAGATTGCCTATGAAGATGCGGTTGCCTATGCTAAATGGGCTGGTAAACGATTGCCTACAGAAGCAGAATGGGAATTTGCAGCCAGAGGTGGTAAGACAGGAGCTTCATATACTTGGGGGAATGTTTTAAAACCAGATGGAAAATTTCAGGCCAACATTTATCAGGGAGAATTCCCAGTTGACAAAGGAGATACTGCCGAAGACGGATTTGTGGGATTGGCTCCTGTAGCTCAGTATAAACCTAATGGTTATGGATTGTATGATATGGCTGGTAATGTGTGGGAATTAATTAATGATTGGTATAGCGAGGATTATTACCAGGTTTTAGCTGAAAGTGGTGCAGTAGCCAGAAATCCGCAAGGACCAAAATCGAGTCATGATCCTGCCGAACCTAATGCATTAGTAAAGGTTCACAGAGGAGGATCGTTTTTATGTACCGATGACTATTGTACCAGATACTTAGTAGGTTCACGAGGGTACGGAGAAATCAAATCTTCTGCAAATCATATAGGATTTAGATGTGTTCGCTGAGTACGTTTTGGATTTAGTTCAAATCTTAAACTTTATCAATGTTCTCATTGGACTTTACTTCGTCTGTTTTACCTTTTTTTTTGATTTGTGTTTCATATTGATTGTTGAAAATATCAATCATCTTATTGATGGGGTAGAACCATAAAAAAATCCTGAGAATTTAAATTCTCAGGATTTTACTTTTTTTAAGTGACCTCAAACGAACAAATGTCGAATCATTTTGTAGAGGATTTGGAGCGATTGGTGGAAATAGAAGTTTGATAATTTAAATTATTTACCGCTTTAGGATCAGAAATTAACTTATTTATTGTTGAATATTTTTGCTTATTACAGTTTAATAGAAATAACACGGACATGGTTTAAATAGGATTAACAAAAAAGATATCGAATTGTTAACTAGAAAACACAAAACGTAAGCATTGACTTCTCAGGCTTTTTTGTGGAGTAGCTGAGATTACCGTACCGAACATTTTACCAAGGGAGACTCAATGCCTATGAATTTAAAGATGCCAAGTTAGAATTATTACAAACCGATGAATCCCTTTTTCTGGTAGGAAATCTTCAGCTCTATAACATCAAGGAACGCGAGAATGAAAAACCGATGTAACTGATTTTAGAAAAAAAACTAGCCCTAGTTACAGTTACTCCCGAAAGTGAAATACTCTCTAAAGTAGTAGTTTATCCCAATCCATTTGGCAACAGCTTTGAATTGAGTTTTGATTTAGTACAAAAAATGGATGTTACAGCTAATATTTACAGTTTAGCGGGTAATCTTCTTTCTAAGACACAATGCAACAATTTAGAATTAGGCAAACAAAGTAAAAATATAAGTCTCAATGCTCCCTCTGAGTACTATATCTTGCGTTTGATTTACAGTACAGCAGGTATAAAGATTGATGGATATCGTTAAGGATGATTGTATCAACAAAATATAAACTTAAATTTATCTGCATTAGATAATGTATCTTTAGAGGGTTTGTATAGTTATTTCAGTACGGGACACCTCTTACCAAATTAAACCGCCCATTTACAGAGCTACGTTAAAAAAATGCAGCAATTGCAACAAAGAAAAAAGCAAAAATAATTGTAACAACAACAAGCGAATACGCCAGTACAATTGGGTACTGGATTTACTTTTTTTGAATATTTTTTTTTAAATAGAATAATTAGAAAGAGGATTTATGTATTTTATTGAAATTTTAATTTTTCTAAGAGATCATTGAAATAGTGTTCTCCCCAAATTTCAAGAACTTGATCATCTTTTATAAAAGGAGCAACATCCTCTTTTATATTGTCAAAGGATACAGTTTTAAATTTTTCCCGAAGCATCACAAGGACATCCTCCTGTGTTAAGCTTTCTTTTGTCCAGTCTCCTGTATCTTTTACCCGTAAAGCAAAGTGCTGTAAATCTAGTGGAATTCCTTTTTTAATATACCATTCCAAATCATACCAATCGCGCCCTTTAACCCGATTTTTCCATTTTCGAAACAAGATCGCATGCATTTTACCGGCAAATAAGCTAGGCTTGCTAAAACACTTTACATAAAAAGAGAATGGTTGGGTTATCAGCTTGTTTTCGGTGGTAAACCCAAGAGGAGGGCGGCGATCTACTTCTATTTTAATTTTCATCGTCCTATTAGTAGATTGTATACCCGCTTGCTTTACAATATTCTCAAGTATCAGTTCTTTCCATTCGTTTTCAGACTTTAGAAAAGCCGAATCAATATTCGTTTTTTCTTTCTTTTCCTTCTCTCGAATGCTCACCTGCATACCGATAGCATTAAACTCAGTTACTATAGCGTTGAAATAAGGTTCAAGAGAAAACTCAGGGTTTGATTCCAGCAAGGAGAAATTGAGATCTTCAGAAAAGCGATCCAATCCATAAAATATCCTTAAAGCTATTCCTCCGTAAAAAGCTGCTTTTTCAAAGAAATCAGTTCTGGAAAGGCCTGCCAGTGTAACTTCCTGCATAATCTCCCTTAGGGCTGAGAGTACCTCCTCGGTGTTTTTGGGGTTATATTCCTTAATCCATTCTTTAATCATAATTTCTCTAATGTTTTTATAAGCATTCTTAGACTTTGTTTTTTTGGAGCATCCTCAACCCAGGATTTCATCTCTTTAAGATTGAATTTACGGAGCCATTGTGGATCTATTCGTAGGTCATCCAATAAAAAATTACGTGTTTGGGAGGGACTTCGTAAAGAAAGTCCAGAGGTAGTAATTATTTTGTCGCATAAGGCTTTTTCAGGAGATGCTATGAGTGCTAGCTGTCCTGTTGCTAATTCGATGCTTTTAATTCCAAAGCTGTAATAAGGGGCAGGGATTGAACGGTAGCTGAATCTTCCTATAGGAGTTTTATATTTTTTGGAACTTTTTATAGTAATAGAACTTACCTCATATACCCGTTCAGGGATAATACCCCAGTAAGACATAGCCGATTCAAGAGATACATAGCTCGGTCCCCATAAATGATTTGCAATTAGGAATGGTTCGGGAGCTGTTAAATCGGTTCGTACTCCAGCGATATAAAGCCCTTTTTTTAATGGAATTAGTTCCCCACTTTTGATCAGTTCGCTAATCTTGTCATTGGGTCTCTTATAATCTTTAAGTATATCAAGCAGGACTTGTCTGTTCAGCGGGACAGTACTAAATGATCTAATTGAATATTTGAAATCCATTTTTGTTAAAATATTTAGCTAAAATCGGAAATTTTCCGATTTAAAGCAAATTTTATTACATTTTTTGTCTTTATACGCAGTTATAATCGGAAATATTCCGATTATAGGTAGCATATAGAACAGTATTAATATTATATTGGGTATAAAACCTCCTTATAGATAGCTAATTTCCGAAGCTTTAAAAAATCATCTGCGGTTCTAATCAGGATAGTTATTGTATTGCTAATTTGTTTTTATGTTGGATGTTATAATAAAAAAAATTTCACTTAGTTGATATTTGTAGGTTTATTATTGTATTTAAAGTTAAGTTTTTATATTTGTTTTGAAAACAAAAAACTAGTAGTAAAGTGTTTATTGTAAAGAATTTAGGATTGGTTGTGGGTTTAGCCTGATGGAGCCAAATTTAGATTACAATAGTATAAAAAAAGCCTGTTTAGCATCCCTTTGGCCCTATTGGCTACTTATCAGTTTTTAGTTTAAAATGGAATTAATGTCTTTTTAAAGTGAATTTTTAAGAAGTAAAAGCAATGTTTCTATTAGATTAGAAAGTACAGACTACCAGCGGAACTCGCAAAGTGAGTTTACTAATTGGCTCATTGTGATTTTCCAGAACCTTTTTTATATTACAAAACGATACTGATTTTAAAATATACTTTTATTTCTTCACCACAAGGTAAGCCAGTCCAGGATCATGTAACAGCCTTTCTATTTTAGAAAGAATAATATCTTGAACATCCTGTTTGATTTGTAGATAATTTCTTTGAACCATGCTATTGTCTAATTTGCGGATTATAGCAATGTCTTTATAATTCGACTGTTCATTTTTAAGAGCTTCATGATCGTTTATTATTTTAGCATGAAAAGCCTTTAATTCAATTTTAGAATCAGGATCATCAGCAACCATACCTACGAATTCCCCCGAGTTTAGAAGTTCTTTATTTATTAATCGAATGCAACTTAATAAAAAATGGCTTAAAATAATTATACTAATTATTTTAAGCCATTTTTTATTATATATTCATCAAGACTATTTTTGTTGGAATGAAAATCAATATTAAAAGTAGAATGTCTTTCTTAAATTACCTTAATTTCCCAACAAATATCAAGCTACCGCCAATAGCTTCAGAAACTACTTCAAAATCAGCAGCTCCATTTTGCTTCAAAAGGCTGTATTTGCCATCAGGAGCAGTGATATTACCATAGTATTCTACACCATCAATTGTGCCAACAGTATAAACAGTACCGTATTTTTCAAAAGATGTAAAAGGTTCCACTTGTAAAGTTTTTAAATCTACAAGAGCAAATTTTGTTGGGGCATTATACCAATCAGCAGGTTTTACTGGTGGAGTAAAGCTATTATCCAGATACTGAGCAAGGGCTTTATCTCCGTGAACATAAGCTACCACATTTACTGAATGTGCATTAAGAGGTACTTTTAAGTCTACAAAAAAGTTAGCATCAAATGTTCCATCAGGATTTACCTTTAATAATCCGCCAGCTGGAGGAGCGCCTGTTACGGTGCTGTAATCTAGGGACAGTGAAGTAGCGCGTGAAGGCCTGTAGTACAAAGTACCATCATTTCCTTTAGCAAACGTATCATATCCCATTGACATACGGGAATCTGAAACATAAGTAACCGTTTTTGATGCTATATCAAAAACAGCAATTTGAGCATATTGTGGAAACTTATTAAAATCAGTAGGAGTTGCAGCCACCGGTAAAATAATTTTTTTTGCAGAAGTAACATAACTCATGTAAGTAGATGTTTTAACAGCAGGATCATTACTTAACGGCAATGGAGTTACTGCTATGGTTTCTGTTATCGTCATAGATGTTGGATTGAACTTAATAATTTTTCCATCATTTAGGGCGAAAAAATAAGCTTCAGTTTCAGATACGAAAGCTGGAGGTCCAAAGGTACCGCTAACGCCAGTATTTGCAAGACTTAAAGCATCTGCATCCGAAATTTTCATATCATTACTTACATTGTATTTGGTTAAAGTCGAAGCTGTACCATTCCAAACATAAGGGTGTTTGCCATAAGAATAGATGGTCGCACCAGGACCAATCTCTGTCATTGTTTTATAATCAAGGGTTGAAGGGAATTTATCGTATGCTCCCAGATAAAAAACTCTGCCTCCGGGAGTATTTACACGAACTGAGGCAATAACTGCGGGATTATCACCCTGACCTTGACCTTCATCTGTTTTAGAATCATCAGAACTGCAGGAAGTTAATGAAAATACTGAACACATCAATGCTAGTGCAGTGTATTTTTTAAAAAATCGATTTGTTTTCATACGTATTAATTATTTATATTTAAAATTGTGTTACTAATTTGATATTAAATGATCGCCCAGGTTTTTGCACACCAAAAAAATCATAATTTTTTTCATTGGTTAGGTTTTGTAATTCTGCTGTTAGGGAATATTTAAAACCACGTAGGCTATTATGATAAGTTGTTCCTAAATCAATAGTGTATTGGCTCGGGATAACAAATGGGTTTACAGAAGCGCTCTCCCAGCTTCTGAAAAATTCGTACACATATCTTGTATCCAGAAAAAGAGCCAATTTATCTTCTTTGCTAATTAGGTTACGGAAAGAGTAATTTGCCCCACCGTTAGCAAAAAAGTAAGGCTGATTAGGAACCCTGTCTCCTTTGTAAGCTGCAAATATTCCTTCTTCTGAGTTATTATAAAAATGCTGGTAAGTACTGTTAGCGTGAAATGAAAGTCTGTCATTTTTAGAAGTCCAGCTTCCAGAAACCTCAATTCCTTTAGAAGTTGCAGCAAATACATTTTGATAGATATTATTACGATCCAAAGCTGGAACAAATAAGATCTGATTGTCTATTTTTCTTAAAAACACATTGGTTTGAGCCTGCCAGCTGCTTCTTTCAGCATTTATTTTAGACTTTAAGAAAAACTCAAAATTGAAGTTATGGCTGCGTTCTGGTTTTAAGTTTAAATTGCCTTGAATAAATTGCCCGTCTCCAAATAATTCGTCAGTCTGAGGTAAACGGGTTGAATATTCATAAGTAAGCTTCGTAGAAAATTGCGCTGTAAATTTATAACGCAAACCATTTCCAAAACCAAAATAATTCCTGTTTCTTTCTTCTTTTATTACTGTGTTATTAGAAGGTATTTTTTCTTTTGAATTGATTTTTTGAAGATAATTTTTAACAAAAACAATATTTTCTAATTTTTCATTAAAGGCATCTATTTTAAAATCTGCTCCATTTACCCAAGTAAGCAAATCTCTTACAGCACTTGTGGGATCATAACCCGTAATAAGTCTGTCGTCTCCATTTTGTTTCGAATAGGTAGGGGCTGAAGTAAAACTCACAGCGTATTGTTCGCTGATTTTCCATGAAGCTTTCAGGCGTGAGAAAACATCATTGTTCCAAGTGTAAGTATCGCTTGGACCAGTAGATTCTGAAATTTCACCGCTGACATTTCCAGCAGAGCCTTCAATTCGATCGCCGTACCAATTGTAAACATAATCAGATACATCTGTAAACTGACGTTCTCTATAATTATATCCTGAAATGATATCTAATTTAATATTTTCACCAAAGTTATTGCGATAAGTAAGGACAGTTCCAGCCGCTTTTCGGTACGTTATAACTTCTCCATAAGGAACTCCAACCATTAATTGGTTATGCTGAATTTCTTTGCTGTAATCGGTATAGAATCCTTCAATGCTCAATTCCTTTGCCCAAGATCTGTTTTTTACACCTGTAATTAACTGTACTCCGTAACCTTTATAGGCATCATGAAATCTCGGAACGGTCACTTTTTTAAGCTTTCCAGCATCATCTGCAGCATCAACGTCAACTTTATAGTTGTTTTGTGAGGAGTCATAAAATCCATTTCCTTTGATAAAGAAACCAGTTTTTTGATTGTAATTACTAAGTATGAGTGAAGTTCTATAAGTTCCGAAAGATCCCGCCTGAGCAGCAAAAGAGCCGTTGAAACCTGCCTTTATTTTTGGAGTAATTAAATTGACAGCACCGCCAAGAGCATCTGCACCAAATTCGATAGGCACGACTCCTTTATAAACCTCAGCACGATCAATTAGATTTACTGGAACTGTTGAAATTCCAAAAGTATAACCGTGATAATCCAAAGGAATTTCGTCTAAGAAAAAACGAATTTGATTTCCTGTGAGTCCATTCATCGAAAAATTTGTTCTTGAACCTAAACCGCTGGTGCGTCGAATATTAATACCTTGTGTCTGTGCAAGGACTTCACCCAAATCGGCAGTTTTAAATTTAGCTTCCCGCATTTCGATTACTGAAACTGCTTGTGCCGTTGCTTCTTTCTTTTGTTTTTCAGACAAACGGGTTACAACGACATCATTTAATCTCTGTACTTCTTTTTTTAATACCACCACATTGAGCGAAGTATCTAAAGAACCTTCTAAAAGAATTGTCTGTTTCTTTGCAAGATACCCATCTGCACGTACCTCAATTAATACTCGGTCATTTGCTATGTTTTCTAGTTTATATACCCCCTCAGTATTTGTGGCTGTACTTATTTCTGTACCTACAAGCTGAATATGAACATTGCTTAATGGATTACCAAATTCATCATTTACTTTACCGGATATTGTGTTTTGAGCTATTAAAAATGCTGTCTTGAACATAAAGAGTGTTATTATTTTCAGCTTCATGAGATTTGCTTAGAATTATACTTTATTTTTATTTAGAATAAATAAAGATTCAAAAGTAAGGAATTTTCTATTACTATTATTCTTAAAAACAATTAAATTTTTATTTTTTTAATTTAGAGCTTCTATAACTTTTGTTTTCTGCTTCTGTTTTCTCAGGAAATCTATTAGCATCTGAACCAAAAAAGTCAGAATAACATACATTACAATTAGCGGCAGTACAATGGTTATTCCGTTTGATCTGTAACCAAAGATGCCTTTGCCCCAAGAAATCAATATCCATTGCGTCATATACATGGTGGTCAGGTTCTTGCTGCAATATTTTAAAAGTTTGATAAATTTATTTTCTTTGACGTTTACGGATATTTTATAAACAATAAATAGAAAAATTAAAGTCCAGCCAGCAAAATAAAGAACACCTCCTGGTCCCATATGATAAAAGCTATTGTAATTGTAATCTCCGTAAATAAAAACTAAAGGCGCGCCTAGAGCAGTGAACAGAAAGCCGATGTACAACATGTTTTTAAACAACAGTGTTTTATCATAATGAAGTTCCTGATACCATTTACCAAAAAACATTCCTATGATAATAAAAGAGATCCAAGGAAAAACAGGAAAATACACGTATGCTGGAAAATCATTATTGAAAAGAAGATCTAATACATAATTAATTGCAGGATAATTCAAATTAATGCCGCTCACTTCTCTGGAAACTAATGCTGTCAGCAATCCGATGGCTAAGATTCCATATTTATTACTGACATATTTTCTAATAAAACCCATGAACAGCGAAGACATTCCTGCTAATTGAAGGATATCGCCCAGTAACATCAAATACAAGTACTGCTGTTCGATCGGCCCGTGCCATCCGTATCTTTGTATAAAATTATCTGGTGCAAAACCAAAAATCACAGGAAAAACGAACTTTAGGAAATTCATAGAAAGTGCTGCTGCTAAGAGTAGTATGCCGCGTGTTAGAGCGCTTTTAAGGCTTTGATGACGTGAGGTCATAAACGTTATTCCCATGCAGATTAGGAAAATAGAAGTTCCTCTGCCTAGAAAAATAACAAAATTACCAATAAAGGTTTCAGACTGCGATTTGACATCAGCAAATATCAATAACGTATGTATGATTATCATTCCTATAACACTGATTCCTTTTATCAAATCCAATGCTGCAATTCTTTTACTTTTCTGTTCCATAGGTTTATTTTTTTATTAAATAATTGAAATTAGCTGACAATCGTTTTTGCTGCTGCAAATGAATTTTCGTTGATATATTTGTTTATAGCTGGATAATCTACTTTACCATTAACAGTCAGGGGCACATGGTTTAAATAAAAATTTTTTATTGAACTGGCATGTAATCCCAGTTTTTCCTTTGTTAGCTGAGTTATGGTTTGACGTGATAAAGATTCATCCTGATGTATGATGCCGAGATATTTATCCTGAACACTGATACAGATAAAGGTTTGTCCTCCTAATTCATTTTTAAGTAAAACCTCAACCTCATCAAGGTTTAAACGGACTCCAAATAATTTTATAATTCGTTTAATACGTCCCTTAATATGATAATATCCTAGCTCATCTTTTTCGGCCAAATCTCCTGTATAAAGTTTATCGGTATGGTTATAATCCTGTAAATCGAAAATATTGTTGGCGTAACCTCCGGAAACATTAGGACCGTAATAAATCAGTTCTCCTGTAGTTTCATCAATTTCAAACCTTCCGTTTTTTACTGGAAACCCTATAGAAGTTCCTTTAGTCTGAAAATCGTTTGGCGGTAAAAAAGCCATTCTGCCGCTGGCTTCGGTTTGTCCGTATTGTGCAAAAAACTGTTTGTTATAAGTTTGAGAATAAGCTGAAATTACGTTTGCCAGCTCTTTATTCAGCATTCCGCCTGTATGGGTAAAATAACGTATAGAAGGAGTCGCTTTTTTGAAGAAACCAAAACGATGCAGTAGCTCATAAAAATAAGGAACACCGCTTAGTGTAGAATAGCCATAGTCAGCAAGATCTGACCAAAATTCTTTTTGAAGCGCATCTCTGTCAGTGCATACAATGGTATTTGCTTTGATGCAGTTTGTTGTAAAAATTGAAAAACCGTACACAAAATTAATAGGTACATTTAACGGAACAACATCGTGTTCCGTTATTGGCATGTACTCCATGATAGACAAGGCATTCTGAACCAGATTTTGATCTGAAATTTTAACAAATTTAGGCGAACCTGTAGTTCCGGATGTACTCATTAAAAGCTTAATGTCACCATGTATAGGGTAGGGGCTAATCTGCGTTCTTTTAAACACTGAAATAGCTGTAGATGCCTGTTTTAAAGCATAACCCTCAACCTCGGTTCTCGATGGATCGAAAATATAAGCAGGCATATATTCATCTTCCAGTTTTTGTTTAAACTGAGGATGTAAATCCGCATTAAGCAAAGCCACCGTATACTTTTTGTGATAAAAATTCAAAAACGCTTCAATTGACGCCAGCTGATTATCATTGTAAATGAAAACAATGGCGCGCAGATCTTCAATGTCTAAAGATTCGTGTATTTCGTCAAACGTTTTAACAACTTTGGTTTTTGCATCTATAAAATTTAATTTTTTATTTTTTTGAATTAAATCATAAAGTTCCATACTTTTTTCTTTTGAATTTATTGGATTTCTACACCGTTTTTCTTTAATATTGCTTTTATTTTATCAATGTTTCCCATTTCCAGAATATCTTCCATAGGAATTACCACATTATAAAAACGCTCCAGTTCCTCAACTAAAAGCAAATGGCTCATAGAGTCCCATTCTACAATACCCTGATATTCTAAATCTGGTGTAATTGATTCTACAGGTATTTCAAATGCAGTTGCAAATACTTGATGTAATTCTTGTGTTGTGCTCATAATGATCATATTTTAATTTGTTTATATTTTATTATTTTAAACTTTAGCGAACTTCCATTTTCCTGTTCTGAATATGGTGATACAGCCAATTGCTAATACTAGCTCTGAAATTAATATCGCTGCAAAAATGCCTTTTGGACCGAAATCTAATGCAACTCCAAAAACAAACGAAAGCGGTATTTGTATCACATAAAACATGAGAATGTAAAGCAGGGTAACCATCATGACTTTTCCGGCGGCATTAAGTGCTCTGGAAATAACCATTGTGTAGCCTAGTAATACATAGGCGATAGAAATAATGTGAATATAAGTGGTGCTGTTATCAATTACTTCGGGCACATCAGAAAAGATTCTGACAACCGGATCTGCCATAAAAATCCACCCGATAGCTACTGTAATCAAAAAGCACATATTAATCATTCCTGCTCTCCAAACTGATTTCTCGGCTCTTTCGGGCTGTTGTGCACCTAAATTTTGACCAGTTAAAATTCCGGCCGCATTTCCTATACCCCAAGCCGGAGTAGTAACTATAGAAGCAACACGCTGTGCTATGATATAGCCTGCAAGGGCATTTCCTCCAAAATGAGAAACGATTTTGATCATAAACAGCCAGCTCGATGCAGGAATCAAATACTGCAGCATACCTCCAAAAGTAAGTTTTATTACTTTTTGGAAAGTTTCACGATGAAGTGCCAATTGCTGTTTTCCTATGTGAATGATGGTTGTTCCTTTAATCAAATGGAATGCCTGATAACAAACGCCTATAAAACGCGCCATGGCTGTAGCGATACCAACTCCTAATAATCCGTAGGCGGGTACCGAACCCCATCCAAAAATAAGAAGCGGGCACAAGAGTATGTTTAACGCATTAGACAGCCATAAGGTACGCATTGCCAAAGAAGCATAACCAGCACCACGGAGGATTCCGTTTAACGCAATTCGGATAATAATGAATCCGCAGCTGGCAAACATTACTTTGGCATACAAACTGCCTTGTTTTATAATGGTAGGAGAGAGTCCTACTAATCCCAGTATTTCATCACTCCATATAAAACATATAATGCTTATTAGGATACCGCAGCATACGCTGATGTTTATTACTTGTCCGGCGGTAAGACTTGCGTCCTTAAAGTTTTGCTCGCCAATACGTCTTGCAATTAAAGTCGAAGCTGCAATGCTCAGACCAATTGAAACCGAATACGAAAAACTGATAACAGATTCTGTAGAACCAACAATAGAAACAGCTGCTGCGCCAAGTTTGCTCACAAAGAACAAACTGGCACAAACAAATACAGATTCCATTACCAGCTCCAAAACCATAGGAACGGCAAGCAATACAATTGCCCTGTTAATACTGCCCGAAGTAAACTTTTTTTCTCTGCCTAATACCGCCTTAAGAAACAAATCCGTATAGGACTGAAGACGTAATACAACTACTTTCATGATTGCTGTTGTATGGTTTCAGTTCCAATCTCTGTAAACTCGCTCATTTCGTACTGCCTGATTACATAAAGTGGATTAGGAAGTTTACTTCCTTTTTTCGGCACGGCAAAACCGGTTTGTTCGGCATAGCCATTATTAAGCAGTTTTAGACTATTGATGTAAAATCGCTTAAATTCAGGCTCAAAAAGATTATACTTCTCAAAACGGTCTGTCAAATGCGGATTATCCTGCTGATATTCTTCAATTGATCCTATGACGGTTTTCCAAAAAAGATGTTCATCATAATCCATATAAGTATGCAGAATATCAGATAGGTATCTAAAAAAAGCATCAAAAACACCAATTAAAATAAACAAAGGTGTGTTCTCTTTATTAGAAGATTGGATCAGACCATCTTTAAGATCTTCGGGTAATTTTGCTTTAGCTTCTTCTGTCAACACAATATCATCAACAAAATCTTTTATAATGATGCGTTGCGGCACGCCATTTCTCATGACTAAAATAATATTCTCGCCATGAGGTGTCACGCATAAAGAATGCTGATAATAAATGTGCAGCAACGGTTTTAAATAGGCTTCTAAATACTGTTCAAGCCAGTTTTGCGTGCTCAATCCTGAAACATTTATGAGTTCCTGCAGAAAAGGACAGTTGTTATTATCAATATATAATAAAGAAGCCATCGTCATTAAATTTTCTTCAGGCTTGCGATATTTCTCGGCACTTTCTCTCCACAATGCACCTAACATTTCACGATAATGATACGGACTGTCGGTTATGGCATTGTACTGCGGATGACGATAAGAAACTGTTGCAACTTCGCCTAAAAGAACCACTTCTTTTTCCTCAAAATAAGGATCTTTATCGAGCATTTCTTTTACCCATTTGGTAACTCTCGGCGCAATATCCATTTGTTTTGGAGAGAGTCCGCGAATATTGCCTGTACTCAAAATTGAAATGGCCGTTTTTACATAATGTTTTGACGGATGACTTAGATTAAAAAAAGTTCGAATGCTTTGCTGCGGCGAATATACATCGTCGTTTTTGCCCAAAATGACTAAATATTGATTAGCCAAATCCTGATGAAACTGCAGCAAAATTTTATTGTTTAATTGCCAGGGATGCACGGGAATAAAAACGTAATCTTCAACCGCAAGATTCCTATTACGAAGCTTTTCCTGAAACCCTTTATAAACTTCCGCACCTAGTTCTTCTGTATAAAAATCACTAAAATTGATCGTTTCCAAAGAATTAAATAAAGCTCTTTTTTTATGCGCAGCAAGCCAGTACAAAGTCGTATTTTTATTGGCTTCAGGAGCGTAATTGTGATAATCGATATAGTTGAAACCAACTCGTCCTTTATTGGCAATAACCCAAGGATGACCTTCCATTTGATGTTCAATAGTTTGATAATTGGCTTGTGTCAACGCAGCGGCACTCAGTTTTTCTCTCGTGTACAAATGTGCATCTGCATATAAGGTATTGAGAAGTTCTTCGGTATATTTCGCTAGTGTAAAGGAATCAATACCAAAGGTTTTTTGCAATTCCATAAAAAAACTAAGAACATCTTTAGCAGGTGCTGCTATGCCGTTTTCCCATCTCTGGATACTTTCCTTTTCAACATGCCAATACTCTAAAAGTCTTGGATAAGCTGAAAAAGTATAATAGACCTCTGGTATATCAGTTGTTAATTTAAAATGCTTAAGACCGTCTTTTTCACTACCCGTAATTGTAGGCTTGGCAACATCTTCATGCATTAATTCGGCTAAACTCTTCGCCAGCAGATTAAGATTAACCTTTTCCCAAACTGGAGCGGTAAAAACTTCTAAGTGCGGTACTGTTTCTATATTCATTTTGATGTGTTTTAAATACTAATTTCCTCAGTTTTTTCTGCTGCAATATGCGAAAGGTCAAAATCCTGAAAAGCAATTCTCTTTTCTAATTTATAAACTTCACGTTTCGCTACTTCATTGATGATATAAGAATTACGGTAAGCGCCCATGCCCAAATCAGATGAAATGTAGCTGTGTGTATGTATTTCTGCATTCTGTACAAAAATTTCGCTGCCATTATGATCTATACTGTAGTTTCTATTTACAGCGTAGCTTCCTGATGAAGTCCTGCTGATACGATGCTGTATATCTTTAAGAAATTGAGGTTCCTGATAATGATATCCGGTGCCTAGAATTACATAGTCAGCAGGATCTGTAAACTTTTTATGCTGCTCGATTTGCTCCAGATGCAATTCATAAGTAGTGTGAATTCCAGTAGTGATATCATCCAATTGAATATTGGGTCTGATTTTTACGCCAATGTCATCGTTATCGACGCTCAAAGCATACAGATGATCATAAATCTCATTGAGTAAATCAAAGTTGACGCCTTTAAACTGTGATTTCTGACGCTCTAGCATGAGCTTACGAGTTGAAGATGGCATTTGATGAAAATAGTCGATATAATCTGGTGAGGTATGTTCTAAAATTAGTTTAGAATATTCCATTGCAAAAAAACGATCGGGACGGGAATACCAATTCAGTTTTAAATTTTTAGGTCTGTTTTGAAGCAGATCATAGAAAACCTCGGCAGCACTTTGGCCCGAACCAATTATGGTAACGCTATCTTGTTTTAATATTTCTTCTTTTTTAAAAAGATAGCTTGACGTATGACAAACTTTTTCCATCTCTTCTAAATTAACAAAATCAGGAAGTATAGGCACAGTACCGGTTCCTAACACTAATTTTTCGCAATAGTAAATTTTGGTCTGATTTTCATCTTTATGAAAAACATGCAATTCATAAAGACCATCTTTATAATAAATTCCCTTTACACTCGATGAAAAACGGCAATTTTTCAATTGTTTAATCACCCATTGACAGTATATATTATACTCTTTACGCAGTACAAAGAAATTTTCGCGGATAAAGAATTTATACAAACGATCTGTCTTTTTAAGGAAATTTAAAAAACTAAACTTACTTGTAGGATCTGCCATTGAAACACAGTCACATAAAAATGGAGTCTGCAGGGTAACATGGTCAAAAAGCAAACCCGGATGCCAGTTAAATTGTTCTTTCTGGTCAAAGAAAAGTGATGAAACGTCTTCAACAGCTTCTAACAAAGCAGCCAAGCCCAGATTAAAAGGTCCTATGCCAATGCCTATTAATGAATATACTTTACGATCTTCCATATTATTGTTTTATAAGATTATGCTCTGCTTCAGAGTTGATTATGATGTCTTTGTTTTGAGGGAATTTCTCCCAATACCATTCACGGTAGCAGAAATTAAGATTGGATGTTTTATGCGGCATTTTGATGACTTTATCGATTTTAAAACCATGAAAAGCTTTGTTCATCATCGAAGCTCTGGAATCAACAGAACCTTCGCCAACCATTCTGCCCACTTCTGGCTGCGCAAATACATAATCGATCATGCATTGGGTAGAGGGCGATACAAATTTTTGTTTCGGATCTGTCGGCGCAATAAATTGATGCGTTCCATAATCAGTTGGCAGCACATCATAATAATCGCCCAGTACATCACGGGTTGGCCAGTATACTTCGATATTAAAAGTCGGTTCTCCGTTTGCCATTCCGATATAACTGTACAAGCCGTCGCTAGGCAGTAGTGTTCTGTAATAGGTTTCCAGTTCGCGTAACGGCCAGTCCATTTTCCAGTTGGCTTTAGCGTGGTCACGATGAAACCATTCGTGCAGCATTTCCAGATCATTTTCTAAATCGAGTGGACGCAGACTGATCGTCACATCTTCTTTTGGGAAATAGCGGTTGTACACCAATTCTTTTCCTTTTGGATTTATCAATTGTTCTGAGAAAAAGCGTTTGTGCAAAACATTCGGAAAATTGATACGGGTCACACCAGCAGGATTCCCGCCGCAGTCAATATCATTTAAGGCAGTAAGTAAATTGCCTTTCACTTTCCAATGCCTGCTTTCGAGAATAAAAGTAACCAGACCGCTCTGGTCTTCTTTTTGTAAATCCTCTAATTTCTCATAGAGAATATTCAAGAGATTTTTTTCATCTGCAAGTCCGTTGGCGCCAAAAGTATTTACAACGGCCAATATATTTCCAACCCAGAAATAGTGAAGTAATAAATTAATTAAACGATCGTCCGGAATAAACATTTTTCCATTTCCTGACAAATCCGGTACAATATGATTTAACTGCTCTTCAAAAGATTTTCGGAATAAAAAACTTTGATTATCACGGAAAAACAGTTTTTCAGGCATAAACGACGCATCCAATTGTACCAGTGTATTTTGTTGATGCCATTCGCAGAACATTCCCTGCTCATTAAACATTTTCACTACGCCACCAACTATAATATCGATATATTTTTTAAACCAAAGTGCACTGGTTTCTTCTACAGAAAATCCTGTTTGCTGTGAAGCATTTTCAATTACGTTCTGCATTCTCGAAGGATCTCCCAATATGCTGTCCTGACATAAAGAAGCCAATAGACACACATTTTCTTCTTTTTCAGAAGCAGTAGTTTTAAACGGATTGTATCGCACACTGGTAGAAAAACTGTCCAATACATTTCCATTATAAGATACCGATATAAATCCCGGATCGCAGATCAATTCAATATCTGCATAGGATTTCCTAACATTGTCTCCCCATGCAGTCTGCATTAAACGGGATACTTCATAACCTCTGTAAAGCTCATGATAATGATTAATACGCTCTGCTCCGGTAATTTTTACATGAAGTGAAAATTTATACATATAATCGCTTTCGTTATTATATACCGTTCTTACTGATGAGGTTGCTGTGAATTTTTTTCCAAATTCGCCTAAATCAATCACCAGATTTTCTTTTGTCAGTGTATCAAATAGGGTTTGGTTTTTAAAATAGGAAGCTTCCCACGGGTGTATGGGCAATACTTTCCATTCCGGATATTTTTCCAGTAAATCGTGTATTTTTTGATCTCCTTTGCTTCCTTCTAAAACAGCTGTTCTTTCAAAATCTGAGGGCAGAATAGCATCTACTGATTTTTCGGTAACCAAATCAGGATGTACTAAAAAATAATACAACTGAAAATGACCACCGGTTTCGGGAGCAAATTTTAAAACTTCGGATACCGTAAAACCTTCACGTCCTTTGGTAAGCGGATGAAGTAAATGTCCTATCGGAAACAATTGTTCCGCTTCAATAAATGTCATTTCAGCTTTATTAAACTGCTGCTCTGAATCTTGAAAATACTCTAAAAACTGCGCTATTTTCTCGGTACTCAGCTGCATTCTCTTTTTTACATTTTTAGAATCTGCCAGCGGATACTGCTGTTTTATATGAGTTGTAATTAATTCTAACAAACGGTCAGCATCTATTTCTTTTATGGTTTCATTAGTAAGATCACGTTCCATTACCGGAAAGTCATACAAATGTCTGAAGGTTTCAGATCTGTAACGTATTGGCACATAGACTTCAACTTTATCATCAGGAAAATCCAGTTTTAAATGAAGTTTATGATTGTAATTTGACATATACGATTTTAGTACAGGATCGTATTTAGGAACCCCTTTATAAAAACTGCTGTTACCCAGCTCACGCACACAGCAGTTAAGTAAAATGGTAAACGTAATAGCGACTGCTTCCTGAGCAATCTCTTTAGGAGAAGATGTATTCATTTCCGTGTTTTTTTATTATTGAAAGAATATTATTAATGTGTGCAATAGTCGTTAATGGATTCAAAATGGTGAACTTGAGGTAGAAAATGCCATCTACTTTTGTGCTTGCTACCAAGACTTCACCATTAAAAAACATTTTCTTTTTAATGTGTAAGTTCATTTTACAAGTGTCTCCAGGCCAGCTGTCCCGTTTATACCTAAAAACCAAAACACTTAAATCAGAATGCGTTAAAAGCTCAAAATCGTTGTCGTTGTCTAATATTGCCGCGGTTTTTTGAGTAGTTTCAATAATGGTTTCTGTGTATTGACCCAGTTTAGTTCTACCCATATAACGCAGTGTACACCAAAGTTTTAAAGCATCGAAACGACGTGTGCTCTGGACCAGAGATTTGTTAATTTGGGCCGGCAGTTCATCGTAATCCTGTTCTTTAGGATTTAGATAATCAGCATGATGTTTTATGATATGAAGATGCTGTTTGTTTCTTACCATAAATGCACTGCTGCAAATAGGTTGAAAGAACGATTTATGATAGTCAATTGTAACAGAATCAGCTTGTTCGATGCCGTTTAGCAAGGGTTTGTATGTATCAGTCAGTAATAAACCGCAGCCATAAGCGGCATCTACATGCATCCACAATTCATATTTTTTTGCCAGAGCTGCAATTTCAGATAATGGATCAATATTACCAAAATCGGTTGTGCCTGCAGTTGCTATAATAGCAATAGGAATATTTCCTTTTTCCAGCTCTTCAATAATGGCTTGGTTTAATTTTGTAGCATCCATTCTATAACGGCTGTCGGTAACGACTTGAACAATACACTGTTCTCCAAGTCCCAGAATAGAAGCATTTTTCTGATTACTGAAATGAGATTTCTCAGAAACAAAAATTCGAAATTTACTAGATTTCGGAGGACAGCCATTTAATTTGATGTTCCAATCCAGATATTTCAAAGCAAAATAATCCCTTGCTAAAAGTAGTCCCATAAGGTTACTCTGCGAACCGCCACCAGTAAAAATTCCGTCACAATCTGTTGGGTATCCAATTTGTTCACCAGTCCAGGCAATCAGTTTTCTTTCTATAAATGTTCCTCCGGCACTTTGATCGTACGTGTCTTGCGACGAATTAATGGCACTTATGAGTACATCGGCTGCTAAAGCAGGAATTACTATAGGGCAGTTTAAATGCGCTATATATTCTGGCAAATGATAAGCCGTTGCGTGATTTACATAAATCTCATCAATCTCATCCCAAAGGCTTTCATAATCTTTTAGTGGCTCATTTAAATTAATAGCGTCCACTTTGTTTCTTATTTCATCAGGTTTAATACCGCTAAATGGAATCTTTGTATTTTCAAGGAAGCTGGTTACACGCCTTTGTACCAGCACTATGGCATTGTTATATTCAGTTCCGGAATGTTCATGAAAAATATCCTGATAAAAATCGTCAGTAGGACTTTTAACAAAGACATCCTGAGCATTGTCTAATAGGTTTTGCATAATGATAAATTTTAGAATTGAGATTATTTAAAATAAGTTACTTTGTTAGAAATTGGGGTTCTCTTTTTTCTTGACGGTTTACTATTGTCAGGATAGTAGCCAACATAAATTAAGCCGAGAGATTTTTCGTTTTCGGCCAGATCAAATTGCTTTACATAATCCATTGCACCCGCCGAAGTACTCCAGTAACTTCCAATATTATGGGCAGTGCAGCTGAGCGCTATGTTTTGAACAGCAGATGAAACAGCCGCTATTTCTTCCCATTCCGGTAGGTTTATTTTGCGATTACGAACCAGTACAACTCCAATAACACATGCCGAATTAAGAGGGTATTCTTTAAGCTGATTGTATTTTTCAGTAGCTTCTTCAGCAGAAAATTTTTGAGAATAAAAGTCTTTGTAATAGTCAGCCAGAAAAGATCCCAGATGTTCTAAATAAGTATCCTGTAAAATAATAAACCTCCATGGTTCTGTCATTTTATGCGTGGGTGCATAAGTTGCGTTTATTAAAATTTCATTTAATAATTCATCCGGTATATTTTGCTTTAAAAATTCATCAGCATAAACACTTCGTCTGGTCCGGATGATTTTTGAAATTCTATTTTCTTCAATTGCAAAATCTGATATCTTGATTTTACTGGATTTAGTGGTAGTATTCATATTTTTTTAAAAAATTATTTGAGAAAATTCTTTTTTTAAATGATAAAACAAATATATTTGTAAGTAAATTTTATTTAGAATAAATAAAAACAAGGCAAGCAAATGTAGAAATTAATCTTTATAAAAAAAATAAAACGGAAAAAAAATATACGAAATCATCTATAATTTAAAATATACAGGAACGATATTTTTGTTTGTATGTGGTTTGTTTTTAGTGTTTTATGTTTTTTATTTATCTCATTTTTATTAACTATTAAATAAATGTATAAAATGAAATCACAGACATTCATTGAAGAGGAAATACCAGTAAAAGAAAATTATGCTTATCAAATTCCTACAAGTCCACTGATAGTGGAAGTCAGCTCTCAGGAAAGAAATATTTTGTCAAATGTTGGAAATTTGCTCATAAAGGCATTTGGGACTTATGAAAATCCCGAATACATAGCAGCACTTCATCTTCATGCTTTTCAATTATTACCAGAACGAATTACCAGAATATTAACTCAGTTTGGAACTGATTTTTCTGCAACTCAATATGGAGCTATTATTTTTCAGGGACTTTTAGAGATTGATCAGGATACATTAGGGCCTACTCCGGAAAATTGGCAAGAGGTTGATTATGGTAAATTAAATAAATATGGTTTTATCTGTTCGCTTCTTCACGGAGCAGTACCTTCGAAGCCTGTCCAGTATTATGCACAGCGAAAAGGTGGGGGGCTTATGCATGCAGTGATTCCTGATGAGAAAATGGCTGAAACACAAACAGGTTCAGGTTCAAAGACTGATTTGTACGTTCATACTGAAGATGCTTTTTTGCTTAATCAGGCAGATTTTTTAAGTTTTCTTTATTTGAGAAATGAAGAAAGAGTTCCTTCTACTTTATATTCCATTCGTTCTCATGGCAAAATTAATGAAACGCTGGAGCAACTATTTGATTCTATTTATCAATGTCCAAAAGATGCCAATTATGGCGAAGAGCAATTGGTTCCAGGACCAACAACTGCTGTTCTATATGGAAATCGTGAACTTCCGTTTATCCGATTTGATGCTGCCGAGCAAATATTCAACCCATATGCCGGACAAACTCCGGAAGCCTTGTATAATTTAACGGAATTTTGGAATGAAGCAAAGAAACTTATAAATAGCGAGTACATTCCGAATGCGGGAGACCTTATCTTTGTTAATAATCATTTATGTGCCCACGGTAGAAATGCTTTTGTAGCGGGTCAGCGCGAAGAAAACGGTAAAATTTTAAAATGTGAGCGTCGACAAATGTTAAGAATGATGAGTAAAACCAGTTTAATTCATATAAGATCTGTAACCCAAACTAATGATCCATACTTTGTCGTGGAGGAACATTTAGGTAAGATTTTTGATTTGGATTAGTACATACCTAAATTGAAATATTTTTTTAATTAAAGTGGTTCAATTCCTATCTTGTTATCTTTACAGGATTATTGAATTACTTGTTTTTGTATTTTTTAACTTGTTAAAAAGTTGGGAAATGATATAAAAAAAGCTTGTTTTCTTTTGAAAACAAGCTTTTTTGCTTGTGACCATCACTCAACAAAATTGGAACCATTTTGTAGAGGATTTAGAGCGATTGGTGGAGATAATTGATTTATTGTAAATAATATATTCAATCTTGATTTTAGTTGGATGATGAATTATCAAATTTCCAACCATTTGTTTTAATTAAGTTATTTTTTTCAAACTAAACCTCTGTACTGAAAGTACAGAGGTTTAGTTGATTATTCTCTCAATCAGTTATAGTATAGTCGTATATATCATCAGGCTACATGTAGTTTAATACTAAAAGTACTCCCCAAACCTAATTCGCTCTCTACACTGATACTTCCATTTTGGGCTTCAATAAATTCTTTACTGATAGCCAATCCTAATCCGGTTCCCGATTTATTACTTCCGGGAACTTGAAAATATTTATCAAAAACTTTGTTTTTGTAACGACTGTCAATCCCTTTACCAAAATCTATAACCTGAAAGATAATCTGGTTTTGGTCTTTTTTTACTTTAACTTCAATTTTACTATTCATTGATGAGTAAGTAATAGCATTGGTTAAAAAATTAATTAAAACCCAGCTTGTTTTTTCAGTGTCTGCTTTTACAGCGGGTAAGTCTGTATCGACATCGATACTAATTTCAATCTGTTTTTGTTCCGCTTTTACTTTTACGGCTTCGGTGGCATAGTGAACGATTTCGTATGGATTACTTTTTTCAATATTCAACTGGATATTTCCTGTTTCTACCTGCGATAATTCGAGTAATTCTCCTGTGATTTTTAACAGTCGCTGGCTATCTTCTTTAATACTGTCAATCAGGTGTTGCTGCTCTTCGTTAATTGTTCCTGTTGTTTTGTTTTCCAGTAGCTGCAAACTCATTTTTATGGATGAAATTGGTGTTTTTAATTCATGGGAAACAGTAGCAATAAAATTGGTTTTAGCAAAATCTAATTCTTTAAAAACAGTAATATTTCTTAAAATAATCACATCACCAATAGTTATAGATTGATCCTCTCCGGTAGGCGTAATGGTAATGGTTACCATCTCTTTTTCAAAATAACTTTCTTTACCATTGGCAAAAATCTTTATTGGATTTGATTTTTGACTGTCAGGTTCCTTGCTAATCAAAGATTTCATTAAATCATTCGTTGAAGCCAAATCGGTTGCTGATTTTCCAATAACCTCTTCTTGTTTTCTGTTTATGATTTTCAATGCCTGATCATTGATAAATAATACGATGTTCTGATTGTCTAAACCAATAATAGGGTCGTGCATATTATTGATTAGAGTATCTAAACGTTTTTTTTCAAATGATAATTTATACAAATTGCTATTGTGGTATTCCTGTAGTTTTTCGGCCATTGTGTTGAATGATTTGGCCAGGTCACCAAACTCGTTATGATGCAAAAAATGAATTCTTTTCGAATAGTTTTTGTTTGCAATTTCTTGAATACTTGCTGTTAACTCTTTGATAGGGCTGGCAATATTATTAGGCAAATTAATTAATAAATTAAAAGCAATCAGGAAACACAAAGTTCCTACTATTGCAATCCATAAATTAGCAGTTTCCGCAGTATGTTTGGCAATGTCATGTTTGATTTTTATAGCATTCATATTAAGCTTCATAATCTCGAAAATGTTTTGTCGGATTTGAACTTTAATTTTTTCGTTGCTTTTGTTTTGCTTTAATAATATAAAATTAAAAGCTAAATTTCGCGTTGCGATATCTTCATTAATTTCTGTAATGTTTGCTCTTTGTTTTTTGAGATTAGTCTCAAAAACGCTGATGGCTTTATTTTCATCAGTAGTTATTTCATCTAATGAAAGAAGCATATTTCGAGAATATTCTAGTGTATTATAGTTGGCTTTTAGAATATTTCCAGTGTCTTTTTTAATCGAAAAGATATAAAAAGCACTCACCAGCGTAAGGATAATTATTAGTAAAAATAATAATCCAACTCCCAGATTTAATTTGGTTTTAATTCTCATGGCATCATTGCGAGGAATGAAAAGTCTTATCCTCTAAATTTAATTGTTTTAATATGGACTATTACGATAAAATAACAAGATCAACATTTGATTTGGAAAGATTATTTAATAATCGTCTGAAAACAGATGTTGACAAAATTACTTTAAATAAACTCAAATGAGGCTTTCCTATACAAACTGTTGTAATCTGTTTTTGTTCAGCTATATTTAAAATGGCATCGGTTATTTTTTTGTTTTGCACTTTGATCACTTCAGCACCAAGTTCGATAGCCAGTTTAAAGTTATTTATCAAATGCCTTTGTTTGTCCAGTGCAATTTTGTCACTACTTTCTTTAGGAGTTTCCACATACAGAACATACCAGTCGCTATTGTAATAACTCGCTAAACGAGCCGTTTTTCTAATTACTGTTTTAGCAGTTTTCTCATTCGTACCAATACAAGCCAGCAGTTTTTCCTGCCGGAGTGCTGCATTTTTCGGCACTTCATTTTCTACTTTGCGCACCACCTGACTGGCCACTTCTTTTAGTGCTAATTCACGCAATTGTAAAATTTGATCTGACTTGAAAAAGTTTTTCAAAGCCATTTGAATTTTATCTTCGGTGTAAATTTTTCCTTCCTTTAAACGATTGATCAGTTCTTCGGAGGTTAAATCAATATTTACCACTTCATCTGCCAATCGCAAAACATTATCAGGAACACGTTCCTTTACTTCAACATTTGTAATTTGTTTTACGTCCTGATTTAAACTCTCAATATGCTGAATATTTACTGCTGATATCACATTAATTCCAGCTTCCAAAATTTCCAAAACATCCTGCCAGCGTTTTTCATTTTTACTCCCTTCTATATTAGTATGCGCTAATTCATCTACAATTACCACTTCAGGACGAAGATTAATAATGGCCTGAACATCCATTTCTTCGAGTTGCTTTCCTTTGTAGAAAATAGTTCTTCGGGGAATGACCGGCAAACCTTCCAATAGTTCGTGAGTTTCTTTACGATTATGGGTTTCTACATAGCCAATTTTTATATCAATTCCTTTTTTTAACAACATATGAGCTTCCTGAAGCATACGAAAAGTTTTGCCTACACCAGCACTCATACCAATGTACACTTTAAACTTTCCTCTTCTTGATTTTTGAATTAAATCGAGAAAATGCCTGACATTATTATCTTTTTCGATATCCATACATGAACTAATATGTAAATCATTTATTAAACCCAACTTTTTACACCATTAAGAAACGAAGCTTTATACAACTTCATTTCTTAATGGTTTCTAATAAAAAGTATAATTATTACCTTTTTCTAAATTGATACAGCCAAAGATGTTGTTATACACATATTGCTGTTTATTGGATTATTGTCCTTCAAAAAAATAGCATCTTTGCTATTCAAAGTTCGGGTTTCTATTCTAAACATCACATTTTCTACAGGTAAATAATCAAAATTTGCCGAGAAACCATAGGTTTTAAAACCATTAGGTGTTCCTGTTGGAATAATCACTTCTTTTTCGTCCTGGTAATATTCTCCTCTGGCTGACAATTGTATTTTATCCGTGGGCTTATAGTGAATGATTGCGGCTGGAGTATACCAAAGATCATACTTACGGCTTCCCTTAGCCGATTGCTGTGCCCCAATATCAAAACCTGCGATTACAATCGTTTTATCGGTCAATTTGAATGTTCCGTAAAAATCATTAAAATAACGCCATTTCGCATCCACATCAGGCTGTTCGTTTCCAACATAAGTACTCCAGTTCAACAACACTTTTGCCGTTGGCTTAAAAGTCAGCTGCGTTCCAAATGCTGGTGTATGATTGCCATCGATTTTCTGAATACGTTGCCAGCCGTTCAAATACATTGCAGCCAAATACCACTTTTCAGATTTTGAAGTGTAACCAATTTTTACACCTGCCTCATAATAGGGAGAGTTTTCTGCTCCCATACTTCGGGTCAAAGTCATGCAATCTTTACCGATGGCGCTTTCAAATCCAATATGAGACGGCATAATTCCCGCATCTATCCAGAGATTGTTGTCTTTGGAAATTTTGACACCAACATTCGCTTCAAAAACATTTTTCAATAAATCTTGTTCGGCTGCCAAGTTATATTCGGCATAAGTTCCTGCCATAAGTGCCAAATCGCCCCGAACATTTTCTTTCGAATAATTCATTTTGGCCATAGCCAAATTCAAATTTACTTCGTTAGCTCTATTATAACTGTATAAAAAACCGGGTTTTGTATGATTGTCGGGTTTACCAAAATCATAACTATAATACGTTTCAAAATATCCCGAAAAACTTAGTGGGTTTTTCTGATTATCTGCTTCTTGAGCATTAACTGTTGTGCATCCGAATGCTACTAAAGCAGTGATTATTAATTTTTTCATTTTGTTGTCATTGCGAGGTACGAAGCAATCGCATCCTAATTTTATTTTTTATTTGAAACTAATCTAGCACCAAGGCTAGAAGCCGAACTGGCGAAGCAATCTGGTGTAGGCATTCCGTTTTTAAAGAACTTTATTTTAAATTCACAATCTTATTTTTAATACTAAAATCTTAATGCTTAATTCAATTTGTCTAATTCAATATTTAATTGCAAAACATTCACTTTAGCAGGTCCAAACATTCCAAAAATAGGGCGCTCAGTATTATTTTTTATTAGTTCTGCTATTTTGTTCTCTGATAATTTTCTACTGTTTGCGATACGTTTAATTTGAACTGTGGCACCATTTACAGATATATTTGGATCTAATCCGCTTCCTGAAGCTGTAACTAATTCTGATGGAACTTCACTACGTTTTACGGATGGATTTTTATGTAAAAAGGCACCAATACGGGTTTGCACTTCTGTCAAATACTCAGGATTATCAGGACTTTTATTGCTTCCGCCAGAACCTGCAGCATTATAATCCACAGCAGATGGTCTGGGCCAGAAATATTTATTTTCTGTAAATTTCTGAGCCACATTAATAGGGTAATTTTTTCCGTTTACGGTAACAGTTTCACCTTTTCCCTGATTGGGAGTCAATTGTGCAATTCCAAGAATGCTCGATGTGTAAATTCCAGAGAAAAAAAGGGCACAAAAAAGGGTTAAGCGGATTGCTGGTTTTATATTTTCTTTCATGATTTCTATTTTTTTAATCTGAACTTGTTTCAGATTCTATTTTTCTAATTACTTTAACTACACAAATATTGATACAACTAAATCAATCAATTTTATTCCGATAAAAGGAACAATCATACCGCCAATTCCGTAGATGAATAAATTTCTACGTAACAAAGCCGATGCACCAATTGCTTTGTAAGCAACGCCACGTAAAGCCAAAGGAATCAACAACGGAATAACAATTGCATTAAATAGTACTGCAGATAAAATAGCACTTTCCGGACTGTGTAATCCCATAATATTCAAACCTTGTAACGCCGGAATAGCAGTGATAAAAAGTGCAGGAATAATGGCAAAATATTTGGCAACATCATTCGCAATAGAGAAAGTGGTCAGCGTTCCACGTGTCATCAGTAATTGTTTTCCTATTTCTACAATTTCGATTAATTTGGTTGGATCATTGTCTAAATCGACCATATTTCCGGCTTCTTTTGCAGCTTGAGTTCCACTGTTCATCGCTACACCAACATTGGCTTGGGCAAGGGCAGGAGCATCATTGGTTCCGTCACCCATCATGGCTACCAATCTTCCTTCGGACTGTTCTTTTTTGATGTAATTCATCTTGTCTTCCGGTTTGGCTTCAGCGATAAAATCATCAACACCCGCTTTTTCAGCAATAAATTTTGCCGTAAGGGGATTGTCACCGGTAACCATTACTGTTTTGATTCCCATTTTGCGTAAGCGTTCAAAACGTTCTTTCATTCCGGTTTTGATGATGTCCTGCAATTCAATAGCTCCTTGAACCTGGTTGTTTTTGATAACAACCAAAGGCGTTCCACCGTTAGAGGAAATGTTAATTACTTTTTGTGCAATATCTTCTGGAAACGAATTTCCTGCTTGAATTGCGATATTTTTTGCAGTATCCTGAGCGCCTTTTCTAATGTTAGTGCCGTCTTTCAAAATCACACCAGAAGTTCTGGTTTCAGCAGTGAATTTGATTAAAGTCGCACCTTCCACAGACAATTTGTTAGCCACATCCTGACCAGCCAACTCCACGATACTTTTACCCTCTGGCGTATCATCTGCAAGAGAACTCAATACCGCCGATTGTATAAAATCGTCCTTCGAAACGCCTTTTGTTGGATAAAAGGCTGTTGCTTTTCGGTTTCCAATGGTGATGGTTCCGGTTTTGTCCAAAAGCAACACATCAATATCTCCGGCAGTTTCCACTGCTTTTCCAGATTTTGTAATGACGTTGGCACGCAAAGCCCTGTCCATTCCTGCAATTCCGATAGCCGATAATAATCCGCCAATGGTTGTTGGAATCAAGCAGATAAAAAGGGAAATAAAAGCAGCTATTGTGATGGGAGCATGGGCATAGGCTGCAAAGGGAGCTAAAGTCACTGTTACAATGATAAATACTAAAGTAAATCCAGCCAGTAAAATCGTTAAAGCAATTTCATTTGGTGTTTTTTGACGGTTGGCACCTTCCACCAGGGCGATCATTTTATCCAGAAAACTTTCGCCAGGTTCCGATGTCACCATTACTTTTATTTTATCTGATAATACTTTTGTTCCACCAGTTACCGATGATTTATCGCCACCAGCTTCACGAATTACCGGAGCACTTTCGCCAGTAATGGCACTTTCGTCTATAGTGGCCAGACCTTCGGTAATTTCTCCATCAATTGCAATAATATCACCAGCTTCACAAACAAAAATGTCGCCTTTTTTGAGTTCAGCGGAAGAAATGGTCTGACCGTTTTCTAATTTTGCTGGCGTTTCCTCACGTGTTTTTCGCAAACTATTGGCTTGTGCTTTTCCTCTTGCTTCGGCAATGGCTTCGGCGAAATTTGCGAAAAGCAATGTTAGAAATAAAACTAGAAAAACAGTGAAATTGTAGATGAAACTTCCTTGTGAACCTTCTCCGGATAAAATCCAAAGACAGACAAACAACATGATGGCTGTTCCAATTTCCACTGTAAACATTACTGGATTTTTGAACATTATTTTAGGGTTGAGTTTCACGAACGCCTGTTTGAAGGCTTCGTTAACCAACTCTTTTTGAAATAAATTATTTTGAGATGTACTCATGATAGTTGTAATTATTTAGCTGAAAAATATTCAGCGATTGGACCTAAAGTTAAAGCTGGGAAAAACGACAAAGCAGCTACAATAAAAATCACTGCAAAAACCATCAATCCGAAAGTAGAGGTATCTGTTTTTAAAGTTCCGTTGCTTTCAGGGATGTATTGCTTTTGAGCCAACATTCCAGCAATAGCAACTGGTCCGATGATTGGTAAATATCTAGCCAAAAGCATCACAATCCCGGTAGCAATATTCCAAAACGGAGTATTGTCGCCCAAACCTTCAAATCCACTTCCATTATTGGCTGAAGAGGATGTGAATTCGTATAGCATTTCACTAAATCCATGATAGCCCGGATTGTTCAACCAACCGGATAAAGCTTCTGGATCAGATGCATATAAATGACTAGCCAAAGCCGTTCCAACCAAGATTAGAAAAGGATGCAACAAGGCTATAATCATGGCAATTTTCATTTCTTTGGCTTCGATTTTCTTACCTAAAAATTCGGGTGTCCTACCCACCATCAATCCGCTAATGAAGACACTTAGGATTATAAAGATGTAGAAATTCAAAAATCCAACACCAACACCGCCATAAAAACAGTTAATCATCATGCCGAGAAGTGTTGTCATACCTGCAATTGGCATCATACTATCGTGCATTGCATTTACAGATCCGTTACTTGTAACTGTTGTATATGTAGCCCAATTGGCGGAAGCAGCAGCACCAAATCGCACTTCTTTTCCTTCCATACTTCCCATATCCTGAGCAATTCCCATATTGGAAATAGCAGGATTTCCATTCATTTCGCTAATTACGGCAGGAATCAACAGCATCAGAAAACCTAAAGTCATCACACTATAGATTGTCCATGATAGCTTTTTACGTTTCAGGATAAATCCAAGAGCAAAAACCAGTGCAATCGGAATCAAAAAGATGGAAACATTCTCCACTATATTGGTCAGGTAATTTGGGTTTTCCATTGGATTCGACGAATTCGGACCGTAAAATCCTCCGCCATTAGTTCCTAATTGTTTGATGGCTACAAAAGCTGCTACTGGTCCGCGACTGACATTTTGTTCATTGCCTTCAAGAGTGGTAATGGTATCTTTACCTTCAAATGTCATCGGAGTTCCGTTCAGCACTAAAATAATGGCTACTATAAATGACAAAGGCAATAAAACTCTGGTACAAGATCTCACGAAAAAACTATAGAAGTTTCCTAAAGTTGCAGACGTTTTCTCTTTCATAGCCATAAAAACTGTGGCACAAATTGCCATTCCGCAGCCTGCACTGATAAATTGCCAAAGCATCAACGTTAATTGTCCTAAATAAGACAATCCGCTTTCGCCAGAATAGTGTTGCAAATTGGTATTGGTTACAAAACTAACAGAAGTATTGAATGCCAAATCGCCACTCATGGACGGATTTCCATCTGGATTAAATGGCAGCCAGGCCATATTGGTTAAAACCAACATCGAAATGATAAACCAAACCAGATTGATAGTTAAAAGAGCAAACAAATGCTGTTTCCAGTTCATTTCCTTGAATGGATCGATGCCACCAATCTTAAAGAATAGTTTATCGATTGGATTAAAAATTCTGTCCAACCAAGTGTTTTCATAATTGAATATTTTGCCGATGTAACGACCTAGCGGAATGGCTAAAAGCACGACCAATCCGTATATAACGATAATTCCTAGTATTTCAGAGTTCATATTTAGAATTTTTCGGGTTTAATTAGTACATAACAGATGTATACAAAAACTGCTATGGCGATAATGAAAAGTGGTATCATAAATTAGATTTTTTCAAAGAATAGAATCATTTTAAAAAATAGAGCGAATACAATCCATCCGCTTGCAGTAAGGATAAGTGCCGTCATACTCCAGAAGTGTTTATTTGTTTATGATATTCCGTCTTGAGTGAATTCGGAAAAAGATTAGAAATACTGCAATGGCGTAATTTCATAAAAGTGGAAACCGATAAAACATAGACATTAGAAATGGCATTTTTAGTTTCGGAGCTTCCGGTAGTAAATAATTTTTCGGCTAAAGCCAAACATTTTTTAGCTCTTACAATATTTCCCGAAATAATCGCTGATTTTGTTATTTCAGCAAAGCGTTCGGCTTGTTTGTAGCTGGTGGTGACCTGATTTTTCATTAGAATGAATTTTTATGTTCATTTGCCTAATGCCAAAAGCTGTTCCAATAAAATGAAAATTCGGTAAGTCCTTGTATTTATTCTATTTGTAATTGATATGCCAAAAACGGAGCAAAAAAAAGCCTATCAAAATGATAGGCTTTTATTGTTTTGGAAGTTCAATTTAAAAATAACTAATGAATATTGTATTCATCTAATTTTCGATACAAAGTAGCAATCCCAATTTCGAGTAATCGGGCAGTTTCAGCTTTGTTGCCTTTCGTATAATTTAATACTTTTTGAATGTGGAGTTTTTCAATACTTTGCATTGAAAAAGCCGACATTGTTTTATTAGAATTATCCTGAATATGTTGCATTTCATAAGGTAAAACTTCTGGAGTAAGGATTTCATCAGCTAAAATAACGGAACGCTCGATGATATTTTTCAGTTCTCGAACATTTCCTGGCCAATGATAAGCTTCCAGTTTTTGGAGAAAATCGGCTGAAATTAGCAATTGCTTTTTATTGATTTTATCTGAAAACTGTTTGACAAAATAAGTAGTTAATGTTGCAATATCTTTTTTTCTATCTCGTAGTGCAGGAATTTTAATTTCAAAAATGTTTAGTCTGAAATACAAATCCAGACGAAAAGTATGATTGTCACTTTCTGTTTTTAAATCTCTGTTGGTGGCAGCAATCAATCTGAAATTAGACTTCTTAGGTGTGGTATCTCCCACCGGGATGTATTGGTTTGTTTCTAATACCCGTAATAGTTTAGCTTGTAAATCGATAGGCATTTCGCCAATTTCATCTAAAAATAAAGTACCCCCGTTGGCTTCTTCAATAAATCCTTTTTTGTCTTTTAAAGCTCCGGTAAAAGCTCCTTGTCTGTGCCCGAAGAGTTCACTTTCCATAATTTCCTTGCTAAAAGTACTGCAATTTAAGGCTACAAATGATTTCCCTACACGGTTGCTGTTTTCGTGAATGGCTTGTGCAAAAACTTCTTTTCCTGTCCCTGTTTCTCCAGTCAACAATACTGTGGAATCGGTTTTCGCTACTTTTTTGGCTAAATCAATAGCTTGTTCCAATGCTTTAGATTTCCCTATAATGGAGTCAAAAGAATATTTATCGGAAATTCGTTGTTCCAACTTTTTTATTCTCTTTTGGAGTTCTGATTTTTCTATTGCTTTGTATAAAAGCGGAATAATTTTATCATTATCATCACCCTTTACTATGTAATCAAAAGCGCCGTTTTTCATCGCTTGAACCCCATCAGATATTTTGCCGTAAGCAGTGAGAAGAATAATTTCTACCAATGGAAATGCTATTTTTATTTTTTGAAGAAAATCCACACCATTTCCATCTGGGAGTTTGACATCACACAGCACTACATCAATATCGTTTTGCTCTAATTTTTTGAAGCCTGATTTTAAATCTGGTGCTTCCACCACTTCAAAACCTTCCGATTTAATGATTCGGGCTAAAAGTCCGCGAAGTTTTTCTTCGTCGTCAATGATCAATATAGTTTTCAATATTAAATTTTTTAAAACAAATTTAGGTATTATTTTAATGCATTGTGGAATTCGTCTAATTGGATTATTTGCTGTAGCTTTTTTCTACTCTCAATTTCGATAGTATTACTTTTAATAAGAAAAAAATGATTTTTAGAATGTAATTATTAGATTGATTACTAGTTGTTTAATTATTATTTGTTATTTTTATTTAGAATAATTTAATATAATGTTGTTTAGACTGTTTTTAAATAATACTTTTGTGCCGAAATTTAATGAGAACTAATTTTAAAATAATGCGTGCAAAAAGTATAATAGTTTTAACAATGTTATTTTTAACAATAACAAATATTTACTGTCAAACTACCAAAGTAAAAATATCAGGAATTATATTAACAAATAACGGTAAACCTGCCGAAGGAGTTTCAGTAGCATTAAAAGGAACGGCTTATGCAGCATTAACAAATGAGAAAGGAGAATATGTAATTTCAACGAAGCCTGGCAATTATATTTTAGTGGTTAGCTACATAGGATTTAAATCGAAATTAACTGAATTAACTGTAGGAGAAGCTGATAAATCAGTTTCGAATATAACAATCGAAGAAGATACAGCTGCCTTAGATGAAGTTCAAGTGGCTGGAAAATCGAAGGTAGAACGTGTGCGTGAGCAAGCTTATAATGTAGCAGCAATTGATCTAAAAAAAGTATACAATTCAGCTGTTGATTTGAATCAGGTATTAGGTACTACTACTGGAGTTCGTGTTAGAGAAACTGGAGGTATGGGATCTGATTTTAAATTCTCATTAAATGGATTTTCAGGTAATCAGGTGAAATTTTTTATGGATGGAATTCCTATTGATAGCTATGGATCTTCATTTTCTTTGAATAATATCCCGGTAAATTTAGCTGAAAGGATTGAAGTTTATAAAGGAGTAGTACCTGTTGAACTAGGAAGTGACGCTCTGGGTGGAGCTGTAAATATTGTTACAAATCCTTCAGTGAAAAGATATATTGATGCTTCTTATAGTTTTGGGTCATTTAATACGCATAGAGTAGCTGTAAACACCCGATTTATGGGAAAAAATGGATTAGTGGCTAACATTAATGCTTTTGGAAATTATACGGATAATAATTATAAAGTAGATGTTCAGACGTTTAATTCGGATGGTACTTTTAATCCAGAACGTGAATACAAACACTTTCATGATGGTTATAAATCTGGAGCTATAATGGCAGAGATTGGAGTGAAAGGAAAAAAATATGCGGATTATTTATTGTTTGGATTAATGGCTTCTGCTAATAAAAAAGAAATTCAAACCGGTACAAATATGCAGCGTGTAGTAGGACAGGCTTTTAATGATAGTAAGGCATTTGTTCCTTCTTTGAAATTTAAAAAAGACAGCCTTTTTACTAAAAACTTATCGGTAAACTTTATTGCTTCTTATAATATTGTAAAAACCAGAGCTGTAGATACTTCATCGTTAAGGTATAAATGGGATGGTACTAGTATTCCGAGCGGAGTTGAAACAAGTGGAGGTGAATTAAATTACAATAAATCGATTTATGTTTTTGATGACAAATCTTTTCAGGCAAATACTACTTTTAAATACGATTTAAATGAGCAACAGTATTTTGCTTTAAATTATTCCATCAATAATTTAAAAAGAAAAGAAGATGATGAATTTTATGATATTACCAGACCGGGTGAGCCTTCAATCAATAAGAATATTTTAGGTTTATCTTATAATTTAGCTGCCTTTGATAGAAAAATGTCTTTCACAGCTTTTGCTAAAAAGTATTTTTTGAAAACTACGATGGTAGTGCTAGACGATCAATATGCTGATGAAGAAGACTGGGTTTACAATGAATTTAGTGATTCTTTTGATGATATAGGATATGGAACGGCTTTGTCTTATTTTCTAAGTGAAAATTTACAGCTTAAGGGGTCCTATGAACATGCTTTTCGTTTACCAATTGCCGAAGAAATGCTGGGAAATGGATTACTTGTTTTAGCTAATCCCAATTTATTACCGGAATCTAGTGATAATATTAATGCAGGATTTAGCTTTAAGAAAAAGTTAGAAAATCATTCTTTTGGATTTCAGGGAAATTACATTTATAGAAATGCACAAAACTTTATCCAAGCTGAAACAACAGGAGCTCAGTCTAATTTTATAAATAAGGCTGACGTAAGAGTAAGTGGTATAGACGGAACTTTTCAGTATGGATATAAAAACAGCGTAACTTTTGAAATAAATGCTACCTACCAGAAAACAATTGATGAAAGTATCTTCGATCCAGTGGGGTCTAATACCCGAAATGCAGATAAAGGGTATCAAATAGCTAATACCCCAATTTTTTATGGTAACGCTAATTTAGGTTTTAACTTCAGAAAGATTAGAACTGCAGATGACAATTTAAGTATTAATCTCTTAGCAAATTATATAGATGAATACTTCTTGGTATCTACCAGAAACGGTAGTCCGGGTGATAGAAATACAATACCGGAACAATTTACACAAAGTATAAATACTGCTTATACATTTGGAAAAGGAAAATATAATATTGGTTTAGAATGCAATAATATTACAGATACTAAAGTGTATGATTACTATAGGGTACAAAAACCAGGAAGATCATTTATGGTTAAATTCAGATATTTTATTAATTAAATTTTAAATTAAGAACAATGATAACAAAAATTAAAAAACTTTTAGCTTTATTAGTATTGCCGGCAGTACTTTTTTCATGTAGTAATGATGAAGATAATTCAGAACAAAGAAATCCGGCTGATGAAACTTATTTATTATCATATCAGGATACAGAGTGGAATACCTATGTTTGGCAATTCGAGTCGGTAGATGAATTGATGACCGGGTCTATTGATATGGTTGGAAAAGGAACAGAACAAGCAGGCTCATTCGTACCTGTAGCAAATACTTTTTTTGCACTAACAGGAGATGCAGAAGGATCACTAGGTTTTTATCTTAATTCAGAAGGTGTAATAGCTAAAACTAATCCTATTTTTACAGGAGATACTTATGCTTATGGTACTACTGATGATGGGAAATTAGTTACTATTAATTCACCTTGGGATGCTAGTAGTACTCAAAATGAAATTAAAATTTACGACCCTGAAACTGTAAAAATTACGAATAGTAAATATGATGATTTTGCGATATCTAATGGACATTTTTTATGGCCTACAAGTGTATGTGTATCAGGAAACCGACTTTTCGTTTCAACTTTTGAACGTGATAAAGACTGGAAACTTTTCCAGGACAAAGCAGTTGTAAAAGTATATGAATATCCTTCATTGACATACTTAAAAACAATTGAAGATTCTCGCACAACTGCTATTGGTCAATACTATACAAATACAGGTATGGTTCAAACAGAGTCTGGTGATATTTATACATTCTCTTCAAATTCTGTTTTATGTGGTTATACTCCAACTGCTTCTCACTCAGGAATTCTTAAAATTAAAAAAGGACAATCAGAGTTTGACGATGATTACTTCTTAGATATTGAAACAAGTGAACTTCAAGGAAAAGTTTTATCAGCTTACCCAGCCGGAGGAGAAAAAGTATTGGTTAATTATATTCCTACTGCTATTGATGCCGATCAGCCTAATTGGGGTTTCTTAAATTATAAATCATATAAATTAAAATGTGCTATCATTGATCTTAGCTCTAAAAAAATAACTAAAGTCACTAATTTGCCTGACCACTCAGGTGATAACTACTTTGGTTTTGGAAGTGTATTAGTTGAAAGTGGAAAATTATATAAAAGTTTCGTGACTAATGATGAAAGAAGAGTATATCAAATAGATATTGCTACAGGAGTTGCAACATCAGGTGCTGTAGTTAGTGGTGGAGAGTTACCATCATTAACAAGATTAACTAAAAAGAAATAAAATAAAAATAGCTCCTTATTTTTGACCATATAACCATTGCTCTACAGGTAATGGTTATATGGTTTTTTGTAGTATCTATTTTTTATTAAAAAGCATAATAATGAATGTTATCAAAAAGCAACAATCAAAATCAAAACCTAAATCCCGCTTTAGTAAAATCAACGCATGGTTTCATCTTTGGTTGGGTTTAGTTTCTGGAATAATTGTATTTATAATGGCAATTACAGGTTGTATCTTAGTATTCGAACAAGAGATTAAACAACTCACATCGCCTTGGCTAAATGTTGAACAGCAAAGTCCAGAACAATTACTTCCGCCATCTCAAATTCATGCTGCGGTACAGAAAGCATTGCCTAACAAAGAAATTCATGGTGTATGGTATAATGGTTTAGATAAATCAGTTAAAGTAGATATCGAGTCGGATTCATTGATTTATGTAAATCCTTATAATGGTAAGATTACGGGTATGGTGGATCATGAAGACTTTTTTCATATCATTGATGAAGGACATCGTCATCTTTGGTTGAATGAAGCAATTGGATCTCAAATAACGGCTTGGGCAACCGTTATTTTCTTCTTTTTACTCATTAGTGGATTGATACTTTGGTTTCCTAAAAAATGGAATAAAACTACTTTTAATAGTAGTTTTAAAATAAAATGGAAAGCTAAATTCAAACGGGTCAATTATGATATTCATAATGTGTTAGGATTCTACAGTATTGTTTTGGCAGCATTGATTGCTTTTACTGGATTGATTATGAGTTTTCATTGGTTAAGAGAGAGTACTTATTGGATTAGTGGTGGCTGGGCCGATGAGAATGAGAAAAAAGAGCAAGTGATTCAAAAAGTGACTACTTCAACTCCAAAAATGGATAGGCTAGCATCAGCTGATTTTATATGGAAAAAAGTACGAACTGAAATCGCAAAAGAAAATAAAGAATCCGTTATTATTCATTTTCCAGATAAACCAAATGAAGATTTTTATGCGTGTACGGATATGCATAATGGTGTTTGGAGGGATTTGTATTTTGATTCACAAACTTTACAATTACTTCCTAAATCGCACAAATATATTAGTGATGAACAATTTTCAAAATGGTTAATTCGATCCAACTTTGGTTTACATGTTGGTGCAATTGGAGGATTATCAACAAAAATTATTTATTTTGTAGCTAGTTTGATTTGTGCTAGCTTGCCCGTAACCGGAGTTATCATTTGGTATAATCGGAAGTGGGGGAAGAAAAAAACAAATATATAATAGTATCTATTTTTTTTGAGATGATGTCCTTTATTTATACGGAGGTAAAACAAGCTATGCAGTTCTAAATTAGGAACTGCATGGTTGTTTTTTATTGTAAAGGATCTTATTTACCGTAGTCGTATTATCAATCAAACCAATCTTTGATAACACATCTTAAAAAAGCAAATTTAAGTTTATATAAGCAAAATTAAGTATGAAAGCAGCTATTTATTTCTCACCAGACACTACGTAATGGACATGCTAACTTAGCCATCACAGAAAGTTAAGAAATAATCTTAATTTTAACCTATGAAACAAGTCCGCAAAATT
>NZ_JBZEEN010000009.1:0-183107 GCF_058309975.1 Flavobacterium sp. ST-158 | reverse complement strand
TAGCCGTAGTACAAGAAGCTGCATCTACATTTACGGTTACTGGAGCCGCACAAGTGATGGTTGGGTTGATGTTATCTTCAACATTAACTGTAGATGAAGCTGAAGTGGTCTCGCAAGAAGTTAAACCATTAGTTATTTTTACTTTATAATCTCCATTAGTATTTACTACTAGAGTAGATGCTGTTTCATTAGGAATAACAACATTGTTTTTGTACCAAACATAAGTAGGAGATGATGCATTTGTATTAGCAGTTAAAGTTGTAGTTAAACATGCTGTTAGAATACCGCTAATTGTTGCTGTTGGTGGATCATTTACAGTAATGATAGCAGAACCAGTTTGTGCTTGAGAACAAGTCGTTGTACTAGCATCTTTAACACTAACCAACGAGTATGTAAAAGTTCCGGCTGTATTAGTAGGAGCAGCTACTGTTACAGAATTACCACTTGTAGTAGTGATTGTTAAATCAGTTCCTCCATTAATTTTATAAGTAAAAGTATACGGAACTGTTCCAGATGCCCCCGTAAAAGTTATAGTTGGAGGTGTACCATCTTTACATACCGCATTTGTTCCGTTAATAATAGCTGTTGGTAATGGATTTACAGTAACAGTAACTGTAAAAGGAGTACCAGTACAACTACCTGATTTAGGAGTTACAGTATAAGGAACATTAATGGGCGAAGTTGTTGAGTTAATTAGAGTGCCACTAATATTTGAAGCATTTGTTCCTGCTAGTGTTCCCGTAATTCCTGATACACTTGGTGCACTCCAAGAGTAAGTAGTTCCAGATGGAACCACTTCTGAACCACCATTAACTGGAGAAACGCTAAATGAACTACCACTACAAATTGTTGTTGTTTTATTTGCTATGACAGGTGTAGTACAACAAGCGGCAACAGTTATATCACTGACTGTTTTTGTATTTGGAATTACTGAATTTGTTGGATCAGAAATAGTTAAGCTAACACTATGTGGGCCAGCTGAAGAATAAGTTACTGTATAAGGACCTGCAGTTGTTAAGTTAGTTGGTGAAATAGTTTCTGCTCCAGGAAAAGACCAAGTGTAATTAGTATTTGTTTCTACCCCAGTTGAAGTACTAGTATAAACTACCTTTTGAAAAGAACCACCATCACAATTTTTATTAATAGAAAAATCAGCAAATAATGGTGTCTTTATAATTATCCCATCTAAATAGGCACTACTACATTTTGGGCTATTGCAAGTAATTTTTGATATGTTTTCACTAGAAGAAATAGCCTGTCCTGGTGTTGACCATCCTAAATAAATATTTTTTAATTCAAGAGATTGGCCAGCTGAATAGTTTGTAATTTGAGCCATTCTATATTTAGAACCTGCCGTAATAATACTTCCCCTAATTTTGATTGTTAATCTATCTGTTGTTGCTCCAACAAAATTTGTATTATCGAAATTTTTACGAACTCCACCAACTAAATAGTCAAATTGAAATAATAAATCATGTTTGGAGCTATTAGATGCAATTGTAACCCATACATATAATCCATTTACAGGATTTGTTACATAAGCTAAAGTAGCTAAGTTTCCAAGATTATCACCTAAGTATACGTCGCCAAAGGTCACATCTCCAGCTGTACATCCAGTAAAACTACAAGCTGAAGTTGTTGTTAACGATGCATTTGTATTATCAAATGTAACATTTGTATTTTGTGAAAAGACATTTGCTATACTTAGAAGGAATAGTACTAAAACAAATAGAAAATTTTGTTTTAGTTTTAAGTTAGGTAGAATTGTTTTCATATAATCAATTTTAAATATGGTTGGAGCTAAATTTTAGTCAATGAATTAGATATATTTTTAAAGTCTATAAATTATTAAGCTAATTTATTTACATATTCTTTTTATTATTCTTTTTCTCTTTAAATAACCCAAATACTCGTTAAAAAGCATTTTTTATTGTAAAACAAACCCTAAAAATCTGTTAATGCTTTTATATATTGTTCTGCCATAAGTAAAAAATATGTTAAAGAATTAAGTTTTAAAGTATCTTTTAAACAACAAATTGTTAACAACTTAGATATTGTTTTTTTTGTTTTAAATGTTGTTTTTTATATAAATTATAAATCAAACTTATAGTTTAAAAATGAATGGTGCAATAAAAATATCGATAAAACGCAAAAATATAAGATAAAATACGTTAAAAATTAACAAAAGTAATTTTAGTATTACAAAAAAAATAGAATTTTTAAAATGTGTTAGAACCAATTGAAAGACGGAGTAGTATATCTGATATTTTTTATTTCTACTGTTAAATTATTCCAAGATTAATTGTATCTTTCTAATAATGAAATTCAAAAAAATATAATTGTTAGATAAAAAATAATTCAATGAAAAACTTAATTTTAATTAGACATGCTAAATCCAGTTGGGATTTACCATTGAAAGATATCGATAGACCACTGGATCAAAGAGGGATGAAAGATGCACATTTAGTGTCTCTAAATGTTTTTAAATTCTTACCAAAGACTTTTGTTATTTGGAGCAGTATTGCCAAAAGGGCTTCGGATACAGCAATAATTTTTGCCCAAAATATATCTTATCCTATAGATAATATTGTTTTCAAGGACGAATTATACACTTTTGATGAAAAAAAATTAGAGGAAATAATTAAATCGAACGATAATACCTTTGATAGTGTAATTCTTTTTGGGCATAATGCTGCAATTACAAATTTTGTTAATAAATTTGGAAATCAATTTATTGATAATGTTCCTACCAGTGGCTTTGTTTCACTAGAATTTGATACAGATTATTGGGATAAAATAAATAAAGGCAAAACAAAAAAAATAATAATTCCAAAAGATTTAAAATAAAAAATGTTTGATCAAAAGTATATTGATAGAGAAAAAAGTTGGTTAGCATTTAATGCCAGAGTACTCCAAGAGGCAGCAGACGATTCGGTTCCATTATTAGACAGATTACGATTTTTAGGAATTTTTTCCAATAACTTAGACGAGTTTTTTAGAGTTCGTTTTGCGGCAATTCGTAGGTTAAGTTTATCTGGAAAAACCGGAGAAAAAATTTTAGGAGGCATATCGGCGCAACAATTAGTAAAAGATATCACCGAAATTGTAATTCAGCATCAAACAGAAAGTTTAGCAATTCTGAAGGAAATTGAATCAAAACTTGAAACAGAAAATATTTTTATTATTAATGAAAATGAAATTTCAGACGAGCAAGAAGTTTTCTTAAAAGATTTCTTTATTCAGACTTTAAGCCCTGAATTGGTTACTATTATCTTAAATGACTTGGCTGAATTTCCATTATTGAAAGATAATATTGGATATTTGGCTGTTAAACTGGTTATGGAAAAGGATGCCGAAGTCCATTATGCTATAATAGAAATTCCCAAAACCATGAATCGTTTTGTGGTGTTACCTTCCAATGACAATAAAAAATATGTTATTCTAATTGATGATGTTATTCGACACAATCTAAAAAGTATCTTTAATATTTTTGACTACGATAGTATTTCTGCTCACATGATAAAAATTAGTAGAGATGCTCAGTTAGAAATTGATAGTGATTTGAGTAAAAGTATGCTCGAAAAAATATCAACCAGTGTTAAAGACCGTCGAATTGGAGAACCTGTTCGTTTTATATACGATCAATTAATTGAAGAAGACACTTTACAGTTTTTCTTGGATAAAATGAAAATTGTCTCTACAGATAGTATTATTCCTGGTGGAAGATATCATAACAGAAGGGATTATATGGAGTTCCCAAATTTGGGTAGGTTTGATTTATTATACAAAAAAAATATTCCATTACCCATTCCGGGGTTGAGTCTAGAAGGTAGTATTCTTGAAAAAATTAGTAAAAAAGATTATCTTTTGCATGCTCCTTATCAGTCATTTTCCTATTTGACTAAGTTTTTAAGAGAAGCTGCTTTGGATCCAAAAGTAACAACCATTAAAATCACTTTATACCGTTTAGCTAAAAACTCTCAAATTATTAGTTCGCTAATAAATGCAGCAAAAAACGGAAAGAAAGTAACAGTTCAAATCGAATTGCAAGCTCGTTTTGATGAAGCTTCTAATATTTCTTATGCTGAGCAAATGCAGCAAGAAGGAATTGATTTGATTTTTGGTATTAAAGGATTAAAAGTACACAGTAAAATATGTGTTATCGAAAGAATTGAGAACGGAAAAAACAGACGTTACGGATTTATTTCTACAGGGAATTTTAATGAATCTACCGCTAAAATCTATACAGATGTTACTCTTTTTACCAGTCATCAGCAAATTTTAAAAGATATTTCGAAGATTTTTGAGTTTTTTAATATTAATTATAGAGTACATCGTTACAAACATCTTATTGTTTCTCCACACTATACGCGTTCCAAATTTTATAAATTTATTGATAGAGAAATTTCTCATGCTCTTGCCGGAAGAGTGGCTTATATGAAATTAAAAATGAATAGTTTATCTGATTTTGCAATGATTGATAAACTGTACGAAGCTAGTAAAGCTGGTGTGAAAATTCAACTTGAAGTAAGAGGGATTTGTTCTTTGATACCTGGTATTAAAGGGCTTAGTGAAAATATTGAAGCCATAAGTATTGTAGATAATTATCTTGAACATTCACGTGTTTATATTTTTGGGAATGGAGGTCAAACTGAAGTTTATATTTCTTCTGCCGATTTTATGACTCGAAATTTAGATGGACGAGTAGAAGTTACTTGTCCTATATATGATCAAGAAATTAAAAACGAATTGATTGAAAATTTCGATATTGGTTGGAAAGGAAATGTAAAAGCTCGTTATCATTCAGATAAATTAGACAATAAGTATAGGCCTAATGACGGCGAAAATATATTTAGAGCACAATTAGAAACCTATAAATATTATCAAAGAAAAATAGGTATGTTAAAAGAAACTATCTTTTAGCAAAAGTGAAAAATAACAATAAGAAAGAATGATTAAAATAAAAAAATACGCCGCCATTGATATTGGGTCTAACGCCATGCGATTGTTAGTAGTCAATATTGTAGAGCAAGAAGGAAAAGAAACTCAATTTAACAAAAGTGCTTTGGTGCGTGTACCTATTCGTTTAGGACAAGATGCTTTTACTGTTGGTGAAATATCAGATGAAAATAGGGATCGTATGGTTGATGCGATGAAAGCTTTCAATCTTTTGATGAAAGTTCATAAAGTAGAAGCCTATAAAGCATTTGCTACTTCGGCTATGCGCGAGGCTTATAATGGAAAAGAAGTGGTTGCGCTAATTAAGAAAAAAGCAGATATTAAAATTGAAATTATTGATGGTAAAAAAGAAGCAGCTATTATAGCATCGACTGATTTGCATCATCTCTTAAAAACAGATAAAACCTATTTATTTGTTGATGTAGGAGGGGGGAGTACAGAGTTTACTTTATTCTCGGATGGTAAAATTGTAAATTCTAGATCTTTTAAAGTAGGTACTGTTCGTTTGTTGAATGAAATGGTTTGTGATGTAGTTTGGCAAGAAATTGAAAAATGGATAAAAACAAACACTGCTGGTTTTGATGAAGTTACTTTGATAGGTTCTGGTGGAAATATCAATAAATTATTCAAAATGTCTGGGAAGATGCAGGATAAACCTCTGTCTTATCTGTATGTTAATTCACAATATGCATTTTTAAATTCGCTTACTTACGACCAAAGAATTTCTGAATTAGGCTTGAATCCCGATCGTGCCGATGTAATTATTCCGGCTGTTCGTATTTATCTTAATGCCATGAAATGGAGTGGAGCTAGAAATATTTATGTTCCTAAAATTGGACTTTCTGACGGTATTGTAAAAGCCATGTATTTTGGTAAAATATAATAATTAATATGAATAAAAACAGATTAGAAGCCTTTAGTGATGGTGTTTTAGCAATTGTTATTACTATCATGGTTTTAGAATTAAAAGTTCCCGAAGGAGAATTTTTCAATGACTTGTTAACTCTTTTTCCAGTTTTTTTGAGTTATATCCTGAGTTTTATTTATGTTGGTATTTATTGGAACAATCACCATCATTTATTGCATAGTACCACTAGAGTCAATGGTAGAGTTTTGTGGGCAAATTTGCATTTGCTTTTTTGGCTTTCTTTGATTCCTGCATCAACTGCCTGGATGGGGGAACATAATTTTGCAAAAGCTACTGTAACAGTTTATGGTATCGTACTTTTTATGTCGGCTATAGCATTTGCTATTTTGCAAGCTACAATTATATGTTTAGACGGTAAAAAATCCTTTCTAGCGCAGGCAGTAGGTAAAGATATTAAAGGGAAACTATCAGATGCTTTATATTTAGTAGCAATCTTTATTTCCTTTTTTAACCAATGGATTTCATTGGCAATCTACTTAATTGTTGCCTTGATGTGGTTAGTTCCTGATTCTAGAATAGAAAAACGGATTTTAGAAAACGAAAAAAATTAAATTTTAAGCATTTATATCTAATCCAAATGTAGAGCGCAACAGGTCTATGTTTGGATTTATTTCTTGTAAACGATTGTATTTATCTTGATCGTTTAATGCTTTCTTGATAGACACGTTTTCATTGACAATCACTTCTATATTGACATTGTGATTGTGCAAATGTCCTCTTAAATGTCCCAAAAGTCCATTCATTTCTTTTTCAAAATCTAATTTGGAACCCTCGTTGGGTAACTCAATACTAATAGTGGTTCCGTTTAAAACAGGATCGTTTATCAGTAGTAAAGATTCCATAATTCGGAAACCTTTATCACCTAATCTTTTGGCGTAATTATTCCATTGCAATAACATTTCTGTTTCGGTAAATGGTTCCGTAGGCAGTTCAACAGTTTGTCTAACTACAACTTTTTTAGTGTCTTCTAATGCTTTTTTGGCGCGAATACTAGATAAAGATAAAGCCGAAAACTGTGGTCCAGTGACTTCGTTTTCTACTTTTTTAGGCGTTTCTGCTGTTACAGGAGCAGCGGGAACTTCTTTTGAAGGAGTTGCTGGAGTTGAAGCTGGTTTTTCAATAGTTTTTTTGGATTGGTCTACTATTGAATAATCGTTTTTTCTAAAATAAGTAGGTGGAATTATAAAGGACTCAACTTTTTTTTTTCTCCATCAAAAGTGATAGAGGCTAATTGCATCAAACAAAGTTCAACCAATAATCGCTGATTTTGACTCAGCTTATACTTTAAATCGCATTCATTTGCAATAGCAATTCCTTGTAAAAGAAATTCTTGAGTGCATTTTTGAGCCTGAATTCCATACATTTTTTGAGCTTGTTCCCCTACTTCTAATAAACTTAAAGTTGCAGGTGTTTTGCTTACCAATAAATCTCTAAAGTGCGAAGCTAAACCAGCTACAAAATGATGAGCGTCAAATCCTTTGGCAAGAATATCGTTGAAACTCATCAATAAATCAGGGATTTTATTTTCTAAGATTAAATCGGTTACAGTAATGTAAGTTTCATAATCCAGTACGTTCAAGTTTTCGGTAACTGCCTGACGCGTTAAATTAGTTCCGCAATAGGAAACTACGCGGTCAAAAATAGACAAAGCATCGCGCATGGCACCATCGGCTTTTTGAGCAATAATGTGCAACGCATCATCTTCAAACTCAATTCCTTGGTTCTGCGCTACTTCAGCCAAATGTTCTTTGGCATCTTTTACGGTAATTCTTTTGAAATCAAATATTTGACAACGAGATAAAATCGTTGGAATGATTTTATGTTTTTCGGTCGTGGCCAAAATAAAAATGGCATGTTTAGGTGGTTCTTCTAATGTTTTCAGGAAAGCATTAAAAGCTGCCGATGACAACATGTGCACCTCATCTATAATATAGACTTTGTATTTTCCAGTTTGTGGCGGGATACGAACTTGGTCAATTAGATTACGAATATCATCTACCGAGTTGTTTGAAGCAGCATCCAATTCGAAAACATTAAAAGCAAAGTCTTCATTAGGATCATCGTAACCAGGTTGGTTGATTTTTCGAGCTAAAATTCGAGCACAAGTTGTTTTTCCAACACCTCTAGGCCCTGTAAATAAAAGGGCAGAAGCCAAATGGTTGTTTTCTATAGCATTCAATAAAGTATTGGTAATCGCTTTTTGTCCCACTACATCATTAAATGTTTGCGGACGGTATTTGCGTGCTGATACTATAAATTGTTCCATAGAAATTTTTATTCGAAAGCAAATATAGGGTTTAATTTAAAGATTGAAAAATTTAACTATTGAAAGATTTTAGAAAATTTGAAGTCTATTTTTTTCTTGCTTTTATACTAATGTCTAATAATATTTGCCCTGCTTCAGTAATAGAATTGGCAGCAAAACCGGCTACATAAACCCCTTTTTTACCTGATTTGGATTGGATGCCAAAAACAATCGCTTCGTCATCAGGGTTGGATTCTCCTTCATAACGGTAAATATGTTTAATCTCGTAATGACTTGGGTTTTTTAATATTACATCTTCATGTTGGTTGAAGTCGTAATTAAAACCATTTTCGTTCAGTTCATCTAAAGCTTTTGAAACAGATTCATAGTGGTATATTGTATTCATAATTTTGTTTTTTTAGAAATTAAAAAGTTACTTAAATATAACCAATTTATATTTACTATGTTACAAAAAGCTTGATAAAGTAGTTTTGTTTCTCTTGTTGTCACGGTTTAATTATTGTACTTTTGCCGCACAGACCGCCTTATCGCTGTTCGCCTTGGCGGAGAGAGGAAAGTCCGGACACCATAGAGAAGCATAGCGGGTAACACCCGTCATTCGTTCAGGCGAATAGGACAAGTGCAACAGAAAGTATGTACAGGTAATGCTGTAGTGAAACCAGGTAAACTCTATGCGGTGAAATACCAAGTATATCAGCATTTAAGGGTTTCTCGTCCGTTGCTGAAGGGTAGGTAGCTTGATCTTGTTGGTAACAACAAGGCTAGATAAATGATAAGGGTTCGCCTCGGCGAATACAGAATCCGGCTTATAGGTCTGTTTTTTTTTTTTATTTAAAACAAAATAAAACTATTAAGAAATTTAAGATACCAACTTAATAATACTTAATTTCTTAATGGTTTTGTTTTTATGGTTTCAATGGAATGGCTAGTTATTCTTCTTCGCCATCATTTTCATCGTTATCATCAACTTCTTCTTCTAAATCAAATTCGAAAAAGCTAAAAATAGAACCACCGTAACTTTTCTGAAAAGAAAAATTGATTAAGTGGTCTAATTTTGTGTATTTGGAATGTTCAATTATCATCATTCCTTCTTCGTTAAGAATGTTTCTTTCAAAAACCAGTAAAACTACTTTTTCAAAAGTGGCTTGGTCTAATCCGTAAGGAGGATCGGCAAAAACGATATCATAAGAAGTATTGCATTTTTCCAGAAACTTAAAAACATCACTTTTGGTTGCGGCAATAGGAAAATCATATTCGGCAGCCGTTTGTTTGATGAATTTTACACAGCCAAAATCACCATCCACAGAAGTGATAGGCGAACTTCCGCGAGAAGCAAATTCGTAACTAATATTTCCAGTTCCAGCAAATAAGTCCAAGACTTTTAAACCATCAAAACTAAAATGATTGTTTAAAACATTGAACAAAGCTTCTTTGGACATATCGGTTGTAGGACGAACAGGTAAGCCTTTTGGAGGGTTAATGCGTCTTCCTTTGTATTTCCCTGAAATGATTCTCATGAATTGAAAAGTATAAAATGATTTCTGTTTTCGGCCTCAGAAAAATAATTGTTCCATCGTAAATCTTCCACATCAATAAGTGAAACATTGCGAATATATTTGTATGCGATTTTGTAAAAAGGACTTTCGGTTGCGATGTTCCCAATTAATTCCAAAGGAAAATTTTCGGGATTCATTTGGAGTTGTTCAGCAGTGAACAAAATGTAATAAATAAAATCTTCGGGAGTTTGGTATTCAAAAGAATTAAACAACAACAATTTTTGATTTTGAATGACTATAATTTCAAAATGAGTACTATTAAAATGAACCATCATTTTTTTAGTATCAATATTTTTGGATGCATCCAATAATTTAGTGACTAAAATACTGTTGGCATGTTTGTATTCGAAAGAGCCAAATTTGTCAATAAAGAAATTGTTCATATTCACATATGGAATATAAACGGCATTGATTTCGTAATTGCTGATTTCATCAAAAGCAAAAAAATCAGTTTCAAAAACTTTGGTATTGTATTGCAAATAACTTCCCAGGTAATTTTCGTCAAAAAGTGGAGACGGAACAAAAGTAGATAGATTGTTACTATGTATAACCAAAACATCATCATATTGTTCGTTCAACTCAGGATGCTCTGCAAAAGCATTGGCAAACAAATCTTCTATTTTTAAGTTTTTTTCAAAAGGATCAAAATGAATTTCTTTGAATGAAGAAACCGTATTGTTTAAAGTGTCAAAACAGCAAAAAGAAAGTCCGGTCAAGGAAACTTGAATGGAGAGTTTTTTATATTTCTTTTCGGTGATGTCCATTAATGAAGATTTTTTATCATTGGCAAACTTACAAATTTTAATGCCAACAGCAATAATACACATTGAAAGTTTTGCCACAAAGTGTCGCAAAGGAATCGCGGAGATTCGATAAGTTTTTTATAACCAAATATTTCATAAATGAATATAAAATCGAAATACTTATATGCACTTTATACTTTTAGATTTTCAATATAACCCATTTCAAAAAAACTTATTTGGTTTATATGGCTCAAAAAAAACTATCTTTGAAGTTAAAATACAATACATGATTTCCTCCCAGTTTTATAGCCTTTTAAAAAAGAAGTTTCCTTTTTCGCCCACTTACAATCAGGATATTTTTTTTCAAAAGATTGCTATATTTTTAACCGATACTTATAATGATACTATTTTTGTATTGAAAGGATATGCGGGAACTGGAAAGACAACGGTAATTTCGACCATTGTCAATAATTTACAAGAAATCAATAAAAAGTATGTATTGCTGGCGCCAACGGGTCGCGCGGCTAAGGTAATTGCTAACTATTCAGAAAAACCGGCTTTTACCATTCATAAAAAAATCTACTTTCCTAAGAAATCTTCTGGTGGTGGTGTTTCGTTTACTTTGCAACCCAACAAACATAAAAACACTATTTTCATTGTCGATGAAGCTTCGATGATTTCGGACACTAACTCGGATTCTAAATTATATGAAAACGGTTCCTTGTTGGATGATTTGATTTCGTATGTGTATTCGGGAACCAATTGCAAAATGATTTTGTTGGGAGATACCGCTCAGTTGCCACCAGTCAATTTAGATGTGAGTCCGGCTTTGGATATTGATACCTTAAGTCTACATTATAATAAGGAAGTAGAACATATTGAATTAAATGAAGTCATGCGTCAGGAAGAAGATTCGGGAATTTTGTTTAATGCTACCGAATTGCGTGAATTGTTGAAAGATTCTTTCATTACCGATTTTCAGTTTGATGTCAAAAAATTCAAAGACATTGTTCGTTTAGTGGATGGTTATGATATTCAGGATGCCATCAATTCAGCCTACAGTAATTATAGTATAGAGGATACTGCTTTTATTGTTCGTTCTAATAAAAGAGCCAATCAATATAATGAGCAAATTAGAACTAAAATTTTAGACAAAGAAAGTGAATTGTCCACAGGAGATTTCTTGATGGTTGTCAAGAATAATTATTTCTGGTTGAAAGATTCTGACGAAGCTGGCTTTATTGCCAATGGCGATATTATAGAGGTCTTAGAAATTTTTAAAATTATCGAATTGTATAGTTTTAAGTTTGCTCAAGTAAAAATCAGAATGGTGGATTACCCCAACCAAAAACCTTTTGAAACGGTTTTATTATTGGATACCATAAAAAGCGAATCGCCATCATTAACTTATGAAGAGTCCAATAGATTGTATCAGGAAGTTTTAAAAGATTACGAAGGTGAAACCAAATTCAAACAATTCCAGAAAGTAAAAGCTAACGAATACTTTAATGGACTTCAGGTTAAATTTTCTTATGCCATCACTTGTCATAAATCACAAGGTGGACAATGGAATACGGTTTTTATTGAACAACCCTATTTACCTAACGGAATTGATAGAGATTATATTCGATGGTTGTATACTGCCATGACCCGTGCCAAAAACAAATTGTATTTAATAGGTTTTAAAGATGAGAGTTTTGTGGATTAACTTTTAGAAAGTGTTGCTTCGCGATGTTGCAAACCCCATTCTAACATTTTGTCCAGTACATCACTCAGTAATTTTCCAGATTCGGTTAATTCATATTCTACTGAAATAGGAGTGGTGTCATAAACGGTACGTTTTACCATTCCGTTCATTTCTAAATCCTTCAATTCTTTGGATAACATTCGCGGAGTAATCTTCGGGATGTTTCTTTGAATATCCGTAAAACGTCTCTTTTCGAAAAGTAGCGTACCTATAATAGGTAGTTTCCATTTGCCGCTAATTACATTCAACGTATCATTTACCGCTAAAACAAATTGAATAGGGCAGGCTTTGGCTTCTTTAAAACTAATTAATTGTTCCATGAGGTCTTGTATTTATTGTTAGTATACAAAAGTATATCAGTATACTTTAGTGTATTAGTATATTTTATATAGCAAAGATACTTAACTTTGACTAAAATTAAATCATAAAATAGATAAATAATGGATACAACAATTTTAGTAACAGGGGCTTCGGGAAATTTTGGAAAATTAACAATCGATTTTTTATTGGAAAAAGGAATTGCGCCAGCAAATATTTCGGCATTAGTTAGAGACGAAAGCAAAGCGGTTGATTTATCAGCAAAAGGAATCAATATAAAAACAGGAGATTACAATGATTATGATTCTTTAGTAACTGCTTTTCAAGGAATCGATAAGTTGTTATTGGTTTCAGGAACCGATTTAGTTAATCGCAGTACACAACAATTAAATGTGGTTAAAGCGGCAAAAGAGGCAGGAGTCAAACATATTGTTTACACCAGTTTTGAACGTAAAAATGAAACCGAAACTTCACCTATTGCTTTTTTAGCACAATCGCATATTGATACAGATAAGGCTATTAAAGCAAGTGGAATGCAATACACTATTTTTAGAAACAATTTATACTTAGATGTGTTGCCTATGTTTTTAGGTGAGCAAGTTTTAGAAACTGGAATTTATTTTCCTGCAGGAGCTGGTAAAGCCGCTTATGTTTCCAGAACTGATTTGGCGGAAGCAGCAGCAAATGTTTTAATTTCTGAAGAACATGAAAATAAAGAATATGCTACTAGCAATATTGAGAATTATTCTATGAATGATGTTGCAGCAACTTTAAGTGTGATTGCCAACAAAGAAATTTCATATTTGAATCCAGTTTTAGAAGAATATACCGAAACATTAAAAAGTGCAGGAGTTCCAGAAGAATATATCGGAATGTTTGTAGGTTTTGGAGCAGCAATTGAACAAGGAGAATTTAATACTGATAAATCTGATTTAGAAAATTTATTAGGAAGAAAGCCTGTTAGTTTAAACGAGTTTTTAAAACAAGTGTACTTGTAATATAATAGGTATAAGTATAACTTTAAAAATGGACTTCATTTAGTCCGTTTTTTTTATAAAATGATTTCATAGATAAAAAAGATGATTATATTTAATACCTAATAATAAGAAGTGATGAACACATTAAACGACCTACATAAAATTTCAAGTACTTTTTCTAACACAGATAAAATGCCAGTGTTATTTTTAGGGCATGGAAGTCCGATGAACGGAATTGAAGAAAATCAGTTTGTAACGGGATTTAGAAATCTGGCTAAGACTCTGCCACAACCCAATGCTATTTTGTGTATTTCGGCACATTGGTTTACTAAAGGAACTAAAGTTACTGCTATGGAAATGCCTCGAACAATTCATGATTTTGGAGGTTTTCCAAAAGAGTTGTTTGCGGTACAATATCCTGCAAATGGAAGTCCTGATTTGGCTATGGAAACTTCACAATTATTATTGCCAACAGAAGTCGAACTCGATCACGAATGGGGTTTGGATCATGGAGCTTGGACGGTAATCAAACATTTGTATCCCGAAGCCAATGTTCCCGTGATTCAGTTGAGTATTGATTATTCGAAATCTCCACAATACCATTTTGAGTTGGCGCAAAAATTAAGCGACTTGCGACACAAAGGGATTCTTATAGTAGGAAGCGGAAATATTGTACACAATTTACGATTGGTTGATTTTTATAATATGGATGTAGATAATTATGGTTTTGACTGGGCAATTGAAGCCAGAGAAAAAGTAAATGCTTTTTTATTAGATGGTAATTTTCAGGCTTTGATTGATTATGAAAAACAAGGACAAGCGTTACAACTCGCTATTCCTACACCGGAACATTATCTACCTTTGATTTATACTTTAGGATTAAAAGATAAAAATGAAGAACTTAGTTTGTTTAATGATAAATTATTGGGAGGTTCTTTGAGTATGACTTCGGTGAAGATTATGTAAAATTGATTTTATTATGGATTTAGTAGACAGACAGGTTAAAGTTTATCAAACATCAAAAAAGCTTATTTTTAAACCTCTATTATTCTGGGCTATAATTGTGATAATTGTTTGTGCAATTATGGGACAAATTGAATTAGTGCTTTTTTGGTTGGCAGGAATAGTTTTTATTGGTATTTTAGGTTTTTTTATTTCTTCAAATTTAAAAATCACAATTGATTCAGATAAAGAACTGGTTGTTATAGATAAAACTAACTTTCTTGATAATTTGATTGAAACAAAAACATATATTTTGAATCGATATCATTTTAAAATCACATCAAGAAAATCATATAAAAACAGAATAAATTATTTTTTTGCTTTTAGAGATACCCACTATAAAGGAGGAGAATTATATTATAATGAAAAATTTTATACTGATGAATATAGTATAAGTGGGTTTTCTAAAAAAACAATAAAATTGATAGAAAAAGATATTCAAAAGATACAAGATAAAATTCACCCCATTGTATTATAAGAATTAATAATTTTCCTTGTAATTCGATTTAGTTTTTAGAACTAATAAAAATTAAAATATATCTTTGCGCTTTAGTGCCTTTGCGGTAAATCCAAATTACACATGAAAATAATAGCAGTCATTCCCGCCCGTTACGCCTCAACCAGATTTCACGCTAAGTTAATGCAAGATCTTGGAGGAAAAACAGTCATTTTAAGAACCTATGAAGCAGCAGTAAATACTAATTTGTTCGATGATGTTTTTGTGGTAACGGATTCCAGTTTGATTTTTGACGAAATTGTTTTTCATGGCGGAAAAGCCATTATGAGTATCAAAGAACATGAATCGGGGAGTGACCGAATTGCTGAAGCGGTAGAAAATCTAGATGTAGATATTGTAATCAATGTTCAGGGTGATGAACCATTCATCAACGCTGAGCCGCTGAAAGAGGTGATTGAAGTTTTTAAAAATGACTTGGATAAAAAAGTAGATTTGGCTTCATTGATGTATGAAATAAAAGATGAGGAAGAAATCAATAATCCGAATAATGTGAAAGTAGTGGTGAACCAAAATAATTTTGCCTTATATTTTTCGCGTTCGGTAATTCCTTATCCAAGAGAAAAAAATGTAGGAGTTCGTTATATGAAACATATCGGAGTCTATGCTTTTAGAAAACAAGCTTTGCTGGATTTCTATCATTTACCGATGAAATCTTTGGAAGCTTCCGAAAAACTGGAGCAACTTCGCTATTTAGAATTTGGTAAACAAATTAAAATGGTCGAAACCACTCACGCTGGAATTGGCATCGACACCAAAGAAGATTTAGAAAAAGCCAGAAAGATTGTTTAGTCTTTTTTACTTTTTTCAAAATAACCTTTCGAATCAATTTTAGTAGAATAAAAATTTAGGAATAAAACCACAAACATCAAAACCAATAAGGATTGTATCATTACTAACAACTTTCCAAAAGTTTGTACAGGATACAAATCACCAAAACCTATTGTTGAAGAAGTGACCATGCTAAAATAAATGGCATCAAACCAATGATTAAATGCTTGGTTTAAATAATTTCCTGTTGAATATAAAACCGCAAACCCAAATACAATTTCAAGATAATTGAAAAAAAGCAGAAGCATCGAGCGTTTGTAAGAACGAGGTTTAGCAAATAAATCGGAGGCGAAAATTAAGGTTGGGATATACAAAACAGTCTCCAGCATTACATAGATTATTAATACTAATACAACCGGATATTGCTGCCATTGATTACTTATAATAATTAAGGGCATGATAACTTTCAATAGGATATAAAAATCCATAGCTAGGTCTTCATATTCAGTACCTTTTTTGGAAGCTAAATATTTAATGTAAATTCCTGGAAAAATTAATTGCGAAGAAGAAAGAAATAAACGAACAATTTTTTCAATTCCGTTATCATCCTGGTGATCGTTGTTCCAAATTGCTTTTATATTTTGAATTCGTTTTTGAATCGGATTCAATTTTGGCTCAAGTAAATTAGTTACATTTCCTAGAAGCAATTTTCGGAGAATCTTTCTCATAGATACAATTGTTTTATGTAAATCTAAATTACAAATAATAAAAGTTAGTTCTGGTGAATGTTACTTCAATTTTTCAAACACAATTAATTCGTTATGCTGTTCTACTCGTGGAATGGTTTTGATGGTAAAATTTTCTTTTTTGAATTCACTGACCAATTTTTGATTTCGAATATTATCAGCCTGATTCAATAACATGGTATTAAAAAGTATATTTCCTTTACTTTTAAGAAGAAAGCAAATCCTGTCAATAAAAAAAGTTTCAAAAAGAAAATTAGGCATATTTGTATCCTGAAAAATATCGACAATAATTAAATCGTACTTTTCGGTTGTTTTTAAAACAAATTCAAAAGCATCATCAATTACAATTTCGAGTTGCGGAATTTGATCCAATTGAAAGTATTGGTTTGCTATTTTGATTATTTCCGAATCAATTTCAACTCCGGTTATTTTTCCTTTAAAATGAATGTCGTTTATTAAAGTTTTGATGACACTTCCTCCGGCTACACCAAGAATCAAAATATGATTCATTTTTTGGATTTTGGTAAAACCAATATTTTCCATCCCCAATTTTAAAATACGTTGCAAACTTCCATAGGAATAATTCGTGTTCAAGGAATCCATCACTAAATCACCATTTGCCCAAGTAATTTCTAAGGACTTGCTTATAGCTGATTTTTGGCTGTAAATTTTAATAGGATAGAAATAGCTTAGTAGGCGTTTAAACATGAATTGGGTTTTTCTCAAAAATAACTTTTATATTTTAAAAAGCTAAATAATAACTTTAAAAACTCAAACCGATTTTACCTACAAAGCATAAGTGAAAAATAACTTAATTTTTTTTTAATTTTTTAAAACCAAGAGATTTCTTTTATCGTAAATAGAGTAACCTTTAAAACTATCGTTATGAAAAATTTATTTATCTCTTGCGTTATTTTAGCCTTATCATTGACTTCTTGTTCAAATGATGACAATTCTATGAAAAATGCTCAATTAACTGTTGTTACTTCAAGTAATACTTCTGGTATGGTAACCTATGTGGATTTATTAAAACCATCTGCTATGGTTTCTTCTTTTGCAATTTCATCTTTAGATGCTGAAGGAATTTCGTATGATCCGAAAACTGATAATATTATTGTTGCTTCTAGAACTAACAATCGATTGGAAAGCTATTCTGGTGTAAAAGCTGCTGCAGCTTCTGGCTCGACTTCATTAACACTATCATTAAGTAGTTCTAATCTAGAATTTACGAATGCCAGAGAAACAGCAGTTTCTGGAGATAAAGTAGTGGTGGTTCAAGATCAATTGGCTTCTAATGGTTTGGTAAATAAATTATTGGTATATCAAAAAACTTCAATGGGTTTTACACTTTTAAATTCGTATACAACGGATTTTAAATTATGGGGAATTCATATGGAGGGAAACGACTTGTATGCTGTGGTTGATTTAACCTCAGATATTGTTCAGTTTAAAAATTTTATGAGTAATACTTCAGGTGCTATTACAGCTACTAAGCGAGTTACAATTGAGGGACTTGTTAGAACACATGGAATTACATATTCCGATAAAGATAATTTAATGATTCTTACAGATGTAGGTAGTGCAGCTTCAGATTCTGATGGAGGATTGGTTTTTATTCAAAATTTCAAAAGTGTTTTTGCTTCAACAATGAACATGGGGACTATTGCTATGAGTAATCAAGTTAGAATTTACGGGCCCAACTCGCAATTAGGAAATCCAGTTGATGTAGGTTATGATTATGTAACTAATGTGGCTTATGTAGCTGAACGATTAAACGGAGGAGGAAAAGTAATGAGTTTTGCAAAACCAACAATATCTGGGGATGCTAGTCCATTGACTGTAAGAAATGAAGCAGCTGTTACTTCAATATTTGTTGTAAGAAAGTAAAATTAGGTTTTTATTTGTTTTTAATAACCCTTAATGTGAATAATAAAGCATTTAGGGTTATTTTTTTGCGTTAGGTTTAAAAGTCTTAAAGGTGCCGTCTTTATAGAAAAATACTATTTTTTCAATGGTGTCATCAAAGCTGTCGGCTGTGATTTCCGTATTGTTTGCGAGGGGGGTATTTTGTTTTTCTTCGGTAATTGGTTTAGAAACTAAATCTCCGTAGGTATTTGGTTTATCAGGAATTGTTGGGCTAGGTGTAGTATTTGTTGTTGTTTCTATTGTATTTGAGTTGTTTTTTGGGAAGCTGCCTTTTCCGTTTAGAATCCAATACAAATCCACTTCAGGATATACGTCAAGAATTTTAAGAATAAAATCCAAGCTGGGTTTGTTTCTTCCAGAAAGGAGGTGAGACAAACTAGAGCGTTGTACGCCAATTTTATCTGCAAAAACAGAGGCATTAATACTGTAATAATCGAGAATTATTTCGAGCCTTTTTATAAAATCATCTGTGTTTACCATTGTAAAATATATTTTAATTGCGTCTATTTACAAATGTAATCAAAATAGCTCGGGTAAACAAATTTACAGTTGTAAATAGGTTTTTGGGAACTACATTGTTTTTTAGTAAAGCTTTAATTAATTATTTTTAAATAACTGAAAATTAAAATACTCAATTTTTATTTTAACATTAGTAACATTTGTTAATTCCCAGAAACAATAATCGTAAAGAGATGGATGTGATTTCGTTTACAAAGGTAAAATATAGTTTAAAAACAAAGTTTACAAATGTAAAAATAAAGATGTTTACTTTTGTAAATCAAATATAATAGATTATGAATTTAGAGCAGTTGTTCTTATACAACAAGGAAAAAACGATTGAAGGTAGGTATTTGACATTAGAGTCTATTGAGCCTATTTTAAAAAAAAATAATACAGCAAATCAGCTTTCGGTGATTGGTCAATCTGTTCAAGGGAGACCTATTTATAAATATGTAATTGGTTCAGGAAAAACGAAAATTTATCTATGGTCTCAGATGCATGGAAATGAAAGTACTACAACCAAGGCGCTATTTGATTTTTTAAACTTATTGCATAGTGGTACAGATTTAGCTAAAAGCTTCTTAAGTAATTTTACTTTTTGTTGTTTGCCAATGCTTAACCCTGATGGAGCTAAGGCTTATACTCGTGTAAATGCAAATGCGATTGATTTAAATAGAGATTCTCAAGACTTGACGCAGCCAGAAAGTAAGTTGTTGAGAATTGTTTTTGAGGAGTTTAAGCCTGATTATTGTTATAACTTGCACGATCAGCGCACTATTTTTGGTGTTGCAGATACGGGAAAGCCTGCAACTGTTTCGTTTTTAGCACCTTCTTATAATGAGGAAAGAGAAATTAATCCTTCCAGGCAAAAGGCGATTAACTTAATTGCTGGAATGAATGCGGTTTTGCAGGATTTTATTCCTGGACAAATTGGGCGTTTTGATGATTCTTTTAATATTAATTGTATTGGAGATACATTTCAGTATTTAGGGGTGCCGACGATTTTGTTTGAAGCGGGGCATTTTCCAGGAGATTATCAAAGAGAGTTAACACGTAAATATATTTTTATTGCTTTGGTGTCCAGTTTTAAAATACTTAGCGAAAACGTTATAGAAATTAATAGAACGGAGGATTATTTGAATATTCCTCAAAATAAAGTCGTTTTTTATGACTTTATATACAAAAAGATTAAAATAAATTATGATGGTAATGAAAAAATAACGAATTTTGCTGCACAGTATAAGGAAGAATTAGTTGATGGAAAAATCAATTTTAACGCTTATATTGCTAAACTGGATGGTTTAGATGGATATTTTGGTCATGAAGTGTTTGATGCTCAGGGAGCTATGTATGAAGATGAATCAGGAAATTTTCCAAAATTAGATCAAAAAGCAGATTTTTGTTTAGATAAAAACATAAAATTTGTTAATGGATTGGTAAAAAAGTAATTTTTTGTACGACTTTATCATTTTTATGTATATTTTTATGCTTTAAAATGATAATTAATAATATAATTAGAGAAATATGAGTAAGTTCCGTTTAGATGAAGTAGATCATCAGATATTAGACATGTTGATAGACAATACGAGAGTTCCGTTTACGGATATTGCTAAGAAGTTATTAATTTCAGCAGGAACAGTGCATGTTAGAGTTAAGAAAATGGAAGATGCAGGTATCATTATGGGATCATCATTGGTTCTTGATTATGATAAGCTTGGATATTCTTTTATTGCTTACGTGGGTGTGTTTTTAAATAATACCTCTCAAACGAAGTTTGTTTTACAACGTATCAATGAAATTCCATTTGTAACCGTTGCTTCTGTAACTACAGGAAAATTTAATATTTTCTGTAAGATTAGAGCAAAAGATACTAAACATGCTAAAGATGTAATCTTTATGATTGATGATATTGATGGTGTGTATAGAACTGAAACAATGATTTCTCTAGAAGAAAGTATCAACGACAAAAAACGTTTGATGCATACTATCTTCAAAAACATGTAATTATAATTACTTGAATGTTAGTAAAATAGCACCTCAAGTTAACACTTGGGGTTGTTTTTTTTTCAAAAACTACAAAACAATACAATTAACTAAATAATTCAATATAATTTATGTATACGCTCCCTAAAATTGAACGATTTAACCAAAACGTTCTTTCTAAATATAATATTTATAATAGCGTTTTCATTACTTTACCTTTTGATTCTATAGATAATACAGGTGCTTTATTGCCTTTATTCACAGATGTTTGTGAAACAGGTTTTAAGAAAATGGAAACACCAAAGGAAATTTTTGAATTTTTCTCTAAAAAATATTTACACACTGACGTAGAAGCAGATAAAATTGACTTAATGTTTCGTTTTATCCAGTATATTGAGCGTCAAATTGTATTATTTGATGCTGTGGAAGATGCTGCTTTTCCAATTGTAAATAATATGGAAGGACGCGGTTCTTTGAGAGATATCAAAGAAAAATCGGATGCTAGAGGAAAGAATGAGGAATTAGCTGAATTTTTAGAAAACTTTAATGTAAGAACAGTTTTAACAGCGCATCCAACGCAGTTTTACCCTGGAGCTGTTTTGGGAATTATTAACGATTTAACGCAAGCTATTCGTGATAATAATCTCCTTCAAATCAAACAACTTTTGGCACAATTAGGAAAGACGCCATTTATTAAAAATGAGAAACCAAATCCTTTTGACGAAGCTGTAAGTTTAATTTGGTACTTGGAAAATGTATTTTATAACACTGCTGGTGATATGATGCATTATTTGGAAACAAATATTGCTCCTACAGGAAACATTAAAAATCCTATTATTCAATTAGGATTCTGGCCAGGAGGCGATAGAGATGGAAATCCATTTGTTACTACAGATATTACCTTAAAAGTTGCTGATCGTTTAAGAACTTCTATTTTAAAATGTTATTATTTTGAGATGAGAAGTTTAAAAAGAAAGCTAACATTCTCAGGGGTAGACTTTTTAGTTGCTGAACTTGAAAATAAATTATATCGTTCTGTTTTTTATTCTAAAGGTGAAATCTATATCACTTTAGAAGAATTTAAATCACAGCTGAACAAAATAAAAACAATTATCGTAGAGCAACATCAATCATTATATGTAGATGAGCTAGAAGCTTTATTGATTAAAGTAAATTTATTTGGATTCCATTTTGCTACTTTAGATATTCGTCAAAATAGTAGAATTCATGATGCCGTATTTAGAGATATTTTTGATTTCTATCAAAACAATGGCGGCGATATTTTTCCTAAAAACTATTACGAATTATCTGAGAATGAAAAATGTAAAGTTTTGACGAGTGTTCAAGGCAATCTGAATCCAGCTGATTTTAAAAACGAAATGACTAAATCTACAATTGAGTCAATTCAGGCAATCAAACAAATTCAGACCAGCAATGGTGAGCTTGGAGCTAACCGTTATATTATTAGTAATAATGAAAATGCGGTTAATGTTTTAGAAGCATACGCTTTATTCAGGTTGAGTAACTGGGAAAATCCTTCAGTTGATATTGTACCTTTGTTCGAATCTGTTGATGATTTGCAAAATGCACATAATGTAATGGAGCAATTGTATACTAATCCAGTATATGCAGCTCATCTGGCTGACAGAGGAATGAAGCAGACTATTATGCTTGGATTCTCTGACGGAACAAAAGATGGAGGGTATTTGATGGCTAACTGGAGTATTTATCAGGCTAAAGAGCAACTTACAGCAATGTCCAGAAAATATGGTATCAAAGTAATTTTCTTTGATGGACGTGGTGGACCACCTGCACGTGGAGGAGGGAAAACACATAAATTTTATGCTTCTTTAGGTCCGGATATCGAAAACAAAGAAATCCAAGTAACTGTTCAGGGACAGACTATTAGTTCTAATTTTGGAACTTTAGATTCCTGTCGTCATAATTTAGAAAACTTATTGAGTGCTGGAGTTACTAATCAGGTATTTAATAAAGAATTAAATAAATTTTCTGAAGCTGACAAAGAAGTAATGACTCAGTTGTCAGAGCTTGGGTACCAAAAATATTTAAGTTTTAAAAATCACGACAAGTTTATTCCATATTTGGAAAAAATGAGTACTTTGAAATATTACGCTAAAACTAATATTGGAAGCCGTCCTTCTAAAAGAAGTAAATCTGAAAAATTAGATTTCAAAGATTTAAGAGCTATTCCTTTTGTTGGTTCTTGGAGTCAATTAAAACAAAACGTTCCTGGTTTTTACGGAGTAGGTTCGGCTTTAAAGCATTTTGAGGATACGAATCAATGGGATAAAGTTCAGGATTTATACAATCATTCTATGTTCTTTAAAACATTGTTAGAGAACAGTATGATGTCATTGGCTAAATCATTTTTCCCATTAACAGCTTATATGAAAAACGATCCTGAATTTGGAGAATTTTGGCAAAATATCTACGATGAGTTTTTAGAAACTAAAAGGTTGTTGTTAAAAATCGCTGGTCATAAAGAACTGATGGAAAATTACCCTGATGGAATGGCTTCAATCCAAATTAGAGAACGTATTGTATTACCATTATTGACTATTCAGCAATATGCATTATTGCGTATTAATGAATTGAATAAAGAAGCAAATCCAGACGAAAAACTAATTAAAGTATACGAAAAAATCGTAATGCGTTCTTTGTTTGGAAACACTAACGCAAGTAGAAATTCAGCTTAATATTCAATTATGAAGCGAACTGATATTCCTGAAAACGAGTATTCCGTATTTAATGCTACTTATATAAAAGCAGCGGGAGATGGAGATTTATATGAAGACTTAGAAATAAGTCTTCATAATTTTATTCGTTTTGTTCAGGATATTCCAATGGATAAATTTGATTATCGTTATGCCGAAGGCAAATGGACAATCAAAGAAATTATTCAGCATATTATTGATACAGAACGTGTTTTTAGTTATCGTGCTTTGAGAATTTCAAGAAATGATAAAACGCCATTGCCAGGATTTGACGAGAATGATTTTGCTTCCAATACCAATGCTAATGACAGGCATTTACAAAGTTTGTTAACAGAATTATCTCTTGTTCGTCAAGGAACTTTGGCACTTTTTAAGAGTTTTTCAGAAGAACAATTAAAAAGAATCGGAATTGCATCTAATAATGAAATTTCTGTACGTGCAATAGGTTTTATTATTATTGGACATCAAAAACACCACCAAAACGTTTTTCAAGAAAGGTATTTGTAATTTTATTAAAAACAGGTTGACCAATTTTTTAATTTGTTTTCAAAAGACATAGTATTAGCAGGGCTTGTAGAAGGCATTACAAAATACGTAATGCCTTTTTTTTGTTCAAAATTTTTAATGAAATAACGATGACTTTCTTTTCCATTAAAGATTATCTTTTTGATATTGGGATAGGTTTTAAACAAAGACTCAAAATTATTTGGTTTATGATTTTTGATGTGAATGTCTAAACTTCCTTTGCGTTCGCAATTTTCTAACACATCCCAAATTCCAATTTTGTTAGCTTCTAGAAGTTTTATCTTTTCTTCGAAATGAACTGAAACGGGTAATTCATCAAAAAGCGTATAGATTATTTTCCAAAAATGATTCCGTGGATGCGCATAATATTCTTGTTTTTCTAATGATGTGATTCCAGGCATGGTTCCCAATATTAGAATTTCGGTTTCATTGTTGATAAAAGGAGGAAAGGAATAAATCATGAGTGTTAGATGTCGTTTTCTTTCTTTTCAATAATAGCTAATCCTATTCTTATTTTTTCATAGCTTATTTTCTCTTCAAAATAATCGAAATAAGGTTTTAAAGCAGTGGGTTTTTCAAGTGTTATATTTGCATTAGCAATCAAATGAACTTCTTCTTCAGAAATAAATTGCTTTAAATTAATTGAAGCGCCGTCAAGATACAATTTTGCAAAATGCGACATAATGGTTCCAATGCCTAGCTTTCTTTTTACAGCAATCTCGTCAGCGGTAAATCCTTCATTGTATAAAGCTAAGGTTTCTTTGTATGTGCTGGATTCTTTTTTAGTCTTTACTTTTTTCTCTTTTTGAAAAGCAATAATAGCTTTGATGAAAGCATCGCCGTATTTTTCTAACTTGGCTTTTCCTACACCGTCAATAATAATAAATTCCTCTTCACTCATCGGGCGATTGATTTCTATTTGGCGTAAAGTAGCATCGCTAAAAATGACATAAGCAGGAACTTCTTCTTCTGTGGCAATTTCATAACGCAATTTGCGTAAGCTTTCAAATAATGAATTCGCAACTGCTTTTGTTTTCGTTGTAGTTGTTTCCGTTTTAGTTGCTTTTGCTTTTTGTACGGTATTGAGTTGTACTTTTTCGTTTTCAAACAAGACTTTCTTTGCTAAAGGAGTCAATTTGATTTTATTTTGTTGGTGAAAAGCAATTTCGCAATACCCAAGATTAATCAATTGAATCAGGTATTGATTCCAATCGTGCCAAGAAGTTTCAATCCCAACACCATAAGTTTTTAAGTTTTGATATTCTTTTTCGTAAATATAGGCGTTTTTAGAACCTCTTAAAAAATCAACTATAACTGGCAAAGCTTCTGATTCTTTTAGTCGAATAATTGCCGAAAGCGCTTTTTGAGCAATAATAGTTCCGTCAAAAAAGGCGGGAGGGTTTTTACAAATATCACAATTGCCACAATTTTCGGTTACGATTTCTCCAAAATAAGAAAGCAATATTTTACGGCGACAACTCAAAGCATCGGCGTATTGTTTCATTCTCTCTAGTTTTGCTAATTGAATTTCGGTATTTTGTCCCTGTGAAGCAAATTTTTGCAGCTGAATCAAATCACCATAACTTTCGAATAAAATAGTTTCTGAAGCCAAACCATCTCGGCCAGCCCGACCAATTTCTTGGTAATAACCTTCAATATTTTTGGGTAAATTATAATGAATAACCCAACGCACATTGGATTTGTCAATTCCCATTCCAAATGCAATAGTGGCGCAAACCACTTGACATTGATCATTGATAAAATCGTCTTGTGTTTTAGAGCGAAGATTTGCTTCTAAGCCTGCATGATAAGCTTTAGCTGCAATTCCTACTTTGCTCAATTTTTCAGCTAGTTCTTCGGTAGTTTTGCGACTCAGACAATAAATAATTCCAGAATCATTGGGTTTTGATTCGATAAAATCGATAATTTGTTTGACTCTGTCTAATGCCGGTCTTACTTCTAAACTGAGATTTTTTCTATCGAATGAAGAAATAAAAACAGCAGGATTTCGTAAGTTTAATTGATTGCTAATATCTTGACGTGTAGCTTTATCAGCTGTTGCAGTTAAAGCTAAAATTGGAGTAGAAGGGAAGCGGTTTTTCAGGTAGCCTAAATTAGTGTACGCAGGTCTAAAATCATGTCCCCAAGACGAAATACAGTGTGCTTCATCAATTGCAATCAGGCTGATGTTAATCGTATTAAAAGCATTTTCTAAATAAGATAAACTCTCAGGCGCAATGTAAACTAGTTTTACTTTATTGTTTTTGAGATTGTCTATGTGCTCTAGTTGTTCGACCTCGGTTTGTGTACTATTAATGAAACAGGCTGGAATTCCGTTTGCTTTTAAACTATCTACTTGGTCTTTCATCAAAGCAATTAAGGGGGAAATTACAATAGTAATTCCCTGAAACAGTAAAGCAGGTAGTTGAAAACAGATTGATTTTCCACCTCCAGTAGGCATTATGGCTAAGGTATCATTGCCTTTTAAAATAGTATTAATAATTTCTTCCTGATTGGTTCTGAACTTTTCAAATCCAAAATTTTCTTTAAGCGTGGAATGTAAAATTTGGGAAGTAATCATTTTTAGGTTGTAATTGAGTTTTTTGAGAACTACAGATAAAAAAAGGAACTCTGTTTGAGTTCCTTTTTTTATGTGTGTGTATTATGAATTAATCTTCATCATCGTCTTCGTCGTCATCTGCAATGTCTTTGTCGTCACCATCTTCATCATCATCGTCTAAATCTGGTTTGTCATTGTCGTCATCATCATCGTCGTCATCGCTAATGTCGTCATCTAAATCTAAACCTTTGATTGGAGCGATTGGTTCGATTACATCATCAATTTCGTCATCTTCATCAAAATTCTCAATTCTATCTGCTAATTTAGTGCTTACTTTTACTAAATAAATAGTGTCTTCTGTACGAACTTCAACAGCTTCAACTAATTCATTTTTAGCATTTTTAAAACGAATAATGTCTTCGTCGTCATATCCATCAGGAAATTTTTCAACCAATAAGTTTAAAATTTCATTTGTAAGTTTAGCATACTCTACAATAACTCTTCTCATAAAAATGGTATTATAAATCTAATAAATAAGCAAAAATTAATGGTGCTACAATGGTAGCATCTGATTCAATAATAAACTTAGGAGTTGTAATGTCTAATTTACCCCAAGTAATTTTTTCGTTAGGAACTGCTCCAGAATACGATCCATAACTAGTTGTAGAATCTGAAATTTGGCAGAAATAACTCCAAAATGGAATGTTGTGCATTTCCATATCTTGGTATAACATTGGAACAACACAAATAGGGAAGTCTCCTGCGATACCACCACCAATTTGGAAAAATCCAATACCATTTTCGCTATTTTTTGGATACCAATCTGCTAAGAAAGTCATGTATTCAATACCTGATTTCATAGTAGATGCTTTCAAATCACCTTTAATAACATAAGAAGCAAAGATATTCCCCATTGTACTATCTTCCCATCCAGGTACAATAATAGGCAAATTTTTCTCAGCTGCAGCATACATCCAGCTGTCTTTTAAGTCAATTTCATAATATTCTTCTAATACTCCAGAAAGTAACATTTTGTACATGAATTCATGAGGAAAATAACGCTCTCCTTTATCATCAGCATCTTTCCAGATTTTGTAGATGTGTTTTTGTAGTCTACGGAAAGCTTCGTGTTCCGGAATACAAGTATCTGTTACACGGTTTAACCCTCTTTCTAATAAATCCCATTCGTCTTGAGGAGTCAAATCACGGTAGTGAGGCACTCTTTCATAGTGAGAGTGTGCTACTAGGTTCATGATATCTTCTTCAAGGTTAGCTCCTGTACAAGAGATAATTTGAACTTTATCTTGACGAATAATTTCGGCGAAGATTTTTCCAATTTCTGCTGTACTCATTGCACCAGCCATACTTACCATCATTTTAGCTCCATTGGCTAATTGCTGTTCGTAAGCTTTAGCGGCATCTACTAATGATGCAGAATTGAAATGTAAATAATGCTTTTCAATAAATTGACTGATAGGTCCTTTACTCATTTTAAGGGGTTTAAATGTTTAGCAAATTTATCTTACTTTGAATCTAAATCGGTTCAAATATAATGAAATTATAAATCTACTAATTGTGTATTTAATTAATTATTTTTTATTGTAACCTAAAATTTTTAATACGTCCTCAGAGGTTTGTTGTTCTGAAAAAACTTCTGTTGCCAATATACCATTTTCATCTCTATCAATCAAGATATGTTTAGGTTGTGGTATCAAGCAGTGGTGTAATCCTCCGTAGCCGCCAATGGTTTCTTGGTAAGCACCAGTATTAAAGAATCCAATGTATAATGGTTTTTCTTTGCTGTATTTTGGCAAATAAATGGCGTTCATGTTTTGCTCAGAGTTGTAGTAGTCGTCACTATCACAAGTAAGACCACCTAATAAAACTCTTTCATAGGTATCATTCCAACGGTTTACTGCTAACATGATAAAACGTTTGTTTATAGCCCAAGTATCTGGCAAAGTAGTAATGAAAGAAGAATCAATCATGTTCCATTTTTCTCTGTCGTTTTGTTGTTTTTGATACAAAATTTGGTAAATAGCACCTCCGCTTTCTCCTACAGTATAGGAACCAAATTCAGTAAAAATGTTAGGAACATCTACTTCAGCTTCGTCGCAAGCAATTTTAATTTGATTAATGATTTCATCAATCATGTATTGATAATCATATTCAAATGCCAAAGAATTTTTAATTGGAAATCCTCCTCCAATATTTAAACCATCAAGAGTAGGACATTCTTTTTTAAGAGCAATATATACTTTGATACATTTTACCAATTCGTTCCAGTAATAAGCAGTATCGTTTATTCCTGTATTGATAAAAAAGTGAAGCATTTTTAATTCAAGATTGTTGTTTTCTTGAATTTGTTTTTTGTAAAAATTAACGATGTTTTTATAACCAATTCCTAATCTGGACGTATAGAACTCAAATTTAGGTTCTTCCTCAGCAGCAATTCTGATTCCAATTTTGAATTTTCCTTTGATTTCTGCTTGTAGTAAATCTAATTCTTCGTAGTTGTCAATAATTGGAATGGTGTTTTTATGACCATTATTAATTAATCGGGCTATGTTTTCAATGTATTGGTCTCTTTTAAAACCATTACAAAGAATATAAGTGTTTTTGTTGATTTTACCGTTTTCCAATAAATTTTCAACAATATTTATGTCAAATGCTGATGAAGTTTCAACATGAATGTTGTTTTTGAAAGCTTCATTCATGATAAATTCAAAATGCGAACTTTTGGTACAATAACAGTAGTAGTATTTTGCCTCGTATTTGTTTTTTTCCATCGATTTACGAAACCAGCTTTTGGCTTTGTTGATGTTGTTTGAAATTTGAGGTAAATAAGTAAATTTTAAAGGTGTACCGTATTTTTCAACCAATTTCATCAAATCGATATTGTGAAATAAAAGGTTGTCTTTGTTCAGCTTAAATTCTTCTTGTGGAAAGTAGTACGATTGATTTATTAAGTCCGAATATTTAGTATTCATTGAATTTTAGAGTTTTAGTTTTTTATAAAAAAAAGGATATAGTTTTTAGGCTATAATTCAAACTCTAATGTTGGCATAAATAATTTGCAATTTTTTACTTTCAACTTTTAAATATTCAAAAACATCAAAATTAAATGGACTTATAACCAAATTAAAACGTTTCAATATTCCTAAGAAAGAAGTATTGTTTACGCTCTGATTCGAGTTGTAATTTCTTTGTTTTTGATCTTTTTTCATTGCGGCAAATGTAAAAAATAATATCTAAGTGATGCAATCCTTTTTTATAAAAAAAATAGTTAAGATTTATAATCTTCAAAGGACTTGAGAATTAATTCATTCTCAACTTCTTGGTTAATTTTTATCTTTCCAATACCTTCAATTAAGGCAAACTGAATGCTTCCGTATTCGTTCTTTTTGTCGTGAATTAACAACTCAAGAATAGGTGTAATGTCGGCTTCTTCAAAAACAATGTCTTCATATATTGATTTCAATACCGTTTTAATTTGAATATATTCTTCATTAGAAATTAACCCTTTGTGTAACGAAATAAAACTTTCTAGAATCATACCTACAGCAATAGCTTCTCCGTGTAGCAAAGTGGTTTTGTTCTCGTTTTCAAGAAAATAACCTTCAATAGCATGACCTAAAGTATGACCAAAATTCAATGCTTTTCGGATGTTTTTTTCTGTTGGGTCTTGTTTTACAATTTCATTTTTAATCTCGACTGATCTGTAAATCAATTGATCTAAAGCATCAAAATCAATAGTTGAAATGTCTAAAAATTCTTCCCAGTATTTTTTGTCGTAGATTAATCCGTGTTTCAACATTTCGGCAAGACCAGAGCGCATTTCGTTTTGAGGCACCGTTTCTAGATATTGTGTGTCAATTAAAACCATATTTGGGACATTAATTACTCCTATTTGGTTCTTTAAATTTCCTAAATCCACACCGTTTTTTCCACCTACAGAAGCATCTACCATAGATAATAAGGTAGTAGGTATATGGATAAAGTCAACTCCGCGTTTAAAAGTGGAAGCTACAAAACCACCAAGGTCAGTAACAACACCACCACCTAAATTAAGTACCAATGTTTTTCTGTCTCCGCCAAGTTCAGTAAGTACTTTCCATATTTCAACGCAGGTTTCAATGTTTTTATTTTCTTCACCGGCTTCAAATTCTATAATTTCTACGTTTAATTCTGTCTCTATATAAGGCAATAATTTTGGTAAACAAAATTCATTGGTATTACTATCTACAATTATAAAGATGTTAGAATATTTGTTCTGAGTTAGATGAAGATTTAAAGCTTCGTATCCTTTTTCGTTAAAATAGATTGGGTAGTTATTGGCTTGAATTGTTTGCATCGTCATTAATTAATTTGAAATGCAAAATAAGGTAATTTCTAGTAATTATTATTCATAACTCTGGCTATATTTGTTTTAAATAGCGAAAAAAATGAAAAAGATATTCGATAACACCCAAAATGCTTTTGCTTTAAAAAGTAATAAGCAGTTGTATGCTTCTTATTTTCTTTTTAAGATGATGGCATTAAAACCTTTGGTAAAAATAGGAACTAAGTTGATTAGCCTGGCATTGAAAATGAATCTTCCTGTTGAAAAATTAATTCAAAAAACGATTTTTAATCAGTTTTGTGGTGGAATTAATGAAGAAGATTGCCTGAAGGTTGTGGATTTGTTATATACTAAAGGTGTTTCTTCAGTTTTGGATTATGCGGTTGAAGGAAAAATTAATGAGCAAGAGTTTGATAATGCACTTCAAAAAGTACTTAAAATCATTGAGTTTGACAAAGAACGTCTGGAAATTCCTTTTTCTGTTTTTAAACCCACAAGTTTTGGTCGAATTGATTTGTATGAAAAAGTAGGAAAGCAGGAAAAATTAAGCAATTCCGAACAAGAGGAATGGGATAGAGTAGTGGCTCGTTTTGATAGGGTTTGTAAAGAAGCTTATCAAAAAAATGTTTCTGTTTTGATTGATGCCGAAGAGAGTTGGATGCAAACTGCTGCCGACGATTTAATTCTGGATATGATGCGCAAATACAATAAGAAAAACCCCATTGTATTTAATACTTTACAAATGTATCGATGGGATCGAATGGATTATTTAATTGAAATACATCAAAAAGCTAAAAATGAAGGTTTTTTTATAGGTATAAAATTAGTTCGTGGCGCTTATATGGAAAAAGAAAATGAGCGAGCTGAGGAAAATAATTATCCATCTCCCATTTGCGCTAACAAGCAAAAAACAGACGAAAATTATAATTCTGCTCTGCGTTATATTACAGATGATTTAGTTGTTTTCTCCCTTTTTGCAGGAACGCACAATGAAGAAAGTACTTACTATTTAATGGAATTAATGCAACAAAAAAACATTGCTCCAGCAGATGTTAGTATTTGGTTTGGTCAATTATACGGTATGAGTGATACAATGAGTTTTAATTTAGCTGCTAACGGTTATAATATTGCTAAATATCTACCTTTTGGACCAGTAAAAGAAGTAATGCCTTATTTGATCCGTCGCGCTCAGGAAAACACCGCTGTAACTGGGCAAACAAGTCGAGAATTGAAGATGTTGAAAAAAGAACGTAAGAGAAGAAAACAAGCTTAATTATCCTAAAAATTTAGCGTTCAATTCGGGAGTTGGAATCATGCAATGTTCTTTTTTGCCATACCATTTGTATCGGTTTTTAGCAATATAATCGTAAACACGATCGTTTATTTTTTTTGGAAAAACATTCAAAGCTACCAGAAATCCATAGAAGCCGCCTAATTCAGAAGCTATTTTTAATGCGGCTTCCGATTTGTAATAATAGGCTTTTCCTGGTTCGTATAAGATGATGCTATCGGTTATATTTGGGTTTACCCCAATGTAATTACAAATTTCCTTTGCCAAATCTGACTGTAAAGCCACAAATCGAAAAATATCCTTTTTGTCCCTTTCAATTATAAATTGTACCGCCGAATTACAAAGATTGCATACGCCATCAAAGAGAATTATTTTTTTGTTTTTGGGTAGGTTTTGCATTTTGTGGTTATTGTGAGAAACGAAGTAATCTCATGAAGATTGATATTCCAGTTTTCTTAAGTTAAAATTATCTTATGTAAATTTCTGATATGGGTTTAGATTCTAAAATAATATCCATATTTGTTTCTTTTGCTTTTAAAATCTTAGATTTAAATCCACTTAAATAGAATACCAAAATATCATTTTCGCGAGCAATTAATGAATAATATCCATTCGAGTCAGCTTTAAAAGATTCTTTTCTGTTCAAATTGGAAATAAAAACATTTGGAATTGCTTTTTTATTCTCATTATAAACGATACCTGATATTTTTTGCTCTTTTGAATTTGTATTATGTAGACCATAAAAAGTTTTAAATTTTTCAAGAGTATTAATGTTTTGATCTTTCAATGTTAAAAGTATCACTCCGTTTCTACCATTTTCTCCATATAAATCTTTAGCAGCTTTGTCTTTTAGAACATCAATTTCTTTTATGTCATTAGGATTAATAATAATGGATTTTCAGATTTTTCATTTAAAAAAATATATAATTCCTGTGTTACTGATTTTTTAAACGATCACTGTTTGTTGAATCTTGATTTTGCGCATGAATTGCAAAAACATTTACAAAGAAAACAATTAGTAATATTGGTGTAATATTTTTCATTTTTAGGCTAATTAGAACCGTAAATATAAAGAAAAATCTTAGTTAAATAATAAAACATGATTGCTTCGTGCCTAACAATGAACTTATTGAACACTATTTTTTCACCGCTTCCACTAAATCCAATTCATCCAAGCTCACTTTAGAAGTAAATAAACCATAATTTACAACAGCCTTATTTTTTTCAATTTTATCAATACTTCCCACGGCTTTTCCGTCCAACATTCGTACGCGGTCGCCAACTTTCAAAATCGGTTTTGGTTTTTCAACCACAGGTTTCAGTTTCTTTTCTTTCTTTTCCTTTCTTATTTCCTCAACCTGAACTTTTACTTCCTCAATGATTTCTTTTTTCTTAGCTACAATTGCCTTTGTTTCTTTTGGTGTGGCTTTTTTACGCTTCGAATTTTCAATTTCAACAATCTTCAAAAATTCTCCAATGAGTTCTTTTTTATTTTTATTGTTGAAATATCGCTCTGCTAAATCATCTATTTTTTGGCCAATATAAATTGCTTTTTGATTGCTATCATACAATTCCTGATAGCTTTCTAGTTTTTGTTTTATTTTAGTATTAATAGTTTCCATTTTTTTTCCTTCTTCACGCGCTCTAGTTTCTTCTTCTTTCAGGTTCTGAGAAGTTTTTTCCAGTTTAGAACGTTCTTTTTGTAGGGTGGCAATAGTTTTGTCAAAACGTACTTTGCCTACTTCAATTTTCTTTTTGGCACGATTGATTAAGCCAAACGGAATTCCGTTTTTCTGAGCCACTTCAAAGGTAAAGGAGCTTCCGGCTTGTCCTAAAGCTAGTTTGTACATCGGTTCTAATGATTTTTCGTCAAACATCATGTTGGCATTGGTTGCAAATGGCAATTCGTTAGCCAATATTTTTAAGTTTGCATAATGTGTGGTGATGATTCCAAAAGCTTCACGGTGATAGAATTCTTCTAAGAAAATTTCTGCTAAGGCACCTCCTAATTCGGGATCAGAACCTGTACCAAATTCGTCAATTAAAAACATGGTTTTGCGATTGCATTTCTTCAAGAAATAGTTCATGTTTTTTAATCGGTAACTGTAGGTGCTTAGATGATTTTCAATAGATTGATTGTCTCCAATATCTGTTAATATTCGGTCGAATAAAAAAGTTTCCGAACGTTCGTGAACCGGAATCAACATTCCCGATTGCAACATCAATTGGAGTAAACCGACTGTTTTTAACGAAATAGTTTTTCCTCCTGCGTTAGGTCCTGAGATAACAATAATTCGGTTTTCCTGTTGTAGTTCGATAGTTTGGGGATATGTAATTTCCTTTTTTTGTTTATTAGTTAAATACAAAATTGGATGGTAGGCATCTCTAAAATACAAACGACGTTCTTCAGTTATGGCAGGTAAAATTCCGTTAACTCTTTCGGCATATTTCGCTTTGGCAGCAATGACATCTATATCACTTAAAAACTCCTGATATTCTTTTAATAGAGGTAAAAAAGGACGAATGGCATTTGATAATTGTTTTAAAATACGGGTAATTTCTTCTTTTTCCTCGTATTCTAAATTGCTCAGTTCACGAGAATATTTCAGCGTCATTTCGGGCTCGATATAGGCAATACTTCCAGTTTTAGAACTTCCCAAAATAGTTCCTCTTACTTTTCGTCTGTACATAGATAAAACTGCTAAAACACGACGATTTTGGACAAAACTTTCCTTAATATCATCCAAATAACCTAAACCATTATACTGTGATAAAGCAATTCCGAAACTTTGATTAACCTTACCGCGAACCAAATTCATATTTCTACGAATATCCGATAAAGCAGGAGAGGCATTGTCTTTGATTTCGCCGTATTTGTCCACCACAACGTCAATTAGTGAGACAATTTCTTTTGTCAGCTCCACACGTGAAGCTCTAGCATTGATGTTAGGATAATAATCGTCGAATTTTTTTAAGAAATTCAGCATGAAATTTACTGTAGCTGAAAGTGTTGCAATTTTTCTAAAACTCCCTACTTCTAGAAAACTATCTTCAATAGCTAGAAATTTAATTTCATGAGTTATCGCATCAAAGCCATGATTAGGAATTGCATTATTATTTTGAAAAGAAGAAACGTATTCAGAGGTTTGTAGCAAAGCTTGCATCAAGCTTTCTTGATCTCTAAAAGGAGTGATTTTTAAGGCTTTTTCTTTTCCAATTTCGGTATTACATATCTCGGAAATGGTTTCGAGAATGGTTGGAAATTGAAGATCTTGTAATGTTTTTTCGGTGATGGATATCATTCTGTATTACTTCTTTTTATGCAAAAATAGACAATAGAAAAGATTCTGTCACGAAGATTTTTAAAGTTTTCACAGAGATTCACAAAGATTTTGGTTAATTGTAAAAATATCTTGATTTGTATTTGTGTTTACTGTGTGTATCTTTGTAGTACAAATAAAAAAAACATGCAAATATCCTTAAATTCTGAATGGCAATCTATTCTTTCTGAAGAACTACAAAAGCCTTATTTTAATGATTTGTTGCAAGCTGTTGAGAAAGAATATCAAGAATCGATTTGTTATCCTCCTAAAGATTTGATTTTTTCTGCTTTTAATTTTTGTGATTTTTCCAATTTGAAATTGGTAATTATTGGGCAAGATCCTTATCACGGAGAAGGAGAGGCTAATGGTTTGTGTTTTTCAGTAAATGATGCTGTTAAAATTCCGCCTTCATTGCGCAATATTTACCGAGAAATCAATGATGATTTGGATGCTGTTTTTATGCCAACATCTGGTAATTTAGAATATTGGGCTAAGCAAGGTGTATTGATGTTAAACGCTTCATTGACCGTTAGAAAAGATAGTCCTAACAGCCACAAACACCTAAAATGGAATTTATTTACCGATGCCGTTATCCAAAAAATATCGGATGAAAAAGAACATGTCGTTTTTTTACTTTGGGGCGCTTTTGCACAAAAAAAAGGAAGCAAAATAGATAGAAATAAGCATTTGGTTTTAGCATCTGGACATCCGTCTCCCATGAGTGCAAATCAAGGAAAATGGTTTGGAAACAAACATTTTTCTCAGGCGAATGCTTATTTAAAAGCCAATAATCAACCAGAAATTGAATGGCTTTTATAAACAAAAAAGCCATTTAAATTTCTTTGATGAAACTTAAATAGCTTGTATGGTAAAATTATAAAAATTACTTCTTGATAATATTTTCTAGGGTAGCTTTGTTTTCTTCGTTCTTTACTGTCAAGATAATTTCGATATTTTTAGCTGTTTTTCCTTCAATAACATACAGCTTTGTTTTTTTTCCAAATTCGGTATCACTTTTATCGAAATCTACATCGCCAAATTCTAATGAGTTTTTTATATCGGTAGTGTCAATCCAAGATTCGGCTAAAACCTGTGAAGCTTTTTCAGAATATTCAAAAGGTTTGTTTCTAATATCATTCAGTACTCTGGCATTTGGAAAATAGTTACAGCGAGTATCTTTTCCACTAAAAACTAGGGCTACAAAAAAGCAACCTATTACTAAACCTACTAAATAGTAGGCAAAACGTTGTACAAATTTCATGAATTATTTTTTTTGCAAAGGTAATTGAAAGTTTACTTAAAACACAATTAAATTGATGTCGTTGTTGGGTAAATCAAACCAGTCGCCAATGGCTCTATTGGTAAGAATTCCGTGGTAAGTATAGATTCCGTTTTTCAAACCTTTGTCGCAACGAATGGCGCTTTCCAGACCACCGTCTTCAGCAATTTTTAATAAATAGGGAGTGATAATGTTGCTAATAGAAAGCGAGGCTGTCTTAGAATAGCGGGAAGGAATATTGGGTACGCAATAGTGTAGAATATTGTTTTTTATAAAGGTTGGTTTTTCGTGCGTAGTCACTTCCGAAGTTTCAAAGCAACCTCCGGTATCAATACTAACATCAACAATTACAGCCCCTTTTTTCATGTGTTCTACCATAGTTTCGGTAACAACAATAGGACAGCGTTCTATGCCACGCATAGCACCAATGGCTACATCACAACGTCTTAGTGCTTTCATTAAAGCTTTAGGCTGGATGGTTGAAGTAAAAATGCGTTGACTCAGGCTGTTTTGCAGTCGTCTTAATTTGGTGATTGAATTATCAAACACTTTTACGTTGGCACCTAAACCAATGGCTGTTTTTGCGGCAAATTCACCCGCTGTTCCTGCACCTAAAATAACCACTTCTGTTGGAGGAACACCAGTAATGTTCCCAAAAAGAAGTCCTTTGCCATGTGTATTGGCTATCATTAATTCGGCAGCAATTAATATAGAAGCTGTTCCTGCAATTTCGCTTAAGGATTTTACAACCGGATAGGTATCGTCTACATCTTTGAGGTATTCAAAAGCTAAGGCTGTAATTTTTTTCTTCGTTAAGGCTTCGAAATATTCTTTTTTTTTGGTTTTTAATTGTATCGCCGAAAGTAAAATAGTTTGGTTGTTCATCATTTTAATTTCGGAAACGGTAGGTGGTTCTACTTTTAAAATCATTGGACAACCAAATACTTTTTGAGTGTCCTTGGTTACTTCAGCACCTGCTTCAGCATATTCTCTGTCCGAATAACTTGCATTTTCTCCAGCACCAGATTCAATCATTACCCGATGACCATGACATACTAATGAACTCACAGCATCTGGTGTTAAACAAATGCGGCGTTCTTGATAGCTAGTTTCTTTAGGAATACCAATAAATAGTTCGCCTTTTTTTCTAGCTACTTCCAGCTTCTCTTCTTGAGGTAATAACTGTTGTTTTGTAAATGGAGTTATTGATATTGACATCGGTTTTGGTACAATTAAAAAGTAAAATTACACAAAAAGATTAAAAATATAAGCTTTATATTCTGATAAAAACACAAATGAATTTATTTATTAACATAAAACTGCTTTTTTACTGTTTTTGGCTTTTTTTATTAAGAAGTAATTTCGGAAAAAGTTTTAAATAAATATATTTAAATTACTGATAATCAATATCTAATGATTTATAAAAATGTGTTATTTTAATTTCAAAAGACGTTTCCCATCTGGCAATACTTCAATAGTAATGGTAGAATGTGTTTTGGGAACAAGGCTAGCAATGTTTTCGGCCCATTCAATAAAACACCAATTTCCAGAATACAAATAATCATCTACGCCCATATCTAAAGCTTCCGTTTCATTTTTTAAACGATAAAAATCAAAATGATAGATCAATTGATTGTTTGCTGCTTCGTATTCGTTTACTAAAGAAAAAGTGGGGCTACTGGTGGCGTCTGTTACGCCTAGCGTTTTACATAATTGCTTGATAAAAGTAGTTTTTCCGGCACCCATTTCGCCACTAAAAAGGATGACTTTGTTGGGTTTAGCTGCTACAATCAATTCGGCAACATTGTTTATTTCTTCTAATGAAAATTTGATTTCCATAATTCAGTAATTAGTGAATAGTTATTAGTAATTAGTTGTTGAAGTGAGTTAATGTAAAACATACTAATCACTATTCACTAATTTCTAGTTACTACTTAGGATTAAATATCAAACAAGGTACAATCATCTCTTCGAGAGAAATTCCACCATGTTGATAAGTGTTTTTATAATAACTCACATAATGATTGTAGTTGTTGACATAAGCCAAGAACAAATCATTTTTTGCAAAAATAAAAGAACTGCTCATATTTATGGCAGGTAAGCCAATTTTTTTAGGATCTTTTACCGCATAAACGTCTTTACTTTCGTAAGTAAGACTACGTCCCGTTTTGTATCGTAAATTTAAGCTCGTATTTTTATCACCCACTACTTTAGATGGATTTTTAACATTGATAGTTCCGTGATCAGTGGTTAAAATTAATTTGAAACCTAGTTTTTGTGCTTGTTGAATAATTTCTAAAAGAGGGGAATTCTTGAACCAGCTTAAGGTCAAGGAACGATACGCTTTGTCATCGGCGGCGAGTTCTTTTACCACATCCATTTCTGTTTTGGCATGCGAAAGCATATCGACAAAATTATACACTATGGTAACTAAATCATTGTCTTTTAAAGCTTTGAAATTATCCAATAGTTTTTTTCCTGAAGCCAAATTGGTAATCTTGAAATAATCTTCTTTGATATTTAATCCTAAACGTTTCAATTGTGCTGAAAGGAATTCGGCTTCGTATAAATTTTTCCCTCCTTCATCAGGATCATTTTTCCATAAATCAGGGTGTTTTTTTTCCATATCAGCTGGCAATAATCCAGAGAAAATAGCATTTCTGGCATATTGGGTTGCTGTAGGTAAAATAGAATAGTAGGGTACTTCTTTTTCTAATTTGTAATAATCGGCCACTACGTTTTCAAAGACTTTCCATTGGTCGTAACGCAAATTGTCAATCACTACAAAAAGTACAGGCTTGTCTTTTTTCTTTAATTCAGGAAGTACTAATTCTTTGAATAGAGTGTGCGATTGAATCGGTTTATCAGCTTTGGGTTCAAACCAATCTTCGTAATTGCGTTCGATGAATTTTCCAAATTGCGAATTGGCTTCTACTTTTTGCGATTCTAGAATTTCAATCATTCCTTGATCATTGATATCTTCCAGCTGCAATTCCCAGAACAATAGTTTTTTGTACAATTCAATCCAATCTTCATAACTATTCACCATTCCCATTTCCATCGAAATTTTTCTAAATTCCTTTTGGTAATCCAAAGTGGTTTTTTGAGAAATCAGTTTCGAATTGTCCAGATTCTTTTTCAAACTCAGCAAAATCTGATTGGGATTGACCGGTTTAATCAAATAATCGGCAATTTTGGCTCCAATGGCTTCTTCCATGATGTATTCTTCCTCACTTTTGGTAATCATAATCATAGGGATGGCGCTCTTTTTTTCTTTCATTTCCGAAAGGGTTTCCAAGCCGCTCATTCCAGGCATGTTCTCGTCTAAGAAAACAATATCAAAGTTCTCATTTTCAAATATTTCAATAGCGTCAAGACCATTATTGCAGGTCGTGACTTCATAATTTTTTTTCTCTAAAAAAAGAATATGAGGTTTTAGATAATCAATCTCATCGTCAACCCAAAGTATTTTTATTTTGTTCATATTTTGTATAAATAATAATCGAATGAATAGGTTATTGGAACGCTAAAAACGCTCGTTCATTGTGCAAATTACAGATTTTATATACTCCAAGTTCCTAATATTATGATAAAATTTCTTTCTTATATAAGTGCAAAAAGGTACAAGATGCAAGAGAACAAAAAAATAGTAAATAACTTTTTGCAGTTGTTGATAACTCTTGTTTTAGGTTTGGCATAATTATCCTACATTTGATTTTAAGCTATTAACCTAATTTATAAAAGCAGAACTTTAACGAACCAGTTTCGCTTTTAATCTTAAAGAACCAAGTATTATGAATATTGAAGTATCAGCCAATTTCAAAAAAAGAACGTTACGAGCAATTTTGTCTATTGCTTTATTCATGTTTGTTTACATCATTCTGTTGACTTTGGCAGTAGGATTTACTGCTTTATGTGCCATTGCAGGCTTTTATGTAATTACTGTCCGTCCTTCATTTTTAACCTTAATGTTAGGTGTAGGTTTGGCTAGTTTAGGTTTTTTTATTTTAGCTTTCTTGTTCAAATTTTTATTCAAAAAACACAAAATTGATAGAAGTCACTTAACCGAGATTACCGAGGAAGAAGAACCTAAATTATTTGCTTTTATTAGAGAAATTGTAAACGAAGCTGGAACTGATTTCCCAAAGAGAATATATCTATCAGCTGAAGTAAATGCGAGTGTATTTTATGATTCCAGTTTTTGGAGTTTGTTTTTTCCGGTTAAGAAAAACCTACAAATAGGTTTAGGATTGGTTAACAGTATAAGTTTACAAGAATTGAAAGCAATTTTAGCGCATGAGTTTGGGCACTTTTCTCAAAAAAGCATGAAAGTAGGTAGTTATGTTTATTATGTGAATCAAGTAATTTTCAATATGTTGTATGAAAATGATTCTTTTGATAAAATGATTCAAAAGTGGGGTAATATAAGTGGGTATTTTTCCATTTTTCTGATGATTTCTGTCAAAATTATTGAAGGAATTCAGTGGGTTTTAAAGAAAATGTATGAAGTAATTAATATTAATTACCTTGCTCTTTCAAGAGAAATGGAGTTTCACGCTGATGAAGTAGCCGTTAATATTGCTGGTATTGCTCCATTACAAGAATCATTGTTGCGAATGGATTTAGTGGACAGTTCTTATAATACTGTGCTTAATTTTTACGGTGAAAAAATACCACAAAGAATTAAAAGCAAGAACATATATAAAGAACAATGGTTTGTTTTGAATTTTTTAGCAGAAGACAGTCAGTTGGAATTCAAAAACAGTTTACCAGTTGTTACTTTATTAGATATTAATAAGTTTAATAAATCAAAACTTAATATTGAAAATCAATGGGCTTCGCATCCTTCTGTTGAAGATAGAAATGCTAAGTTACAGCAATTAAATATTCATAGAGAACCTACAAACAACGTATTAGCGAATGCAATTTTTAAGAATATAGAACAAACAGAAGAATGGCAAACATCTAAATTGTTTTCGAACATCGAAGAAATTGAAAGTTTTGAAATTTTGTTGATTGATGATTTTAAAGAAGAGTACCAAAGTAAATTTGTAAAAAATACTTTTGATAAGCTTTATAATGGCTATTATGATAATAAAATCCCTAACTATTTTGATATAAATACTCTTGTAGAGCAACAAGATACACCTGAATTTGAGTCCTTATTTAGTAAAGAAAAAATTGATATGGTTTATGATTTTATAGCATTAGAAAATGATAAAACAACCATTCATTCAATAGCAGAAAAAAACATTGCTATAAAAACATTTGATTACGATGGGCATAAATTTAAGGCTAAAGAAGCTCATGAATTAATTCCAGAGATTCAAGAAAATATAGAACGTTTAAAAGAAAATATTACCCAAAATGATATTGCTATCTTTTTATATTTCAAAAAAATTGCTTCAAAAGATTTCAAAGATTATCAATTGATTGCTAAATACAAAGCCTTTTTTGATTTTGATAAAGAATATGATAAAAAATTCGAGTATTATAATAATTTGGTACAAGAGTCTGGTTTTATGTCGGTGGTGACGCCAATTGAACAAATCAAATCGAAGGTAAAAACAATGTATCCTTTTGAAGTAGAAATCAAAAAAGTAATAAGTGATATGCTTGTTAATGACTTGTATCAAAGTGAGCTAACAACTGAAATTAAAGAAAGTTTTGAATTGTATTTAAAAGAAGATTGGGTTTATTTTAGTAACAACAAATACATTGATGAGGAGATAAGCCTGTTTTTCAAGGCTATTAATAATTATGTTTATGTGCTTTCCAGAGGCTATTTTTTGATTAAGAAAGATTTACTTGATTATCAAAGTCAATTGCTTACACAAAAGATTTCAACACCCGAAGAAATAATAGATATCAGCTCGTAAGCTAATTAATAGCGATTGTATTTCGTAAACATTGATTTATTAGGTAACTTAGTATTGTGTTTATCATTAAACTTCTTAAAAATGAAACCAAAAATCACCACACTGGCAGAGAAAAAACTAATAGGCTGTAAACAAAACATGAATTATGCAGCATATAATCCTGTTCCTTTATGGCAGCGATTTATGCCCAGAAAAAAAGAAATTGGTAATACAGTAAATGCTAATTTGTATTCGCTTCAGCAATTTCCAGTAGGTTTTTGGGAGAAATTCAGCCCTACTATTGATTTTGAAAAATGGGTAGCAGTTGAAGTGAATGATTTTATTGCTGTTCCTGCAGAAATGGAAACTTTAATAATTCCAGGCGGTTGGTATGCTGTTTTTGATTATAAAGGTGATGGGAGTGATGCACCCGCTTTTTTTGGAGCTATTTTTAGTGATTGGATTCCTAATTCGGCTTATGTGGTAGATGATAGACCGCATTTTGAAATTCTAGGAGAAAAATACAAGAAAGGTGATCCTAATTCGGAAGAGGAAGTATGGATTCCTGTTAGACTGAAATAATCGTCTATTTTTTAGAACACAGATTAAAGAAATTTTTAAAAATTAAAACGGATTTCTTCAATCTGTGTTCTAAATTTAATATGACTTTTTAAAAAAAAATAGTTTATTTTGGCTTCTAAATTAAGTACAAAAATAGCAGTCATAATGAATGAAAAACAACGTTTAAAGGAGCTGGCACAACTCTTTTTAAAGTTAGGAATTATAGGTTTTGGTGGTCCTGCTGCTCATATTGCAATGATGCAAAATGAAGTGGTTGTCAAAAGAAAATGGCTGGACGAACAGCATTTTATAGATTTATTAGGTGCAACCAATTTAATTCCGGGGCCAAACAGTACTGAAATGGCTATTCATATTGGTCATGAAAGGGCAGGAGTGAAAGGCTTAATTGTTTCGGGACTTTGTTTTATTTTGCCTGCTGTTTTTATTACGGGATTTTTTGCCTGGCTTTATAAAAATTACGGTCAACTACCTGAAATACAACCTTTCTTATACGGAATTAAACCAGCTATTATAGCAATTATTCTGGGCGCTATTTTTCCTTTAGCCAAAAAATCATTTAAAACTATTCAACTGGGTGTTATTGGTGTTTTAGTTTTGGCACTTTCGCTTTTGCATTATAATGAAATTATGCTGCTTTTTGGAGCGGGATTTTTGTCTTTATTTTGGTTTTCGATAAAAAACAAGCCTTCTGTTTCCTCTAATTTAATTCCTTTAGGGATTTTACCGGCTACACCTTCAACAGTTGTCCTGAGCAGCAATTGGAATTTATTTTTCATTTTCTTAAAAATAGGAGCCATTCTATACGGAAGTGGTTATGTCTTATTTGCTTTTTTAGATGCCGAATTAGTGGCTAAAGGTTTACTTTCCCGTACCCAATTGATTGATGCTATTGCGGTGGGACAATTTACTCCAGGTCCAGTTTTTTCATCGGTTACTTTTGTAGGCTATCAAATCAATGGAGTTTCAGGGGCTTTGGTTGCTACATTAGCCATATTTTTACCTTCTTTTGTATTTGTAGCCTTATTGAATCCGTTGGTAAAAAAACTGCGTAGTTCTAAACCATTTTCGGTGTTTTTAGATGCAGTGAATGTATCATCGGTAGCAATCATTATTTCTATTTGTATCCAAATGGGAACAGATACCATCACGGATTGGCGTACCATTTTGATTGCAGTTGTAAGTATTGTAATTGCTTTTAATTATAGAAATATTAATAGTGCTTTCATCGTTATAGGAGGAGCATTTTTAGGATATTTATTGTCTTTGATATAAAATTAAAACTAAATTTTACCAACAAAAAAGCCATCTCGTTTTTTAGAACAAGATGGCTTTTTGAATATATAACCTAATTTAATTCCGGGTAAAAGAATTAAGCTTATTGCCATCCACCGCCTAAGGCTTTGTATAATTGGATGATGGCTTTGTATTGTTGGAATTTATTGTCAACTAAACTCAATTTAGCATTTAAAGCATCATTTTTAGAAGTTAAAACTTCTAAATAATTAGCCAAACCATAGGTCAATAACTCATCTGAATAACTTGCTGCTTTTGTTAAAACCTCAGCTTGTTTTTCGCGAATTGTAATTTTATGTGTTTCATTATTGTATTGTGCCAAGGCATCCGATACCTCTTTTCCAGCTGTTAATAAGGACTGCTCAAATTGTAAAAAGGCTTTTTCCTGATTAGCTTTGGAAACTTCATATCTGGTTTTAATTTGTCTTTGATTAAAAATAGGCTGTGTTAATCCTGCAACGATATTTGCAAAAATAGAATTAGCGCTAAACCATTCTTTTAAATCAATACTTTGCAATCCACCAGTTGCCGTTACTGTTAAACTTGGGTAAAAACTACTTTTAGCTACATTAGATAATTCAAAATTTGAAATTAAATTGTATTCAGCAGCAATTACGTCTGGTCTGTTTCTTAATAACTGTGTTGGAACTCCTAGAGTGACTACGGGTTGTAATTTTTGCGCATCAAAAGTGCTGCGTTCTATTTCTGCAGAAGGTTCTCCTAAAAGCGTACTTAAAGTATTTTCTAAGATAATAACACTGTTTTTTAAATCGGCTATAATGATTTCGGTAGCATATTTTTGGGCTTCGGTTTGTTTAACACCTACCTCAGTAACACTTCCTGATTTTTTAAGTTGCAAAATAGTTTCAACACTTTTGTTTCTGTTGATTAAAGTTTCTTCTGCTACCTTAATTTGTTCGTCGACTGCAAGCAGTTGATAATAGGTAGCAGCAATATTGGCTATTAATTCTGTTTTAATAGCTTGATTAGCTGCTGCTGTTTGCAAATAAGCGGCATTGGTAGCACGCTTATTACTTCTGATTTTTCCCCAAATATCAGCTTCCCATGAAAGATTACCAGTAATTTGGTATTGATCAATATCTAGATTTCTTAAAAACGAACCTGTTTGGCTGTTTTTAGAAGTTTTAATATGCGTCCAACTTGGAGTAACTGAAAAACTTGGGAAGTAACCTGCTTTTCCTTGTTTCATAGTAGCTTCGGCAGCCACAAGGTTTTGCATTGCAATTCGGATGTTGTAATTGTTATCCAATCCTTTTCTAATGTAGCCTTGCAAAATAGGGTCGGTAAAAATTTTATCCCAAGAAACATTAGCTAAAGAGTTTGTATCTGTAGCAACAGCTTCAGAACGATACAAATTATCGGTTTTTACTTCGGGTCTTTTGTAATCTTTAGCAACAAAACAGGATTGCAATAAAGTTGCCGAAAGGACTAATAAAGCGATTTTATATATTTTATTTTTCATTTTTTTATTCTAAAGATTCAACATCTGATTCGGCAATTGGTGTTGGAAGTGGTTTTGTCGAAATTTTTTCCTGTAAATTTTGGAAAACAATAAACAAGATAGGAATTACAAATACTCCTAAGACAGTTCCAATTAGCATTCCTCCAATAGCTCCTGTACCAATGGCCTTGTTACCTACAGCACCGGCACCTCTGGCTAACATTAAAGGCAATAATCCTAAAATAAAGGCAAACGAAGTCATTAAGATAGGACGTAAACGCGCCACTGCTCCTTGAATAGCTGCTTGAGTAACGCTATGACCTTTTCTACGGGCATCTGCTGAAAACTCAACAATCAAAATAGCATTTTTAGCTAATAAACCAATAAGCATAATTAAGGTAATTTGAAGGTAAATATTATTACTTACATTAAAGAAATAAGCAAAAATAAACGCTCCTGCTAAACCAACTGGTAACGATAATAAAACGGCAAAAGGTAAAATGTAACTTTCGTATTGTGCTGATAATAAGAAATAAACAAATACTAAACACAATAAGAAAATAAATAAGGTTTGTCCTCCGGCACTAATTTCTTCACGTGTCATTCCCGAAAACTCATAGCCATATCCAAGAGGTAGTTTTTGACTGGCAACTTCCTGAACTGCTTTAATAGCATCTCCAGAACTATAGCCCTCATTTGGCGCACCAGTAATTTTAACCGATGTAAACAAGTTAAAACGGTCGATCGCCTGAGGGCCAAAAACTTTCTCCAGTTTTACAAATTGTGAAATAGGAGCCATTTGTCCGGCATTATTTCGAACCAAAACTTTATTAAATGATTCCGGATCACTTCTAAACTGAGGTTCCGATTGGTAAACAACGCGGTATTGTTTTCCAAATTTATTAAAGTTAGAAGCATAAACTCCACCATAATATCCTTGTAGAGTACCTAAAATATCTGTTACGGTTAATCCTGATTTTTTAATTGCCGGCACATTTAAATCAATACGATATTGTGGGTAATTTGGAGAAAATGGAGTAGCGGCATATTTTATTTCAGGACGACTATTTAAAGCAGCTAAGAAATCAGAGTTTACTTTACTTAAATCCTGAATAGTTCCTCCTTTTTGATCCTGCAATTGCATTTCAAATCCATTAGAGTAACCAAAACCAGATAATGTAGGACGTGCAAAAAATAATATTTTTGCATCTTTAACAGTAGCAGCTCGCTTAAATAATTCTTGAACAACAGCATTAACTTCTTGATTGGTTTCTTTACGCTCGGCCCAAGGTTTTAATTTCAAAATTACCATTCCGTAATTACTACCAGAACCACTGATGATACTTCTACCAGATATACGAAGTATTTCTTTAATTTCTGGCATATCTTTTATCTTGTTCTCAACTTGTAGTAACACTTCTTCTGTTTTTTTCAAAGAAGTTCCTGGTGCTAATTGAACATCCGAAAAGATTGCTCCGGTATCTTCACTAGGTACAAAGGCTTTTTGTGTAGTGTTTATTAATAGTACAAATACACCGGCAAAAACAGCAATTCCTAAGAAAGCCAACCATTTGCGTTTTACTAAAAATTCAACCGCTTTTTTGTATTTATTAGTTGTTGTTTTAAAACCAGTATTGAAAGCTGTATAAAAACGATCTAAAAATCCTTTTTCTTTATTAGGATCATGTTCTTTTAAGAAAATAGCACATAAAGCAGGTGAAAGAGTAAGAGCATTAATTGCCGAAAGAACAATAGAAATAGCTAATGTTAATCCAAACTGCTTGTAGAAAACTCCTGCCGAACCACTAATGAATGAAACCGGAATAAATACAGCCGACATTACTAAGGTAATAGAAATAATAGCACTACTAATATCTCCCATGGCACTATGTGCCGCTTTTTTAGGATCGTGTTCACCTGCTTCCATCTTGGCATGGACGGCTTCAACTACTACAATGGCATCATCCACAACAATACCAACGGCTAACACTAAAGCAAATAAGGTTAACAAGTTAATGGTGAAGCCAAATAAACTTAAGAAAAAGAAAGTACCTACAATAGCCACTGGTACCGAAATAGCAGGAATCAGTGTTGATCTCCAATCTTGTAAAAAGACAAAAACAACAATAAATACCAATATAAAAGCTTCTATTAAAGTATGAATAACTTTAGAAATAGATTCTTCCAAGAAATCATTGGCATTAATTAACGAGGTGTATTTAACTCCTTTAGGGAAATTGATTGCAGCTTTATCCAATTCTTTTAGGGAATTTTCAATTACTTCTTGGGCATTAGAACCTGCAGTTTGTGCAATTGCTATACCCACCGATTGATTTCCATTGGTAAGTGTGTTACTGGCATAGTTTACAGCACCCAATTCAATTCGGGCAACATCTTTTAATTTAAGAACTTCACCATTTGGAGTGGAACGAACTACAATTTCTTCAAACTCTTTGGTACTTTGTAAACGACCTTTATATTTTAATACATATTGAAAAGATTGGTCGGCACTTTCTCCCAATTGTCCCGGAGCAGCTTCAATATTTTGTTCTGCCAGCAAAGCAGTAATATCGGAAGGAACCAAGCCATAAGCTCCCATGATATCCGGTTTTAACCAAATACGCATAGAATAATCTCTTTGTCCAAATATAGTGGCATCACCTACACCGGCAACCCTTTTAATTTTAGGTAAAATGTTGATATTGGCATAGTTTTGAAGAAAGGTCATATCATAATTAGGATTTTCACTGTATAAAGAGAAAATCAAGATATTATCACTCTGTCTTTTAGAAGTGGTAACCCCAGCTTTTGTAACCTCCTGCGGTAATAATGGTGTAGCTCTTGATACACGGTTTTGTACGTTTACAGCCGCTAAATCCGGGTTTGTTCCTAATTTAAAATAGATATTAATCGATGCCGAACCATCATTATTTGAAGTAGAAGTCATATAAGTCATGTCTTCTACACCATTGATTTGTTCTTCTAACGGAATTACTACCGAGTTCATTACTACTTCGGCACTGGCACCTTGATAATTTGCTGATACCGATACGGTAGGAGGTGCTATTTCTGGATATTGAGAAACAGGAAGTGAAATAAGCCCTAAAACTCCCAATATAACGATGATAATAGAAATCACCGTTGACAATACGGGTCTGTCAATAAATTTTGAAAACATAAGCTGTTATTTATTCCGTTTTTAGTTAATAGTTTTACTTATAGGTTTGATAATGCTGGCATAGTCCACAACTTCTGGTTTTATTTCAGTTCCTTCAGGAACAATACCAACACCTTCAACTAGGATTTTGTCGTTAACATTTAAACCTTTGTCTACTACAAAATATTGACCTCCAGGTATAGCGCGAACTTCAACTGGAACCGCTTTTACTTTATTGTCTTTATCAGCAATAAGTACAACTCGTTTGTCTTGCATTTCTAGGGTAGCACTTTGTGGAACAATAATAACGTCTTTTAAATTAGTAGGAATCTGAATGCTTCCACTTCCTCCAGAACGCAGTAATTTGTTGCTATTAGGGAAACTAGCTCTTACATTAAATGAACCTGTTTGTGTATTGGCTTGACCACTAAATGTTTCAATTTTTCCTTTTTGTTGGTATTCCATACCATTGCTTAAAATTAGGTTGACTGCTTGCATTTGAGCAATTTTTTCTTGGAAAGTTTTTCCTGGTGCATTCATTGTAATGTCTAATTGTTGCTTTTCATTCATTGAAAAATACGCATAAATAGTACTTACATCAGAAATTCGAGTTAATGGTTCGGCAGTTTGACTGCTTACATAACTTCCTAATCGTAAAGGCAATGTACCTACAATTCCATTTACAGGACTTTTGATTGTTGCATAATTAATTCGAGCTAGAATACTTTGGTAGGTACTTTTAGCACTTGCTAAATTAGCTTTAGCGGTTTCTAATTGTACATCACTAATAATATTGCGTTCCACTAATGGAATTAAACGATTTACTTCTACTTGTGCTGCACTAACTTTTGCTTTAGCAGCTGCAGCTTCTTGATTAGCAGTTTGGGTTTCTAGTTTAAAAAGTAATTGTCCTTTTTTTACTTCTTGCCCTTCTTGTACGTAGATTTTTTCAATATAACCATCCACTTTTGCACGAATATCAATATCAGTTATACCTTCTAAAGTAGCAGGATATTCAGACAATAGAGTGGTATTAGACTTTTCAACTTTTAGTACTTTGTAAGGCATTGCTGTTGGAGCAGCTTGTTCAGCTTTCTTTTGGTTACAGGATAGTAAACCAACTGATAATATGATTGAACTAATAAAAAATCTCTTTTTCATAATTTGGATATTTATTTATTGGATTGATTTTGGATTTCTATTTTTTTGAATTCAGCTATCGTTTTTTTTAACGATGTTTCTACCTCATACAGGTGTTTTTTGTATGATTTAATGTTTTGCAGATTGGTTTTTTCTTCTAAACACGAAGCTGTTTTTTCGCGGTAGTTGAGTATTTTATCTGTTAATAAACATTCGTTTTCTAATATCTTTAAATAATTAGATAGACGGCTACTTAACGGGGCTGACTTAAAGTATTTTTTTCGGTCACAAGGAATGGTGAAATAATATATTTTTTCCATTTTAAGAAGTAATTTCAAATTAGTTGAAATAGAACTTTTGCTTGCGCCAAGCTTTTCTATCATACTTTCAAACGTTACACCAGATTTGCATCCTTCAACAATTAACAGACCGATGATTCTTCCTGCAAGTGGTGGAATTTGGTATGCCGACTCAAAGTGAATTCCGAACATCTCAATGAGTTCTTCTTTTTCTTTTTGTATATCGTCCATGGTAATTTTTTGCAAAGATACGTTTAGTTCGTAATTTACCGAACTAACTGAACCTTAATTTTCTGTTAATATTTTTAAGATGTTTTTTATAGAATTTGGAGTTACTAAAAAAGTTTTGTTGCAATAAAGCGTAAAGAAGTAACATTGAATTTACTTATATTTGCTCTCAAAATTAAAATAGTGACTCAAATCAATAAGCTTAAAATATTTAATGATCCTATTTATGGGTTTATAAGCATTCCCAATGCTTTAATATATGATTTAATACAACATCCTTATTTTCAGCGATTGAGACGTATTTCTCAAATGGGATTGTCTTATTTAGTATATCCGGGAGCTAATCATACGCGTTTTCATCATGCTTTAGGTTGTATGCATTTAATGCAAAAAGCCGTTGATGTTCTAAGATTTAAAGGAGTTTCTATTTCAGAAGAAGAAGAAAATGCACTTTATATAGCTATTTTATTGCATGATATAGGTCATGGTCCTTTTTCGCATGCAATGGAAAAAAGTATTGTTGAAAATGTACATCACGAAGAAATTTCATTGCTGTTTATGCGTCAGTTGAATGTAGAATTTAAAGGACAATTGAGCTTGGCTATTAAAATTTTTGAAGGTGATTATCATAGAAAATTTATGTTGCAATTGATTTCAAGTCAATTGGATATGGATAGAATGGATTATTTAAAACGGGATAGTTTTTATTCTGGTGTGGCTGAAGGAAATGTGAATTCGGAGCGTTTGATTCAGATGATGAATGTGGAAGATGATTTTTTAGTTATCGAAGAAAAAGGAATATATTCGGTTGAAAAATTCTTAATGTCGCGTCGTTTAATGTATTGGCAAGCTTATTTGCACAAAACAAGTTTAGTGGGCGAATTGATTTTAACAAAAATCCTAAAACGTGCTAAAGAGTTGACTTTAAAAGGAATTGTTTTACCTTGTAGCGCACCTTTGCAATTTTTTATGCAAAATAGAATAGATCTTGATTCCTTTAACACAGAAACATTAGATTTATTTTCGCAATTAGATGATTTTGACATTATAAGTGCTTTGAAAGCTTGGCAACAAAACGATGATTTTATTTTAGCTTCTTTAAGTAAAATGATAATCAATAGAGATTTATTAAAAATTAAATTAACGAGTGACAAAGTTGCTATTGATGATTTAAATCCATTAAAAGAACGTTTTGCTTTAGAAAACAATATTAGTATTGTTGATACTAATTATTTTATTTTTAAAGGAAAAATTAAAAATCAGGCATACGATAAGGAAGCTGAGCCAATACGAATTTTGAAAAAAGATAGAACTGTTGAAGATGTAATTGAGTCATCAGACCAGTTGAATTTGAAATCTTTATCAAAATCGGTGACCAAATATTATATTTGTTTCCCAAAACAACTGGTATAAATCCACATTTGAAATCTATTTTTTTTATATTTTTGTCGGAATGAAATTTACAGCAGAACAAATAGCGGGTGTTTTAGAAGGTGAAGTAGTGGGTAATCCACAGGCTGAAGTGCATGAACTTTCTAAAATTGAAGAAGGAAAAGTAGGTTCTATTACTTTTTTATCCAACCCTAAATACAATAACTATATCTATACTACCGAAGCTTCAATTACCATTGTAAACAAAAGTTTTGCCCCTGAATCAGAATTAAAAACTACCTTAATTAAAGTAGATGATGCTTATATGGCATTTTCTAAATTATTACAGTTTTATGACCAAGCCAGAAAGGCCAGTAAAAAAGGAATTGATTCTCATACGGTTCTTTCTCCAGATGTAAAATATGGTGAAGACTTGTATTTAGGAAGCTTTAGTTATGTAGGAGCTAATGTGAGAATTGGCGACAATGTAAAAATTTATCCTAATTGTTTTATTGGAGATAATGTTGTCATTAGTAATAATGTCACTATTTTTGCGGGCGCTAAAATTTATTCTGATACAGTTATAGGTTCTAATTGTACCATTCATGCGGGAACTGTAATTGGGTCAGATGGTTTTGGATTTGCTCCAAATCCCGATGGTAGTTACACTAAAATTCCTCAAATAGGGAATGTTGTAATTGAAGAAAATGTAGAAATTGGTGCTTGTACAACAATTGACAGAGCTACATTAGGCTCCACAATTATAAGAAAAGGAGTGAAGCTGGATAATCAAATTCAGATAGCACACAATGTAGAAATAGGTGAAAATACTGTAATTGCTGCACAAACAGGAATTGCAGGTTCTACTAAAATTGGCAAAAACGGAATGATAGGTGGTCAAGTAGGGATTTCAGGACATTTAACAATAGGAAATAATGTTAGAATCCAAGCCCAATCAGGTGTGGCTAGAAATATAAAAGACGACGAAGTTTTACAAGGAAGCCCTACATTTGGCTACAATGATTTTAGTAAATCTTATGTGCATTTTAAAAATTTACCTAAGATTATTGCAGAAATTGACGAATTAAAAAAACAAATATTAAACCAAAAAAATGGAAACAATGGTTAAACAGAAGACCATCAAAACAGAAATCTCGTTAACAGGGGTTGGCTTACATACTGGTAAAGAAGTTAAAATGACTTTTAAACCTGCTCCAGTAAATAATGGTTTTACTTTTGTTAGGGTAGATCTAGAAGGACATCCAATTATTGAAGCAGATGCTAATTATGTTGTCAACACACAACGCGGAACTAATTTAGAGAAATTAGGAGTTAAAATTCAAACACCAGAGCACGTATTAGCGGCTCTTGTTGGTTGTGATTTAGATAATGTAATTATCGAATTAAACGCTTCTGAACTTCCTATTATGGATGGTTCTTCAAAATATTTTGTTGAAGCTTTAGAAAAAGCAGGTGTTGAAGAGCAAACAGCAAACCGCAATGTTTATGTGGTAAAAGAAGTTATCTCTTTTACAGATGAAGCTAGTGGCAGCGAAATTCTGGTGATGCCTAGTGACCATTATACCGTAACTACAATGGTTGATTTTGGTACTAAAATTTTAGGAACACAAAATGCAACTCTTAAAAATATTGGCGATTTTAAAACTGAAATTGCTTCTTCTAGAACTTTTAGTTTTTTGCATGAACTAGAATCTCTTTTAGATAATGGTTTAATTAAAGGTGGCGATTTAAATAATGCTATTGTTTATGTTGATAAAGAAATTTCGGCAACTACAATGGAGAATTTAAAAATAGCTTTTGGTAAAGATTCTATTAATGTTAAGCCTAATGGTATTTTAGATAATTTGACTTTGCATTACCCAAATGAGGCTGCAAGACACAAATTATTAGATGTAATTGGTGATTTAGCTTTAATTGGTACTAAAATTCAAGGTAAAATTATTGCTAACAAACCAGGTCATTTTGTAAACACACAGTTTGCAAAGAAAATGGCTAAAATGATTAAAATCGAGCAACGTAACTATGTTCCTGTTTACGATTTAAATCAAGAGCCATTAATGGATATTCATAAAATTATGGCAATGTTGCCACACAGACCTCCATTTTTATTGATCGATAGAATCATTGAAATGTCAGATAGTCATGTGGTGGGGATGAAAAATGTAACAATGAACGAAAATTTCTTTGTAGGTCATTTCCCTGATGCACCGGTTATGCCTGGAGTTTTAATTGTAGAAGCTATGGCTCAAACAGGAGGAATCCTTGTTTTAAGCACTGTACCAGATCCGGAAAATTATTTGACGTATTTCATGAAAATTGATAATGTTAAATTCAAACATAAAGTTTTACCTGGAGATACATTAATATTTAAATGTGATTTAATAACTCCTATCAGAAGAGGAATTTGTCATATGCAAGCTAATGCTTATGCTAATGGAAAATTAGTTGCTGAAGCTGAATTGATGGCTCAAATTGCAAAAAAACAACAATAAACAGAATAGTTTCCCTCCTGTTACTATCAAAAGCTTTTCATAGTAATTAAGGTAATTAATTATAAAAAACAACAAACAGATGAATCAACCATTAGCATATGTTCATCCTGGCGCAAAAATCGCCAAAAATGTGGTTATTGAACCATTTACAACTATTCATAACAATGTGGTCATTGGTGATGGTACCTGGATTGGTTCGAATGTAACCATTATGGAAGGGGCAAGAATTGGTAAAAACTGTAACATTTTTCCTGGAGCGGTAATCTCGGCGATTCCTCAGGATTTAAAATTTGGTGGTGAAGACTCATTGGCTATTATTGGAGACAATTGTACCATCAGAGAATGTGTGACTATCAACAGAGGTACAAATGCTTCCGGACAAACTGTTATAGGGAACAATTGTTTAATTATGGCTGCTGCTCATATTGCTCATGATTGTGTAGTAGGAGATAATGCTATTATTGTAAACGGAGTTCTTTTAGGAGGCCATGTAATTGTGGGTAAACATGCCGTGTTAGGTGGTTTGGCAGCGGTGCATCAATTTATTAATATTGGAGATCATGCTATGGTTTCTGGTGGTTCATTAATTCGTAAAGATGTTCCTCCTTATACAAAAGCGGCTAAAGAGCCATTATCTTATGTAGGGATCAATTCTGTTGGATTGAGAAGAAGAGGATTTGCAACCGAAAAAATCAGAGAAATTCAGGATATTTATCGAATTTTATATCAAAAAAATTACAATACCACTCAGGCAGTAGGAATTATTGAAGCCGAAATGGAAGCAACTCCTGAAAGAGATGAAATTATCGATTTTATTAGAAATTCATCTCGTGGTATTATGAAAGGTTATTCTGGAAATTACTAAAAGAGAATAGAAAAAAGAAGAAAGAGAAAAGACCAAAAAAAAAATATTTTGTCTTTTAAATAATAAATTAAGATTTTAGAACTCTAAAAAATCTAAAATCTACAATCTTAAATCATATATAAAATGGCATCTACATCAGATATTAGAAACGGACTTTGTATTAAATACAACCACGATATTTATAAAATTATCGAATTTTTACATGTTAAACCAGGTAAAGGACCTGCTTTTGTAAGAACAAAATTAAAGAGTTTAACGACTGGAAAAGTTTTGGATAACACTTTTTCAGCAGGACATAAAATTGATGATGTTCGTGTAGAAACACATACGTATCAGTATTTATATGCAGAAGGAGATCAATTTCATTTTATGAATAACGAATCTTTTGAGCAAATTACTTTAAACAAAAATATTCTTGATAATCCGGATTTATTGAAAGAAGGAACAAATGTTATGGTGCAAATCAACACCGAAACAGATTTACCTTTATCAGTAGATATGCCAGCTTCAATTATTCTTGAAGTAACTTATGCTGAGCCTGGAGTAAAAGGGAATACTGCTACAAACGCTACCAAATCTGCTACAGTAGAAACAGGAGCAACTGTTAATGTTCCTTTGTTTATTAATGAAGGTGATAAAATTAAAATAGATACTGCTTCTGGTTCTTATATGGAGCGTGTTAAAGAATAATTAATCAATTTGATAATTTGTCAATGAGTCAATTAGAAAATTGCTGATGCAATATGAGTTTTATAGCTTACTTTTCTAATTGACTCATTTTCAAATGGGCATATTTTCAAATTAAAATTTATGAAATTTACAAGAACATATTCTTTAAAAGAAATTGCAGGTTTACTTAATTGTGAATTTGTAGGAGATGAAGATTTTGAAGTTTTTGGCATGAATGAAATTCATGTGGTAGAAAAAGGAGATATTGTTTTTGTAGATCATCCTAAATACTATGAAAAGGCATTAAATTCAGCTGCAACTATTGTTTTAATTAATAAAAAAGTAGCTTGCCCGGAAGGAAAAGCTCTTCTTATTTCAGATGATCCTTTTAGAGATTTCAATAAGTTAACCAATCATTTCAGACCTTTCCAGTTTTCGGGAGCAGCTATTTCTCCATCAGCAATTATTGGTGAAGGAACGGTTATTCAGCCTAATTCTTTTATAGGAAATGGTGTTGTTATTGGAAAGAATTGCTTGATTCATTCTAATGTTTCTATTTATGATAATACCGTTATTGGTGATAATGTCATCATTCATGCAGGAACTATTCTTGGTGCTGATGCTTTTTACTATAAAAAACGTCCCGAAGGTTTTGATCAGTTACTTTCAGGCGGAAGAGTAGTAATTAAAGACAATGTTGGTATTGGTGCACTTTGTACCATTGATAAAGGTGTGACTGGTGATACTACCATTGGCGAAGGTACCAAAATAGACAATCAAGTGCATGTAGGGCATGATACTGTCATTGGAAAAAAATGTTTAATTGCATCACAAACGGGAATTGCGGGTTGCGTAATTATCGAAGATGAAGTAACATTATGGGGGCAGGTAGGAGTGACTAGCGGAATTACCATAGGAGAGAAAGCTGTATTTTTAGCTCAGGCTGGGGTAACCAAATCAGCTCTTGGAAATAAAGTTTACAATGGAAATCCTGCGCAGGAGTCAAGAGCATTTTTGAAACAAATGGCTAATATCAAGAAGATTCCGGAAATTCTGGATGAAATCGAATCCATAAAAAAAGAAAAAATTAATTATTGAATTTGTTTAAAAAAGGAATATTTTGTGTCGGAGTTAACAAAAGAATGTAATAACTAACTTTTTTTTGATAATAAAAAAGCCTGAAATAATTTCGAAAACCCTATTTTTGCATCACAAATTTAAAAATCATATAAAATATATATCATGAGTGTTTTAGTTAACAAAGATTCTAAAATAATTGTTCAAGGATTTACAGGAAGTGAAGGTACATTTCACGCTTCTCAAATGATTGAATACGGGACAAACGTTGTAGGTGGTGTAACTCCTGGAAAAGGAGGTTCAACTCACTTAGATCTTCCTGTTTTTAATACTGTTAAAGATGCTGTTGAGCAAGCAGGTGCAGATACTTCTATCATTTTTGTACCGCCAGCTTTTGCTGCTGATGCAATTATGGAAGCTGCTGATGCTGGAATTAAAGTAATTATTGCAATTACAGAAGGAATTCCTGTTGCAGATATGATTAATGCTAACAACTACGTTAAAGAAAGAAACGCCAGATTGATTGGTCCTAACTGTCCGGGTGTAATTACTCCAGGTGAAGCTAAAGTTGGTATTATGCCAGGTTTTGTATTCAAAAAAGGAACTATCGGTATCGTTTCTAAATCAGGAACTTTAACTTATGAAGCTGCTGACCAAGTTGTAAAACAAGGATTAGGAATCACTACTGCAATTGGTATTGGTGGAGATCCAATCATTGGGACAACTACTAAAGAAGCAGTTGAATTATTAATGAATGATCCTGAAACAGAAGCAATCATTATGATTGGGGAAATTGGTGGACAATTAGAAGCTGATGCTGCTAAATGGATTAAAGCTGATGGTAACCGTAAGCCTGTAATTGGTTTCATCGCCGGAGAAACTGCTCCTGCTGGTAGAACTATGGGACATGCCGGTGCTATTGTTGGAGGTTCTGACGATACTGCTGCTGCTAAAAAACAAATCATGAGAGACAACGGAATTCACGTTGTTGATTCACCAGCTGAAATTGGTAAAAAAGTAAAAGAAGTTTTAGGTTAATCTCTAAAACCGAATTTTAAATAAATTAAGCCTCACATTTGTGGGGCTTTTTTAGTATAAAACAGAATTAAAGAAATACATTTGCACGCAATTAAAATCAGGCGTACTGATTTAGTATAAAATAATTAAAAAATTAATAATTGGTTTCCAATGACTGGCATTCTTATCAGTCCTTTTTTTAGAAATCAATTCAAAAGAAAATAGTATGTATAAGGAATTAGAAGGTTTCAAAGTAAAAAATCAATTTTCATTAACAATAGAAGATAGCCTGGAAGAAGTATGTAATGCTACTGAAGGCTCCGGAGTATTCTTAGTTTTTGATGTAGCTGAAGAAAAAGAATTAATCATGGTAGGTTCTACAGGAACAGTACAAAATGATGGCTCTTTGAAAACCAAAAATGGTGGATTGTATGACAAAATTGTAAACGGTCATCAATTTGCTAAAACAGGAAGAAAATATTCCTGGCCTGCACAAATGAAAAAAGAAGATATCAGCCGCTTAGAAGTGGTTTGGTACGAAACCTATAACGAAGATGAAAAAGTAATTCCTACTTTTGTTGAAGCACAGGTTTTACAAAACTTTTTAAGTGAAAATGCAAAGTTGCCTAGATGGAATGTTGCTTTCTAGTTCATTTTCAACACAATAAAAGAGTGTTTTTAAAAGCTTTACTTCGGTAAGGCTTTTTTTATAGCATAAATTTTATAAAACAGCTAAATCGTTTATATTTGTAACTCAATTTAGTTAATAAACTTATATCACAATATGAAATTACTTGAAGGAAAGGTAGCTATTATTACAGGCGCAAGTCGCGGAATTGGTAGAGGAATTGCAGAAGTTTTTGCAAAAAATGGTGCCGATGTGGCTTTTACTTACAGCTCATCTGCTGAATCAGCTTTAGCCTTAGAAAATGAATTAAATGCTTTAGGTATTAAAGCTAAAGGTTATAAATCAAATGCAGCTGATTTTGAAGAAGCGCAAACTTTAGTAGATACTGTTTTAGCTGATTTTGGTACAGTAGATATTTTAATCAACAATGCCGGAATCACTAAAGACAATTTGTTGATGCGTATGTCAGAGGCTGATTTTGATCAGGTAATTGATGTGAATTTGAAATCGGTATTTAATATGACTAAAGCCATTCAAAAAACATTCTTGAAAAAACGTGCTGGTTCTATCATCAATATTAGTTCGGTGGTAGGTGTTTCCGGAAATGCAGGACAAACTAACTATGCTGCTTCAAAAGCTGGTGCTATTGGATTTACAAAATCGGTAGCTTTAGAGTTAGGTTCACGTAATATTCGTTGCAACGCTATTGCTCCAGGATTTATTGAAACTGAAATGACAGCTAAATTAAGCGAAGATGTCGTAAAAGGATGGAGAGAAGGAATTCCATTGAAACGTGGAGGAACTACTGAAGACGTTGCAAATGCTTGTTTGTTCTTAGCTTCAGACATGAGTGCTTATGTAACTGGACAAGTATTAAATGTTTGCGGAGGAATGCTAACATAAAATCATATTCAAAGATTTAATGATTTAAGAATTTAAAGATTTTTTATATTCGTAAATGTTTAAAATTTTTAAATTATTTAATTTTTCTATCTTTAAATTAATAAAAATAAATGACAACAAACACCATTCTACTTATTATTCTTTCTGTAATAGTAGCTGCTGGTTTGTCATACATTCAATATTATTATAAAGCCAAGAGTAAATCTAAAATCAATTTACTCTTGGCTTTTTTACGTTTTTCAGCCATTTTTGGGCTGCTGTTATTGTTGATAAATCCAATCATTACAAGCAATACTACGGTAGTCGAAAAACCAACTTTGGCGCTTGTTGTTGATAATTCCAGTTCTGTTGCTTATTTAAAATCGGATAAGCTGGCAACTGAATTGTATTTAAAAATTGCGACTAATGCAGCTTTAAAGGAAAAATACACTGTTCAATCGTTTCAGTTCGATTCGGATTTTTTGCCTTTTCAACAATTGGATTTTAAAGGAACGCAAACACATGTAGATGCTGTAGCCAAAGATTTAAAAGCAATTAATAAAAACAGTACATTTCCAACGGTTTTAATTAGCGATGGAAACCAAACATCAGGAAATGATTATGTGTATAGTTTTGATACTTCTAATAAAGTTTTCCCTATTATTTTAGGTGATACCACGCAGGTTTTAGATTTAAAAATCAACCAACTGAATGTCAACAAATATGCTTTTCTAAAAAATCAATTTCCAGTTGAAGTTTTTTTGCAATATTCGGGAACAAAAAGTATAACTGCTGATTTTCAGATTTCTCAGGGAAATTTGGTTTTAAGCAAACAAAAAGTAAGTTTCTCTCCAACTAAAAATATGGCTGTTGTTAATGTGCTTTTAACAGCCAATAAAATAGGGTCGCAGTTGTATAAAGCAACTTTGATTTCGACTGAAAAAGAAAAAAACAGCTACAACAATACTAAGAATTTTGCCGTTGAAGTTTTAGATCAAAAATCTACTGTGGCTATTGTTTCTGCTATAAATCATCCGGATATTGCTGCATTAAAAAGAGCAATTGAATCTAATGCACAACGTAAAGTGGTAATTGTTAATCCTAAACAAATCAATCAATTAACAGATTGTAATGTTTTGGTTTTGTATCAACCTACAGCGGAGTTTAAAGCTGTTTTTGATTCGAATAAATTAGATAAAATCAATACTTTAATTATTACAGGAACGCATACTGATTTTAATTTTTTAAACCAGCAGCAAAGCAATTTAGAGTTTAAAATGACTACCCAAAAAGAAGATTATTTGGCTGCATTTAATTCGCAATTCAATCTCTTTGCTATTGATGATATTGGTTTTGAAAATTTCCCGCCATTGCAAAATCCTTATGGAAAAATCAATGCAAAAGGGAATGCATCGGTATTACTTTCTTCTAAAATTAGAAATATTGATACTCAAGCTCCGTTGCTGGCATTTAGCGAAAATCAGGGAACTCGTGCTGCATATTTATTGGGTGAAAATAGTTGGAAATGGCGTTTAGAAAGTCATAATCAAAATGATTCTTTTGAAAAATATGATATTTTTATTGATAAAATTATTCAATTTTTAGCTTCTAATACTGCTAAGAAATCATTAGTAGTTCATCACGAAAGCTTTTATAACTCAGGAGAAGCTATCGAAATTACAGCCCAATATTTTAATAAAAACTACGAGTTTGACGAAAAGGCTCATCTAACCATTACACTTGTCAATTCGGAAACCAAAGCCTCAAAAAGTTATGATTTATTAAAAGGTAATAATGCTTACAAAGTAAATCTTGACGGTTTATCGGCTGGGAGTTATAATTTTACGGTAAAAGAATTGAATTCAAAAGCAAGTTATTCTAGTCATTTTGAAATATTAGATTTTGATATCGAAAAGCAATTTGTAAATCCAGATGTTGTTCGATTAAAACAATTAGCTAGTTTAACACAAGGAAAAGTCTATTTTCCTAATCAAGTTGATAGTTTAATTCAGTCGCTATTAGAAGATGAAAATTATAAAACTATCGAAAAAACAAGCAGTAGCCGTTCGCCTTTAGTGGATTGGAATTGGTTACTGGTCTTAATTTGCAGCTTTTTTGCAATTGAATGGTTTGTTAGAAAATACCATGGTTTACTATAAATTTAATAGAAGTATTAGCTCTTGAAAAAACAAACAAAACTTTTCCCTGAACACGGAATCTTTAATTTAGAAAAACACAGCAGAACACAGCAAATTATTTTTGTATGCTTGTTATTAATATGTTTGACAGGTTATATAACACCGCCCATCGCTTTGTTGTTAGGATTGCTTGTGGCTAATATTTCCGGGCATCCTTGGTTGTATTTGAATCATAAAATTATTCACGTTTTATTGCAGGTTTCTGTTGTAGGATTAGGTTTTGGGATGAATGTTACCAATGCTTTATTATCCAGTAGGCAAGGATTTATATTAACTGTGGCTACTTTGTTTAGTACTATTTTGATCGGAACGTTTTTAGGAAAATGGTTCAAAACTGATAAAAAAATCACTCACTTGATTTCTTGCGGAACAGCCATTTGTGGTGGAAGTGCCATTGCAGCAATTACACCGGTAATTCAATCAGATGAAAAACAAACCTCAGTTGCTTTAGGAGTTATTTTTATTTTGAACTCTATTGCTTTGTTTTTGTTCCCAGCTATTGGACATTATTTAAATCTTTCTCAGGAACATTTTGGATTGTGGTGTGCTTTATCCATTCACGATACGAGTTCGGTGGTAGGAGCAGCTAATAAATATGGTGCTGTGGCTTTACAAATAGCTACTACGGTAAAATTAGCGCGTGCTTTATGGATTATTCCAATTGTATTGCTTACCAGTATATTGTTTAAAAATAAAGCCAGTAAGATAAAAATCCCTTATTTTATTGGATTTTTCATACTGGCTATGATTATAAATACTTATGTTCCGCAAATGGCAATTGTAAGTCCGTATATCGTTGCTGTTGCAAAAGTGGGACTTACGGTAACCTTATTTTTTATTGGTTCCGGATTGAGTAGTTCTGTTTTACTAGCGGTTGGAATAAAACCCCTGATTCAAGGAATCTTATTATGGGGCTTTATCGCAACCTTATCTTTACTAGCTATTTTGTATTTGAACTAAGCTTAATTATTGTTCTTGGTATTTCTTTTTCTTCAAAATATCCGAAGCCGTTTGATAGAAAGAAATCGCATCATTTACTAAATCGGTTCTTTCTTTTTTCATTGGTTTTTCATCATAATACAATTTAAAATCGGGTTCAATACCTTCATTAGGTTTCAAAATCAATTCATATTGTTTTACTTGTTGCTTTGGTGAAAGAATTGTTAAAACATTGTCTTTTACCAATCCTAAATCTTGATAGGTTGCAATGAAAGCTCTTGGTTTATAAGTGTCTTTCATTACATCTTGACCGAAAAATTTAGACTCATAATTAAAGTTTAATAATCCTAATGCTGTAGGCATCAAATCAATTTGCGACATCAGTTTTGTATAATGCTGTGGCTGAACAAATCCTGGGCTATAAATCATAGCTGGAATTCGGTATTTATCCATTGGTAATTCTGTTTTTCCAGCACTTGACGCACAATGATCTGCAACAATAACGAAAACGGTATTTTTAAACCAAGGCTGTTTTTTGGCCATTTCAAAGAATTTTCCAATAGCATAATCGGTGTATTTCACACCACCTTTACGAGATTTAGCATCACCAGGAATATCAATTTTGTTGTTTGGATACGTAAAAGGTCTGTGATTACTTACCGTCATCCAATGATTAAAGAATGGTTTACCCGTTTGTGCTTCAGCATTCATGGTCTTTATGGCTTTATTTACCATATCTTCATCGCAAACACCCCAAATATTAGCAAAAGTAATTTCTTCGGGTGTAAAGCTTTTTTTATCTACAATATCGTATCCATTTCCAGAAAAGAAATCCTGCATATTATCAAAAAAGGCATCACCGCCATACAGGTATTTTACTTGGTATCCTTTGGATTTAAAAACGCTTCCGGTTGAAAATTTATCTTTATTGTCTTTGCGCTTTACAACGCTTTCCCCAGCTGTAGGAGGAAGGCATAAAGTAACCGCTTCTAGTCCGCGAACAGTTCTGTTTCCAGATGCATATAAGTTAGTAAAAACTAAACTTTTTGTAGCTAATTCATCTAGAAAAGGAGTGATGTTGTCTTTGTTACCGTACATTTTCATAAAGTCAGCACTATAACTTTCAATAGTTATCAAAACTACATTTTTATGAACTTCGGCACTATCCGTTTGAATGGTTCTGTTAGTTGATAATCCTTTGATATTAGTTAATTGCTGATCTAAAATAGCAAATGCTTCGTTTTCAGGTAAGGTTTTGTAGAATTTAAAATAATCCAATTCGCTATTTACAAAAGCTAAATAGAATCTGTAAATCCCGTTAGCTTGTAACTCATTAGTGAAAACATTCGATGCGTTTTCGGCTTTAGCCAAATTAGGAACGGCCCAAAGTGACAGTCCAAACAAAAGGAAATAAATAATCGTGATTTGGATTTTTTCAAATACAGAAGGAATTTTTTCAATATAAATCTTAGATCTTTTGATGATAAAATAGCTTATAATGCCTGCTACAATAAATAATGTGGTGAAAATAGGAACAACTGGATAAGATTCCATGATGTTTCCAATGACTTCATTAGTGTAAACCAAATAATTTACGGCAATAAAGTTGTATTTTACTCCAAATTCATTCCAGAAAAAGTATTCGCTTATGGCGTTTTGCAAAATTAAAACCACATATAAGAACATCACAAAAGCAAATAACCAATACCTGATTTTATCGCGTTTTCTAGGCGAAAAAAGTAGTAATGCAAATAAGAATGTTTTTATTCCTACGAAAATTAATCCCACCTTAGCTAAACCTCCACCATATTCTGTAAGTATTGATTTTCCAGACAAAATATATACAAAAAGAGCTAGTAATAATCCTAAATGGATGTATCCAAAAGGTTTTTGGTATTTAGCATTGGAAATAAAAATGAGATACAGCCATAGAAATCCGCTGGCTAAAATGAATACAAAAACATCAGATACAAGTCCTAATGAGAAGATTTTAGCGATTTCTAATCCTGAAAAAGACGATTGTGTTATGGGATGAAAAACAAGTACAATTCTAAGAATGATACTGACAATTACATAAAATAAGGTAAGATTGTAAAATGGCGCTAACTTTTTTGAAAGGAACATATTGTTGTTTATTTTTTTGTAAAATTAGTTAATTTGATATTATAAAAAAGAAAAGTTAACAGAGTTTGTAATCTTAAGTTTTACTTAAGATGATTTCAATAAAGTTTATTTAATTTCATTTTTCTATTACTTTTGAGAATAGATTTTTCAAAAGCCTAAATTTCGATAAGAATAAATCACAGCAAATGCGCATTTTAATAGTAGAAGACGAAATAGGAATTGTACAGTTTTTACAACAAGGTTTGGAAGAAGAAGGTTATCAAACAACCACTGCTTCAGACGGTTTGACGGCATTAGAATTAATTCAAAATAACAGTTTTGACTTGTTTTTACTGGACTGGATGATGCCTAAAATGACGGGTTTAGAACTCTGTAAAACCATTAGAATCAAAGATAAAAAAACACCCATTTTATTTTTAACTGCTAAAGATACCATTCAAGAAACAATAGAAGGTCTACAATCTGGCGCCAATGATTATATCAAAAAACCTTTTAGTTTTGAAGAATTAGTTGAAAGAATCAAGGTTCAATTTAGAAATATAGACCAAGAGGAAGTTCTGAAATTAGGTTCTATTGAGATTCAAGTTCAAAAACACTTGGTTTTTGTCAACGGTAAAGAAGTTTCCTTAACACAGCGAGAATTTGAATTATTGTGTTATTTGGTTCAAAACAAAGGAAAAGTATGTACAAGAAATCAAATTATTGAAGATGTTTGGAACATTCACTTTGAATATGATACCGGTGTTATTGACGTTTTTATGAATGCCATTCGAAAAAAATTAAATTTAAAAATCGAAGAAGACTACATTAAAACAGTTAGAGGAGTAGGATATATTGCAAATGATTAAGAAAATATGCAAAAACTTTCATTTAAAAATAGGATAGCGTTCCATTATATCATTACCACAGCTTTATTGATTTTTGTGGTGTTTTTTGCTATTTATTCCATTGTAGAATACAGTGTTTATCATCATTTGAATAATGATATTTCTAAAGAAGTCAAGAATCATTTGAATGAAATTGAAATTAGAAATGATAAATATTATCTGATTCATCTTGACGAATGGAATGAAAGAGAACACAATACTGTTGATGTAAATCCTGTTTTTATTGAGTTTTTAGATGTTTCTAAGCGACTAGTAGAAAAGTCACCAAACCTTAAAAATGAAACGCTTCTCTTTAATTCGAGCATAGAAAATAATCAATTATTTGATACTAAATTATTGAAGAATAAGATTCGTCAAATCCAAGTTCCTATTTACAGTGAATCTAAAATAATTGGATATTTGTTAGTAGCCATGTCATTAGAAGATGCTTCTATGGTTTTGCAAAATTTAGCCGAAATATTAATTATTGCTTATCCTTTAATTTTATTGTTGCTCTTTTTTATTGCTCGTTTTATTGCAGGAAGGAGTATTAAACCCATAAGTGCTATAATCCAAACAGCGAATATAATTACCAAAGACAACTTAAAATCTCGAATTGAGTTGCCTCAAAAAAAGGATGAATTGTATGTTTTATCCCAAACTATCAATAATTTATTGAATCGAATTGAAACCGCGGTAGAAAGAGAAAAGCAATTTACGTCGGATGCTTCACATGAATTACGAACTCCATTAACGGTAATAAAAGGAACATTGGAAGTTTTAATTCGTAAACCCAGAACGCAAGAAGTCTATCAGGAAAAGATAAATTATTGTGTTTCGGAAGTGAATCGGTTGAATCATTTGGTAGATCAATTGCTTTTATTGGCTCGATTTGAGGATCAAAATCAATCTGTAAATAAGGAAACCATCGCTTTAAATAGTGTGGTTTTGGATGCTGTTTCATCTTTTTCTACCGTTATAGATTCCAAGAGAATAAAAGTAAATACCTTGTTTACAAAACAATTTTCGGTTGTTTCTGATCATTATTTGCTGTCTATTATTTTGAATAATTTGATTTCCAATGCTCTAAAATATTCTAACAGCGAAGATGCCTTAACGGTTGAATTATCAGAAGAGAACAATCAAGTGAAATGTACCATCATTGACACCGGAATAGGAATTCCAGAAGCTGATTTGCAAAAAATATTTCATCAATTTTATCGTTCCAATGCAAGCGAACATCCTGAAATTAAAGGAACTGGACTAGGTCTTTCTATCGTTAAAAAACTATGTGTATTACTGGATATTGAAATAGAAATTTCAAGTAAAGAACATATTGGAACTAAAATTATCTTAAGCTTTCCTTAAGTCGAGATTAATCAAATCTTAAGCTAACTGTATCATTTATATTTTATTTTTGAAAATTATAAAATGAATATAAATGTTAGAGAAAATCATCGCTTTTAGTTTAAAAAACAAACTCATTGTTTTGTTGTTTACTTTGGGAATTTTTGGATTCGGAATTTATTCTGTTTTCCAAATTTCTATTGGTGCCGTTCCGGATGTAACAAACAATCAGGTTCAAGTAATTACAACTTCTCGCAATCTTTCTACTCAAGACATAGAGCAATACATTACTTATCCAGTAGAAATTGAAATGGCAAACTTGCCAGGAGTAAAGGAAATTCGTTCGGTGTCAAAATTTGGCCTTTCTGTTGTAACTATTGTATTTGATGACGATTTGGGTACTTTTTTACCAAGACAATTAATTGCCGAAAAAATAAAATCGGCAGCAGAGAAAATCCCTGAAGGTTTTGGTACACCCGAAATGGGACCTATTACTACTGGATTAGGAGAAATTTACCAATATACACTGGAAGTAAAACCAGAATACAAAAACAACTATTCGGTTACCGATTTGAGAACTATTCAAGATTGGGTGGTGAAACGTCAATTATCGGGCATTAGTGGGGTAGTTGAAATCAATACTTGGGGTGGTTATTTAAAACAATATGAAATTGCTATTTCGCCAGCACAATTAAAAGCCATGAATATTAGTATTTCGGAAGTTTTTAAAGCTTTAGAAAACAACAACGGAATTGCCGGTGGAGCATATATTGAAAAAGTAAATCAAAGTTATTTTATTCGGGCCGAAGGAAAGGTAAAAAGCCTTGATGACATTGAAAATATTGTGGTTAAAAATAACAACGGACTGCCAATTTATGTCAAAAATGTAGCTGAAGTTCGTTTTGGTGCTGCCAACCGTTTTGGAGCTATTACAGGAAATGGAGAAGGAGAAAAAGTTCTTGGACAGGTTATGATGCTTAAAGGCGCCAATTCGAAACAGGTAATTAATGATGTAAAAGATAGGATTGCTGAAATTCAAAAAACCTTGCCTGATGGGGTTTATATTAACGGTTTTTTAGAAAGAAGTGAGTTGGTAGCCAAAACAACTTTCACTGTAGCCGAAAACTTGATTTTAGGCTGTTTGATTGTAATTTTTGTGGTGGTTTTATTATTAGGAAATTGGCGTTCTGGTTTGGTAGTAGCATCTGTTATCCCACTTTGTTTGCTTTTTGCTATTTCATTGATGAATATTTTTGGTGTCGATGCAAATTTAATGAGTTTGGGGGCAATAGATTTTGGAATTATCATTGATGGAGCTGTAATTATCGTGGAATTTATTGCTTTTCAAATTGCACATAAATCGGCACATTTAGCCAAACTTTCAAGTGAAGACTCTCAAATTGAGATTGACCAAATTACCTATAATAGCGCTTCAAAAATGATGAATTCGGCTATTTTTGGACAACTAATTATTCTGATTGTATTTATTCCAATATTGTCGCTTTCAGGAATAGAAGGGAAGATGTTCAAACCTATGGCTATGACTTTTAGTTTTGCTTTGGTTGGTGCCATGTTATTCTGTTTTTCGTATGTACCCGTTGTTTCTTCTTTGTTTTTAAAACCTAAAGAAGAAAATCCAGATTCTTTTTCGAATAAATTAATAGCCAAACTAAATTCCTTTTATTATCCAATAATCAGTTGGGCATTGAAAAACACTAAAAAAGTAATGTACGGAGCCATTGGTTTATTAATGTTGGCAATTGGATTGTTTTCAACTATGGGTGGCGAATTTATCCCAACCTTAGACGAAGGTGATTTTGTAATTCAACCGGTTTTAAAAACAGGAACTTCGCTAACAAAGACCATTGCTACAACTACAAAAATTGAGAAAATTATCCTTAAAAATTTCCCTGAAGTAGAACAAGCAGTCAGTAGGATAGGTGCTGCCGAAGTTCCTACCGACCCGATGAGTATGGAAGAAAGTGATATTGTTGTAAAGTTAAAACCAAAATCAGAATGGGTTTCGGCTTCTTCTAAAGATGAATTGGCCGATAAAATTAAAGCAGCTGTCGAAAAGCAAATTCCGAATATGGAACTTGAATTTACCCAACCCATTGAAATGCGTTTTAACGAACTGATTTCTGGAACACGTTCAGATGTTGCGATTAAAGTTTTTGGAGAAAACTTAGATGTTTTAGCACGAAAAGCACAGGAAATTAAAAAAGCAATAGCCAATGTAGAAGGAGCTTCGGATATTATCATTGAAAAAACGGAAGGATTACCTCAAATGAGTGTGCGTTTTGATCGTTCTAAAATTGCACGTTACGGATTGAATATTGCCGATTTGAATGAGATTATAGCACTTAGTTTTGCAGGAAAAACAGTTGGAAATGTATTTGAAGGTGAAAAAAGATTTGATATGGTGATTCGTTTGAATCAGAACAATCGTCATGACATTGAGGACTTAAAAAATCTATACGTAACAACGCCTTCAGGAATACAAATTCCGTTGCAAGAATTAGCAACCATTGAATATACGGAAGGTCCAGCAAAGATTTCTAGGGATAATACTAATAGAAGAATTGTGGTGGGAATTAATGTTAGAAATCGTGATTTGCAAAGCGTGGTGAAGGATATTCAAAGTATTGTAGAAACTAAAGTAAAATTGCCAGTTGGCTATTATGTGAAATATGGTGGTCAATTTGAAAATCTTCAAAGTGCCAAAGCTAGATTAATGATTGCAGTTCCTATAGCCTTATTTTTAATATTTATCCTGTTGTATTTTGCTTTTGATTCCATCAAAGAAGCGCTAATGGTATATTCTGCAATTCCACTTTCGGCAGTGGGAGGAGTTTTGTTTTTATGGATTAGAGATTTACCATTTAGTATTTCGGCAGGGGTAGGTTTTATTGCCTTATTTGGGATTGCAGTATTAAACGGAATTGTATTAATAGAACATTTTAAAGAACTGAAACATCAAGGAATAACTGATAAAGACGAATTGATTTTGAAAGGTACCACCGATAGATTAAGACCTGTATTACTAACTGCAGCCGCAGCGGCATTAGGATTTTTGCCAATGGCTATTTCTGCTTCTGCTGGAGCTGAAGTACAACGACCATTAGCAACAGTTGTTATTGGTGGTTTGTTTACAGCGACTATTTTGACAATGATTGTATTGCCTGTTTTGTTTAAAGTTTTTGATGGAAAAGAGTTTAAGAAACCTAAATTTAAAAAACACCATAGTGGCACTTATATTATTCTGTTTTTATTGAGTACTTCTTTTTCTTTTGCTCAAAATACTAATGACGAATTGAATCAATTAATCGCTAAGGGAATTCAAAACAATACGGCTTTAAAAGCTTCTCAATTGCAGGTAGATAAATTTAAAGCTACTATTAAAAACGCTTATACTTTTGATAAAACGACTATTTATTACAACTATGACCAAAACAATTTGGCATTCAATAATAAGCCTTTAAAGGTTTTTGGAGCGCAACAAAGTTTTTTATTTCCTACTGTTTACGGAGCGCAGAAGAAACTTAATACGAGTGAATTCGAAAAAGAAAAAGCAAAGTACGAACTTGAAAAAAATAAATTGAGTTTCGAAATTTCAAAATTGTTTTATCAAATTGTGTACTTGCAACATCAGGAAGTTTTGTATCAAAAATTAGATAGTTTGTATCAAAATTTTTCCAAAGCCAGCAACAGACGTTTTGAATTAGGAGAAACAAATTATTTGGAAAAAATAACTGCTCAAGCAAAGTTTAGACAAATAGCGTTGAAATTATCTCAGATAAGAAATGAGAAAAAAGCACAGTACAATTTGTTGCAAACCAACATTCAATCTGATGAAGAAATTGTAATAAAATCAAACGAAATTACTCCAATTGAATTTACAACAGAAATATCAAGTAAAACTATTTATGATAATTATTTTCAGTCAGTTACAAATAATTATAAAAATCAGTTAAGTATGCAAAAACAAAATTGGCTACCCGATTTGCATTTGGAATATTTTAGAGGGAATAACAAAGGATTGTCTCAGTCTTTAAATGGTTTTCAAGTTGGAATTGCAATTCCGCTGTTGTACTCAGGAAATGTTTCAAAAACCAAAGTTGCTCAATTAGAATTACAAAGTTGGGAACAACAGCTAGAAAATCAAAAGCAAAAAGTAAACGGTTTTGTGAACCAAAAAAAGAACGAATTGTCAAAATACCAAGAAGCTATCAATTATTACAATCAATATGGAAAACAATTGGCCGCAGAAATAATTAAGGTTGGTACTATGAGTTACAAACAAGGAGAGATTGATTTTTTTCAATACATCCAAAGTTTAGAAAACGCCACAGTTATTGAAGTGGAATACTTAGATAATGTGCTACATTTTAATACTACCCAATTAGATTTCCAATATTTAAATTTTTAAACCTGATCCAATGAAAAAAATAGTCACTATACTTTCTTTAGCAGTTGTTTTATTTTCTTGCAAAGAAGCCAAAACCGAAGAAACTCCTGTTATTGATTCCGATTTGATTACTGTAAGCAGCGCTCAATTTCAATCGGCTGCCATGGAAATTGCTAAGCCCACAGAACAAAATTTTGATGTTACTGTTAAAACTTCTGGAAAAATTGATGTTCCTCCGCAAAACAGAGCCCAAATAACTAGTTTTATGGGAGGTTATGTCAAATCAACTCGTTTGTTAGTGGGGGATAAAGTGGTTAAAGGGCAAGCTTTATTGACTTTAGAAAACACCGAGTTTTTAGATATTCAAAAAGAATATCTAGAAGTTGCGGAACAAATCAATTATTTAAAATCAGAATATAACCGTCAGAAAACTCTTTTTGATGAAAAAATTTCTTCTCAAAAAAACTATTTAAAAGCTGAAAGTGATTATCGCCGTGCTAAGGGAATGTATCAATCGCTAAAAGAAAAATTAAAGTTATTGAACATTAATCCTACTAATGTAGAACAAGGAAAACTAACATCGGTTGTTACTATTTATGCTCCTATTTCGGGTGATATTGTAGTGATGAATGCTAATTTAGGAATGCATGTCAATCCATCCGATGTAATTTTAGAGATTATACAAACCGATCATTTACATCTAGAATTAGCTGTTTTTGAAAAAGATATTTTGAAAATCAAAAAAGAACAGGATATACTGTTTACTATTCCCGAGGCATCAAAAGAAGTTTTTCATGCTAAAGTGCATTTGGTTGGAAAATCAATTGAAGGAAATGATAGAGTGATAAATATTCATGCACATTTAGACGAAAATATAAAGCAACAATTGTTAACAGGAATGTTTGCTGAAGCAAATATTATTGTAGATACCAAAAAAGGATTAGCAATTCCTAAAGATGCTTTATTGAAAGAAGAAAACAAAAATTTCGTACTTTTATTAAAAGATAATAAAGATGGAATCTATACTTTTCAAAAAGTAGCTGTTACTGTAGGCGCTACAACTGAAAATTATGTAGAGTTAATAGCTGATAATCAAATTAATGAAAAATCGATTGTTTTGACCAAAGGAGTTTACGACGTTACTAATTAATACTTACTATGGATTTAAAGAAACTAAAAAATCAATTACAGACGGAGGTAGATACTGCTTTTCTGTATGAAAGCATCGCTAGTATTCAAAATGATCCAAATTTAAGTAAAGTGCTGAATGGTTTGGCAGAAATAGAACATGGTCATGCTGAACACATGCTGAATAAAGTAAGGACAATTGACGCAAATCATCAAATGCCAATGGCTTCTTCAAGAGCAAAATGGCAACTAAAAGCAGGGAAATATTTTGGTTACGGGAGTATTATCAGTAATTTATCTAATACTGAAAGAGAATTTGCTGAAATTGCTTTAAAAGATAAAAGAGCCAAAGGAATTAAAGCTACTGGTTTTGAACACAATCATTTGAATATTATTGAAGCGGTTAGTGAAAATGAATCCCTTAATGTGTCAGGGGTTTTACTTTCTAAATTTGAAAGTCGTCATAAATCGGTAGGTGGTAATGCTTTGCGAGCTGCTGTTTTAGGAGCTAATGATGGATTGGTTTCTAATATGAGTCTGGTAATGGGTGTTGTTGGAGCTTCGGTTTCTAATAATACTATTTTACTAACTGGAATTGCAGGACTTTTGGCAGGTTCTATTTCAATGGCTATGGGCGAATGGCTATCAGTTCAAAGTTCGAGAGAATTAAACCAACGCCAAATCGATTTGGAAATGGAAGAATTAGAAGCTTCTCCTGAGGATGAAAAAAAAGAGTTGGTTTTGCTTTATCAGGCCAAAGGAATGAGTGTGGAAGAAGCTCAAAAATTAGCCGAAAAAGCTTTTGAAAGTCCTGATACTGCTATGGATGCCATTATCACTGAAGAATTAGGAATTGATAAAGAGGAGTTAGGTGGTTCAGCTTGGGAAGCTGCTATAGCGTCCTTTCTCTTGTTTTCAGTTGGAGCCATTATTCCGCTCTATCCTTTTATTTTTATGAAAGGGCAAAATGCTGTTTTCTTGAGTCTGGGTAGTTGTGTAGTTGGTCTTTTTGGTATTGGAGCTGCCATAACCTTATTGACTGGAAAAGGAGTTTTATTTTCTGGTTTCAGACAGGTTTTGTTTGGATTAGCCGCCGCCGCAGTGACTTATGGTATTGGCTCATTAATAGGAGTTTCTTTAGCAGGATAAAACACAGAACATTTAATAATTAAAAATACATTATTATGAACGACGCGCACTTACATCTGTTGGTAAACCATTTTCCAATTGTTGGAACTATTTTAGGTTTGTTGGTTTTAATAGGAGGAATATATTTTAAAAACACTCCCATCAAAAACACAGCCTGTTTTTTATTTTTAATTGCTGCTGTTTTTGCTGTATTTAGTATGACTACTGGAGATGGAGCTGAAAAATTAGTCAAAGATATGCCTGATATTGGTCGTAAAATTATCCATAATCACGAAGAATTAGCGGAAAAATTTGCAATTATTTTGTATTTGCTAGCTGTTGTTTCTGTTATTGGAATTATTACTAATATTAAAAATCATCCCAAAGCTAATTTTTTTTCGTATGCAATTCTGGTGATAGCTTTAGTTGCCGTATTTTTTTCTGCCAAAGTAGGAACATCAGGAGGGGAAATTCGTCATACTGAAATCCGAACAGATTCAATTCATGTTATTCCTCTAAATGAAAATTCACAATCGGCAACAACTAAGGACTAAATATTTTTAATATTTTCGAAACATTTAGTTAAATTAAAAATTTGTTTGTAATGTTTTTATCTCTTATATTTGCGCAACAAAATACGAATACAAAATTATAATGTTATCAAATCAATTGCATCATCATCATTCACATTATTGCTCTCAGGCGATGTGTTAATGGTATGCGTGTAAGTCATCATATTAATAAACCCGTTTGAGTACATCAAACGGGTTTTTCATTGTGTGTTAAGTCCTTTGTACTCAAACACATTCAATAAAACATAAAAAAACAAAACAATGAGTACGTTAAAAATTGCAATTCAAAAATCAGGAAGATTAAACGAAGACAGTATCCAAATTCTTAAAGATGCGGGGATTTCTATCAACAATGGTATTGATCAGTTAAAAGCTGAAGCTTCTAATTTTCCGTTAGAAGTTTTGTATTTAAGAAACTCCGATATTCCTCAATATTTGATTGATGGAGTAGTAGATATCGCTATTGTAGGTGATAATTTATTGGTTGAAAAAGGAAAAAACATTGAAGTTATTCAAAAATTAGGTTTTTCTAAATGTAAGGTTTCAATTGCTGTACCAAAAACATTTGAGTACAACTCTATTCAGGATTTAGAAGGTTTACGTGTTGCAACTTCGTATCCAAATACAGTAATTGATTATTGTAATTCAAAAGGAGTAACAGTTGATATTCACCAAATTTCCGGTTCGGTAGAAATTGCACCCAATATTGGCTTAGCCGATGCCATTGTAGATATCGTTTCCAGCGGAAGTACGTTGTTTAAAAACAATTTGAAAGAAGTCGAAGTAATCTTTAAAAGCGAAGCAGTTTTAGCTGTTTCTCCAAAAGTTTCTGCTGATTCTCAAAAAATAATTGATACCTTAAAATTCAGAATCGAATCAGTTTTAAGAGCGCGTAAATCAAAATACATTTTGATGAATGTTCCAAACGATAAAATTGAAGCGGTAAGCAGTATTCTTCCCGTTTTAAAAAGTGCTACAGTTATGCCATTGGCACAAGAAGGATGGAGTAGTGTGCACACTGTGATTGACAAAGATACTTTCTGGGAAGTAATTGATCAATTGAAAGCAGCCGGTGCCGAAGGAATTCTAGTTTGCCCAATTGAGAAAATGGTATTATAATCCCACCCAACCCTCCCAAAGGGAGGGCTTTTGAAATAAATAATTTTAACGACCTAGCTCCCCTCTCCTTTGGAGAGGGGCTGGGGGAGAGGAAAAAGATGAACAAAATATACAATCCAACACCCGATACTTGGACTTCTATTTTAGAAAGACCAACCAAAACGGTAAATGATATTGAAGGAACAGTAAAAGAAATATTTGCTGCCGTTCAAAAAGAAGGAGATGTGGCTGTAGCCAAATATACAACACAATTTGATGGTGTTTCTTTTGAGAATATCGAAGTAACAGCTACTGAAATTGAAGTCGCTGTGGCTAGTTTGCCAAACGATTTAAAAGAAGCTATTGCTTTGGCAAAAGCCAATGTAGAGACTTTTCATAAAGCACAAAAAACAACTCGTGTTTCTGTAGAAACTGCAGAAGGGGTGCAATGCTGGCAGGAAAAAAGACCAATTCAAAAAGTAGGTTTATACATTCCTGGCGGAACTGCTCCTTTATTTTCTACGGTATTAATGCTAGCTGTTCCTGCTAAAATTGCAGGTTGTAGCGAAATTGTTTTGTGTTCGCCACCCGATAAAAACGGAAATATCAATCCTGCTATTTTGTATGCTGCCAATTTGTGCGGTGTGACTAAAATCGTCAAAGTTGGAGGAATCCAAGCGATTGCCGGAATGACTTTTGGAACACAAGCAATTCCTAAAGTATATAAAATTTTCGGTCCCGGAAATCAATATGTAACCGTGGCTAAACAATTGGCAACCCAATTTGGTGTCGCTATTGATATGCCTGCCGGACCATCTGAATTGTTAGTTGTAGCCGATGATACTGCGATCCCTGCTTTTGTAGCTTCAGATTTGTTAAGCCAAGCAGAACACGGAACGGACAGTCAGGTAATTTTGGTTTCGACTTCTAAAGCGATGATGGATGCTGTTGAAAACGAAATCCAATCGCAATTAGAAGTGTTGCCAAGAAAAAACATTGCCGAAAAAGCCATTGCGAATTCTAAATTGATTTTTGTCGAAAACGATGCTATTGCATTGGATTTAATCAATGAATATGGTCCGGAGCACTTTATTGTTTGCACGGCCACTAACGATTTTTATGTTGATGGAATCCAGAATGCTGGTTCGGTTTTTATAGGGAATTATACACCAGAAAGCGCCGGAGATTATGCTTCAGGAACCAATCATACCTTACCAACGAATGGTTATGCTAAGAATTACAGCGGTGTCAATTTGGATAGCTTTATGAAATCAATGACCTTCCAGAAAATTTCTGAAGCTGGAATTCAAAACATCGGAAGCGCCATAGAAATCATGGCAGAAGCCGAAGGTTTACAGGCACATAAGAATGCGGTAACGTTGAGATTGAAAAGTTTAGAATAAGAAGCAAGAAGCGAGAAGAAAGAGAAGAAAAATATAGATTTCGTTTAGAAGTCTTTGTTCTTGCTTCTTTCCTCTTTTCTCTAAAAATGAAAAAAAAATGAAAAATTTCGATATAAATAATTTAGTTCGTGCGAATGTTAAGGTGTTGAAGCCTTATTCATCTGCGCGTGATGAGTTTGAGGATTTTGATACCGCCAATATGGTTTTCTTGGACGCCAATGAAAATCCGTATCAAAATGGGGTAAACCGTTACCCAGATCCACAGCAAAACAGTGTGAAAGCAGTTTTGGCAAAAAACAAAGGTTTGAATACCAACCAAATTTTACTAGGAAACGGAAGCGATGAAGTACTGGATTTGTTATTCAGAGCTTTTTGTGAACCTAAAGAAGATAATGTCATTAGTTTGCCACCAACGTATGGAATGTATGGGGTGCTGGCAAACATCAACAATGTAGAGCACAAAGAAATTGTTCTTTCTGAAAGTTTCCAACCAAGAGTAGAAGCTATTCTAGAAGCGGTTACCCCAAACACAAAAATCATCTTTTTGTGTTCACCAAATAACCCAACAGGAAATTCATTTACCGAAGAAAGTGTAACCACTATTTTAGAAAAATTCAATGGTTTTGTTGTGATTGACGAAGCTTATATTGACTTTTCGGATAAGGCAAGCTGGTTAGCAAAATTAGACCTATATCCTAATTTAATCATTACGCAAACCTTGTCTAAGGCTTATGGATTAGCAGGAATTCGTTTGGGGATTTGTTATGGTGCTGCTGAAGTGATAGCAGTTTTAAACAAAATTAAACCTCCGTATAACGTAAACGAATTAACGCAACAAAGAGCTTTAGAACGACTGAGAGATCAAGCTAAAATCAATGACGAAATTACCTCAATCATAACTCAAAGAGAATCTTTACTTAAAGTGTTGAATGAGGTGCTATTTGTTGAGAAAATTTACCCTTCTGAAGCTAATTTTATCCTGGCAAAAGTAGATAATGCTAACAAACGTTATGATGAATTGATTGGGAAAGGAATCGTAATCAGAAACAGAACAACGCAACCACTTTGTGAAAATTGCTTGCGTTTTACTATTGGAACAGCTGAGGAAAATAAGAAGTTAATAGAGGCTTTGAAAGCAATTAAATAATAAAAATAGTATCAAATGAGAAAAATAATATTTACAATTTTAGTTTCATTAATAGTTACTTCATTTGTTTCAGCTCAAGACAAAGAAAATGCACAAACAGGTAAAATTTATTTTTTGAGATCAACGGGATTTCAAGGTTCTGCAGCAGCATTTAAAACTTTTATTGATGGAGAATTTGTTTGTAAATTGAATAATAAAAAGTATTCAATTCATGAAGTTCCTGTTGGTAAACATGAATGTTCAGTTCAATTTGGAGGAAAAAAATCAAAAGAAAAAGCTGAAAAATTTGAAGTTCAGGTTGAATCTGGAAAAATAACTTATGTGCAGCTTGTTTTTGAAACAGGTCTTTTTATTAATAATATTTATTGTGAAGAAGTAACTGAAAATACTGCAAAACAAAAAATGTTAAATATGGAAGAAGACACTAAATGTCTTTAAATTTAAATAGACTACATTAATTTACAAAATAAATGAAAAAAGTACTTTTTATAGATCGTGATGGAACGATTGTTTTAGAACCAGAAGGATACCAATTAGACAGCTTGGAGAAATTAGAGTTTTATCCAAAGGCCTTTCAATATTTGGCTAAAATTGCTAACGAATTGGATTATGAATTGGCAATGGTAACCAACCAAGATGGTTTGGGAACTGCTAGTTTTCCGGAAGATACTTTTTGGCCTACACAGGATTTTATCCTGAAGGCGTTTCAAAACGAAGGGGTGTTATTTGATGATATTTTTATCGATCGTTCTTTTCCAGAAGACAATGCGCCAACTCGTAAACCTAGAACAGGAATGTTGACAAAATATATTGACAATCCCAACTATGATTTGGCCAACTCATTTGTATTGGGAGACCGAATTACCGATGTAGAATTAGCTAAAAACCTAGGTGCAAAAGCTATATTTTTAAAACAGGAAGAAGGTTTAGGAGCAAACGAAACTTCAGTAGCTCATCATGAATTAGAAGATACAATTTCTTTACAAACAACCGATTGGAAAAAAATTTATGAGTTTTTAAAATTAGAGGCTCGTACAGCGTCTATAACAAGAAAAACACACGAAACTGATATTTATATCAAATTAAATTTAGACGGAACAGGTAAAAGTAACATCGATACCGGAATTGCCTTTTTTGATCACATGTTGGACCAAATTTCGCGTCACGGACAAATGGACTTGGACATCAAAGTAAAAGGAGATTTAGAGGTTGACGAACACCACACCATTGAAGACACAGCAATTGCATTAGGAGAAGTCTATTCTAAAGCTTTAGGAAATAAATTAGGAATTGAGCGTTACGGATTTTGTTTACCAATGGACGATTGTTTAGCGCAAGTAGCGATTGATTTTGGTGGAAGAAACTGGTTGATTTGGGAAACCGAATTTAAACGTGAAATGGTGGGGAAGATGCCAACAGAGATGTTTTTCCACTTTTTCAAATCGTTTTCTGATGGAGCAAAAGCTAACATCAACATCAAAGCGGAAGGGGATAACGAACATCACAAAATTGAGGCTATCTTTAAAGCTTTTGCGAAAGCGATCAAAGTAGCGGTTAAGCGTGATACTGAGAAAATGATTTTGCCAAGCACGAAGGGGATGCTTTAAAAGTTTATGGTTGCCGGTTGATAGTTGTTGGCTATCAACTGACAACTGACAACTAACAACTAAAAAAATGAAAATAGTAATCATAAATTACGGAGCAGGAAACATTCAGAGCATTATTTTTGCCATCGAGAGATTGGGCTATAAAGCTGTTTTGAGTAATGATCCAGCCGAAATCAAAGCTGCTGACAAAGTGATTTTTCCAGGAGTGGGAGAAGCTAGTTACGCTATGAAAATGCTAAAGGAAAGCGGTCTGAACACTTTGATACCAACATTGACGCAACCCGTTTTGGGAATTTGTCTGGGAATGCAATTGATGTGTAAACACACACAAGAAGGAAACACAGACGGATTGGGGATTTTTGATGTGGATGTAGTTAAGTTTTCTCCAAAAGTGAAAGTACCACAAATGGGGTGGAACACGATTTATAATCTAAAATCGGATTTATTTAAGGATGTAGCTGAAAACGAATATATGTATTTGGTACATAGTTTTTATGCGCCTTTATGTGCTGAAACCATTGCTACAACCGATTACGAGATGGCGTATTCATCGGCTTTAGAAAATGAAAATTTCTTTGGTACACAATTTCACCCGGAAAAAAGTGGTGATATAGGAGAGAAAATTTTAGGAAATTTCCTGAAGCTTTAAAATTTTAATAACAATATTAAAAAATCAGCGGAATGAGATTGCTTCGTTCCTCGCAATGACAAATAAAATGAGAATAATACCAGCTATAGACATCATCGACGGAAAATGCGTGCGTTTGTCCAAAGGAGATTATAATACAAAAATTATATACAACGAAAATCCGTTGGAAGTAGCCAAAGAATTTGAAGCACACGGAATCGAATATTTGCATTTAGTAGATTTAGACGGAGCTAAGTCAAGTCGAATTGTAAATCATAAAATTTTAGAACAAATTGCGACGCAAACTAGTTTAAAAATTGATTTTGGTGGTGGTTTAAAAGCAGATTCCGATTTAAAAATTGCTTTCGAAAGTGGTGCTAACCAAATTACAGGAGGAAGTATTGCGGTAAAAAACCGTGAAGTTTTTGAACAATGGATTTCTAAATTTGGTGTCGATAAAATTATTTTAGGTGCCGATGCTAATAACGAAAAAGTGGCGGTTTCAGGTTGGCTAGAAGATTCAAACGAAGATTTAGTTCCTTTTATTCAGGATTATCAAGCTAAAGGAATTGAATACGTAATTTGTACTGATATTGCCAAAGACGGAATGCTGGAAGGTCCAAGTTTTGATTTATACGCTAAAATTTTGGCGCAAGCCAAAGGTTTAAAATTAATCGCTTCTGGTGGAATTTCGACTTTTGATGAATTGCCTAAATTAGCCGAAATTGGTTGCGAAGGAACCATTATCGGAAAAGCAATTTACGAAGGAAGAATTACGTTGAAACAATTGGAACAATATATAATAGGTTAATAGTTGATAGTTGTCGGTTGATAGTTTTTACCATTGACCATTGACCAATAACCAATAACCAATAATCAACAACTTTAAAAACAATGCTTACAAAAAGAATAATCCCTTGTTTGGATATCAAAAACGGAAGAACCGTAAAAGGTGTTAATTTCGTAGATTTGCGTGATGCGGGTGATCCCGTGGAATTAGCCAAAATCTATTCGGATGAAGGTGCGGATGAATTGGTGTTTTTGGATATCTCGGCAACGGAAGAAAGAAGAAGAACTTTAGTAGATTTAGTTCGCAAAGTAGCGGCAACCATTAATATACCATTTACTGTAGGTGGTGGAATTTCAGCAGTTTCGGATGTGGAAGTGCTTTTGCAAAATGGAGCCGACAAGGTTTCCATCAATTCCTCGGCAGTAAAGAATCCGCAATTGATTAATGATTTGGCTCAAAAATTCGGAAGTCAATGTGTAGTTGTTGCGATTGATGCCAAACAAATTGATGGCGAATGGATGGTGCATTTGGTTGGTGGAAAAGTACCTACAGAAATTAAATTGTTTGATTGGGCACAAGAAGTAGAGCAAAGAGGAGCAGGTGAAATTCTTTTTACCTCAATGGATCATGATGGAACTAAAAATGGATTTGCTAATGAAGCTTTGGCAAAATTGTCAAGCTTAGTTAATATTCCTATTATTGCATCGGGTGGAGCAGGTAATATGCAACATTTTGCAGATACTTTTATTAAAGGTAAAGCAGATGCAGCCTTAGCAGCGAGTGTTTTTCATTTTAAAGAAATTGAAATCAAAACCTTGAAAAAGGAATTGAAAGATAATAATATAGAAGTCAGATTATAGAACATAGAAAAAAGAGAAAAGAAGCTAGATTATATTAATCTTTTAATTTTTCAATTATAAATTATAAAAATGAATATAGATATCAAAAGCGCACACGGATTGATTCCAGCGATAATTCAAGATAGTGAGACCAAAAATGTTCTGATGTTAGGATATATGAACGAAGAATCACTTCAAAAAACCATTGAAACTGGTAAAGTAACTTTCTTCAGTCGTTCCAAGCAAAGACTTTGGACAAAAGGAGAAGAGAGTGGTAACTTTTTGAACTTGGTGGATATCAAGAATGATTGTGATGGCGATACTCTTTTAATTCAAGCTCAACCTGTTGGGCCAACTTGTCACACTGGAGCTGACACTTGCTGGCAAACGCCAAATAATGCCAATTATGGTTTTATTTCAGAATTAGAGGAAACTATTGAATCGAGAAAAGAAAATGCTGATTCTGAGAAAAGTTATGTGGCTTCTCTTTTTGCAAAAGGAATCAATAAAATTGCTCAAAAAGTAGGTGAAGAAGCTGTAGAAGTAGTCATTGAAGCTAAAGATGCAAATGATGATTTGTTCTTAAGCGAAAGTGCCGATTTACTTTTTCATTATTTAATTCTGTTACAAGCTAAGGGCTACAAACTTAATGATGTAATTGAGGTTTTAAAAAGCCGTCAGAAATAATTGGGAGAATTGTCGTCTTTAATCAAACAACCATTTTCGGATTCAGATATTAAAGAATTAAAACACAAACAACAAAAAAATAATAAAACTAATTTTAGTGTTTTAATTCTTTCTAGTTTATTTTTTGTTCTTAACTATTTTATATTGAAAGATTTTATTGGAGACAAAGCTTATCTTTTTATAAAGATAATTTCTTTAGTTGTTTTTGGCTTAGTTTTTTTAAAAGCCATAGTAGAAAACAATTATACTCTTGATTTGAAAGATAAAATCAAATATGTTGGAATTGTAAAAGTCAAAAATAAAATATACAATAATGAGAGTGAAAGACCTATCGAACATCGAATACAATTCGATGATTGGAAAATAAACATCATTGATTTTGATGAACAATATTGGAATAAAATAAATGAGAATGATGAATTTTATCTCGAAATAGCTGTTAATTCTGAATATATTTTCAAATTAAAGCGTAATGATGAAGATTTTACAAAAGGAATAAAAAGAATTTAATTTTTTTTAAAGTCCTACAATTTTTAAAAAGTTATCAGAAATAGCATCTATATTTTGTGTTAATTTATTGTGAAAACGAGTCAATTGGAGATTAAATTTCTTTAGTTGACTCGTTTTCATTTTTTCACCAAAATCCAATCTGTTATATTTACAACAGAAATTAATTATTTAGACACAACTACTTATGATTTTTGATAAAACTCATTTTTCAGAAGACTTAATCGATACAAAAATAGAAACAGGCTTACATATCATATTAACTACTGATGAAGATGATTCTCGTCCCGTTTATATATCTGGGAATTTTAATGATTGGCGCACTCAAGACAAGGAATTTGTAATGGAAAGAGTAGGTGTAGGATTGTATCATTTTAAATTCACTCATGATTTTAAATTACCAGAAACGGTTTTATATAAGTTCACTAAGGGAGACTGGAGCGCTGTAGAAATTGATGCTAATGGTGAACGAACAGAAAATCGTTTGACTACTAAACACACAGGAATTCAAAACGAACATGTATTTCATTGGCGAAGAAATTGGTTGCCTTTTAAACCTAATTTCTTACCTCAAATCCAGTTAATTTCAGATGAATTTGAAATCCCTCAATTAAACACTACACGTAAAGTTTGGGCACTTTTACCGCATGATTATGATGATTCTAGCGAAAGTTATCCCGTAATGTATTTACAAGATGCGCAGAATTTATTTAATGAAAATGCGGAATACGGCAATTGGGAAATTGATAAAAAACTAGCTGTAATGTCCGAATACAATGTGGGTAAAATCATTGTTATTGCTGTAGAACATGCAGAAGAAGATCGCTTAAAAGAATACAATGTTGGGAAAACAGTTTTAGGAAAAGGACAAGGAAAAAAATACATTAAATTTTTAGTTGAAACGCTAAAACCTTATGTGGATAGTAATTTTAGAACCAAAAAAGAAAGAGCTTTTACAGGGATTGGAGGAAGTTCTATGGGAGCTTTGGTCAGTATTTTTTCTGGTTTACGGTATCCAGAAATCTTTGGTAAATTAATGATATTTTCACCTTCGCTTTGGGTAGCTCCTAAAATGAAAATTAAAAATTATACCGACACTGAAAACACAAAAATCTATCTGTATGCAGGCGGAGATGAAAGTGAAACCATGATTGAACATGTGGAAACGTTTAAAAATAGCATGCTGGAGAGCGAGTTTGTTGATGATAAAATGAAGATTAATCTAAGCATTAATAAATTAGGAAAACACAATGAAACCTATTGGAGTGACGAATTTCCTAAAGCAATAGAGTGGCTGTTTTTTAACACTAAAGACAATTAAATAAATGAAAACGACAATAATTAATAGCTTAGAAAATTTTTCAGGAACTGTTTTAATTCCCGTTTTTGAAACCACTGCACAAAATTTAATGCCGTTTCAATTTGATGGACTAAAAATATCTTCTAAGCTGTTTTTTGGAAAAAAAGACAGTACTTATTTAGCTGAAAAAAATAATAAGACCTATGTTTTTATTGGACTAGGGAAAGAGATTGATTACAAGTCGTTAAAAACAATATTCAGACGAATTGCTATAAAACAAAAAGACACATTTGCATCAGATGTGTCTTTATTTTTACCAGATGTATTTACCGAAGAACAAGTTGAAGCTACTGTTTCAGGTTTGTTACTAGGAACTTACAATCTTGGTCATTATAAAAAACAGGAATTGCATCCTTTTTTAAATCCAGATTTTGATTTGAAAATTCTGACTTCAAAAAAGTATACGGTAACTATTGAAAAAGCTATTAAAATTGCCAATGCGCAGCTTGAAATATTTTCATTAGTCGATTTACCACCTAATATTGTTACTCCAAAATATTTGTCAAAATGGGCATTGGAAACAGGAAATCAGTATGGTTTTGAGGTAAAAATTATAGGTTTAGAAGAAGCTAAAAAGGAAAAATTAGGGGCATTTGTAGCTGTTGGAAAAGGCAGTGAAAACGAAGCCCAATTTGTAATTATGAATTACACTCCTAAAGAGCCAAAAGAAAACTTAAAACACATTGGTCTTGTTGGAAAAGGAATCACCTTTGATACTGGTGGGTTGAATATCAAAACAGCTGGAATGGTTCACATGAAATGTGATATGGCCGGTGGTGCAGCTGTTTTTGGAGCCATGCAATTGATTGCCGATTTGCAATTGACTATAAAAGTTACTGCTATTGTGCCTTGTGCCGAAAATGCAGTGGATGCCAAATCCTTTTTACCAAGTGATGTGATACATAGTTACAGTGGAAATTCAATTGAAATTATTGATACGGATGCCGAAGGTAGACTTGTTCTTGCCGATGGCTTGTCCTATCTAATTAAAAATTACAATCCGGAATTCTTGATAGATATTGCAACGCTTACCGGAAATAGTGTGGCTACTTTAGGCTATGAAGCCGGAGCCTTGTTTACCAATAATGAATTAATTTCTGAAAAAATTCAAGAAGTAGGAGAATCTATTGGAGAACGATTATGGCCATTACCTTTATGGGATTCGTATAAAAGTGATATAGAAAGTGATATTGCTGATGTGAAGAATTACAGTGGGAAACCAGTGGCCGGAGCTATTAGTGCAGCAAAATTTTTAGAATTTTTTACAGAAGGACATAAAGCATGGGCACATTTGGATATTGCGGGTGTAGCTTTTGGTGATGATGAATTTGCAAAAAGTAAGCATGCAACTGCTTATGGTGTACATTTATTAACTAAATTCATAGAAAATTTATGACTTTATGGGAAACGCTAAAACCTTCGTTTGTATTTCAAATTATTTCAAAGGAACTGATTTTTTAATTCAGTTAAAACAATTAGGAAACAAAGTGTATCTTGTTACCGCTGAAAAACTGAGAGACAAACCTTGGCCTAAGGATTTTATAGACGAAATTTTCTATATGCAAGGTTCCGATACCGAATGGAACTTAGAATATTTATTGTTAGGTGTTGGTAATTTGATGAAATCCAATAAAGTTGACGCTATTATTGCTTTAGACGATTACGATGTTGAAAAAGCAACTTATTTACGTGAAAATCTTAGGATAGACGGCATGGGACAAACTACAGGTCGTTATTTTAGAGATAAATTAGCCATGCGCATGAGGGCTAAAAGTTGTGGAATTCCTATTCCTGCTTTTTGTTCCTTATTTAATAATCATGATATTAATACTTATGCTGATACAGTTTCACCTCCTTGGGTATTAAAACCACGCTCAGAAGCTTCTGCTGCAGGAATTATTAAAGTCTATGACAAAGAAAGCTTGTGGATTCACATTAACGAAATGGGGAATAATCGTTTCAAATACCTTTTGGAACAATTTAAACCTGGTGATGTGTATCATTGTGATAGTTTAGTTGTAGATAGAAAACTATTATTTAGTTTAACTTCTAAATATTTAGCTACACCTATGGAAATTTCTCAAGGTGGTGGCGTTTTTAGAACCTCAAATATTCCTTATGATTCAGATGACGATGTTGAAATAAAAAAAATCAACAAGGAAGTTTTAAAAAGTTTTGGCTTAAAAAATGGAGTGGCTCATACGGAGTTTATTAAATGCAATGAAGATGGAAAAATCTACTTTCTCGAAACCTCTTCTCGTGTAGGTGGCGCACATATTGCTGAAATGGTAGAAGCAGCCTCTAATGTGAATCTCTGGAAAGAATGGGCATCTATTGAAGATGCTTTGGTTAAAGAAAAAGAGTATCATTTGCCAAAAATTAAGAAAGAATATGCTGGTATTGTTTTGACTTTGTCTAAATTCCAACATCCAGATTTGACTTCTTTTAATGATCCAGAAGTGTGTTTTAGAGTTCCTTTAGACTACCACGCTGGTTTAATAGTAAAATCGGATAAAAACGAACGGATTTTAGAATTACTAAATCAGTATGTAGACCGTTTAATTTCAGATTATACTGTAGTGGTGGAGCAAAATAAAGTGACTAAGTTGCATTAATCTCAATCTTTTTTCTTCAATATAATTTCCCTGAAAAGGCTTTTAGACTATGAGAATACTTTGTTTTATTATTTTTTTTTCATTCTTTTTTTCGAATGAAATAAAAGCACAAGGATTATTAAATAAGGAGACCAACTTGTTTACTAGGCAAGATAGTTTGCGAGGAAGTATTACTAAAGAGCGCTCTTGGTGGGACTTAAAACAATACCGTTTGAATGTTAGAGTAAATCCGCTAGATAGCACAATTACAGGTTCTAATGCTATAAGATATAAAGTATTAGAAGAATACCAAATAATGCAAATAGATTTGCAAACACCTCTTGTTATTAGTCGCGTGGTGCAAGATAAAAAGGAAGTGAATTTCAGCAGAGAAGGAAATGTATATTTCATTAATTTACTTGCTCCACAAAAAGTAGGTGACATTAAAGAACTAACTATTTTTTATGGAGGAAAATCCAAAGTTGCGGTAAATCCACCTTGGGATGGCGGAATTACTTGGACAAAAGACTCAAATGGAAATCCCTTTATTGCTTCTTCCTGTCAGGGATTAGGAGCCAGTGTTTGGTGGCCTAATAAAGACCATATGTATGACGAAGTTGACGATATGTACATTAGTGTGAATGTTCCGTCTAATTTGAAGGATGTTTCCAATGGTCGTTTGCTTAGTGTAAAAAAACACAATGATGGCACCACAACTTATAATTGGTACGTTTCTAATCCCATAAATAATTATGGAGTAAACATCAATATTGGGGATTATGTCTCTTTTTCAGAAAAATTCAAAGGCGAAAAAGGAACGTTAGATTGTAGTTACTATGTTTTGAGAGACGATTTGGCGAAAGCCAAAAAGCAATTCAAAGAAGTTCCTAGAATGTTGAAGGCCTTTGAATACTGGTTTGGTCCTTATCCTTTTTATAAAGACGGTTACAAATTGGTTGAAGTTCCTTATTTAGGTATGGAGCATCAAAGTTCGGTAACTTACGGTAATGGATTTCAAAACGGTTATTTAGGAGGTGATTTAAGCGGAACGGGCTGGGGATTAAAATTTGATTTTATCATTGTTCATGAATCTGGACACGAATGGTTTGCTAATAATATCACTAACAAAGATATTGCAGATATGTGGATTCACGAGAGCTTTACTAATTATTCCGAAAGTCTTTTTTTAGAATATTATTATGGAAAAGAAGCAGCTTATACCTACTTACGAGGACTTAGAAAAAATATTTTGAATGATAAACCCATCATTGGGAATTATAATGTAAATAATGAAGGTTCGAGTGATATGTATTATAAAGGAGCTAATATGTTACATACGTTGCGTCAACTGCTAAATAACGACCAAAAATGGAGAGCATTGTTAAGAGGGTTAAATGCTACGTTTTATCATCAAACGGTTACTACGAAACAAATAGAAGATTATTTGAGCCAGAAAACTTCAATGGATTTAACTTCTTTTTTTAATCAATATTTAAGAGATACAAGAATTCCTGTTTTAGAATATTATTTTGAAAAAAATAATTTAGTTTACCATTGGAGCAATTGTGTTTCGGATTTCAATATGCCAATAAAAATTACTGTAAACGGAGTAGAAAAGTGTTTAAAACCGCAAACAAATTGGAAAACAGAAACAAATGTTGAAGATAATTCAAAACTTATTGTTGATCCTAATTTTTATGTAACAGGAATTCATATTAGAAAATAAAATAGACTAATTTTATCCAGTAATTCAGCACTGTTTAATCAAATATTTTAGCAATATGAGACAATCTGCTTTTTTTTTATTTTTGTTTCTGATGGTAACAACGGCTTCTTTTAGTCAAGATAATAAAGCCAATACTAGTGCTTTACTTACTAGTAGTGATACTCTAGAAGTTGCATCAAAAATTGATCTGGATTCGATACATTTTAAAGCTACCAACGAAATGTTGGACGAAAACAGCTATTGGGAAATCGTAGAAAAATCACTTAAAGAAACTTCTAATCAGGAAGATCAGGAAATATATCTCACTTCGGTTTTAGAACAACTTTCTCCAAAAGAAATGATTGGTTTTCGCCTGAGAACCGATAAATTAATGTTTGATTCTTATACTTCTAATTTATGGTGTGCTGATTATATTATTAGTAACGGTGTGGCCGATGATGGTTTTGATTACTTTAGATGCTGGTTAATTTCCCGAGGAAAAGAAGCTTATTATAAATCGCTGGAAAATCCTGATTATTTGGCTAATTTAGTTAATAACGAACCACAAGCCTATGATTTTGAAGGTTTTTGGTACGTAGCTAATAATGCTTTTAAAGAAATGACCAATAAAGAAGCTGAGGAATACATTGACTATGAGAACTTTACAACTACCGATGATAATTATCCTATTTTAGAATTCAATTGGAATGTAGATGATCCTAAAACTATGCAAAAAATATGTCCTGTTTTGTTTAAAAAATTCTGGAAGAAGTAGACCTATCTTTCAAACAATCCAATAGTTCCGCCTACCCAGTCTTTGTCTTGATTGTATTTTACACCTATCATTTCACCGCGGCTCAAGCGTACTAAATTGCACAATAGAGTAGGAGCTTTATCTTCTTTTTTCCAAGTGCAAAGCATTCTTACTTCTGCTTTTACCTTTCCATCGGGAGACTGAACAATAGGTAAATAGTTGACTTTTTTCTGAATAATATACAATTCTTTATCGACAATTGCTTCAATATCTTCGCGTTTTACATGAAAAATAACACCTGAACCCGAAAAAGAAAACAATGGTTTTAGCACATAATTTTCTAAATCTTGCGGAATTTCTTTTAATTCACTTAACAAAGTAGTTTCTATAAAATATTTGCCTTTGAGCATTGGCAAAATATATTTACTAATTCTGAAAAACCAATTAGGATGTCCAGCCCATTCAACATCTAAATCATCCGAAAAACTGAAATCCATTTTTAAATCTTTGCGCAGATTGAGTTCATCAAAAATTACTCGGTTATAAATACGTTTGATTTGGATTTCTTTTCCTTTTTCATTTTTGTAGAATAATTGTTTTCCTTTTTTAATCACGTTAGTTACACAAACAAAAGGAATTCCTAAATCTCTTTTGCAATAATAAAAATCAATTTTAGTATTTTGTTTTTCAGGTTCAATTTCTAATAATACAACATTCTCTTTTGGGTGATTGTTGCAAAAAACATCGTCTAAATTTTTGAGATATTCATCCGAAGTTAAACCATTTAAAAATGGAGTTAATTCTTCTAAAAAAGGGTAATGTTTTTTGAATTTTTCGAATAAATTTATTTGATAATTATACAAAGAGGGAAAGCCTTGGACTTCAATTAATTTAGGAATAGTATTTCCATTTTCTTCGCAAATTCCAAAATCAATAGCTAAAAAAGTGGTGTGTTCATCTTCGTTAGGTACTCTTTTATTCAATTTTAATGATTTATCAGTAAGTTTTTTAAAGTCTTTTTGTTGAATTAAAGCTATAACATCATTACAGCCTTCAATCAATTGTGTTTTTAATTCATTAGAAATAAAAAAAGGAGTCTCTGCTAATCTAAAAGTAGGTTCATAATCAAAGTCATCCGCAATATCTTTCTTCAAAGCTGTGTATTTTTCATTGGTAAATTGGTCATTAAAAAGCTTGCGATATTTTGGAATCATATAAATAGATTTTTCTAATTAGACATAATTTTTTTAGACTTCATCAAGTCGGTAATGGCTGAACGAAGAAAATTTGGGATCAAAGTTTCATTGGTACGATAAATTTTATCATCGTCAACCAAATCTTCCAGCATGTTTCTAAACTTTCTTTTGCCCTTCATTTTTCTAATTTTTTCTTTAACTTCTTTATTTCTTAATTGTGAAATAAAACTAATTGGATCGGCTTCGGGATGAAACTGTGTACCCACTAAATGATCTGTAAAACGAACGGCCATGATTGCTCTTTCATATTGTACATGATCACGTATTTTTTCCAAAGAAAGTATTTTGGCTCCTTTTTTGGCAAACACACTTAATTTAGGTTGAATGACTTGATAATCTCTGGAATCAATAGCGTAGAAAGGATCGTCTAAGCCTTCAAATAACAAATCTTTGAGACCATCTTTGGTTTTGTGAATACTCATTACACCAAAAGAAGTATCATTTCTTTTGGTTATTTCGGCTAATCCAAAATGCTTACAAGCCATTTGATACGAATGGCAAATAAATAATACGTGTTTTTTTATAGGATTTTCATTATTCCATTTTACGATAGAATCAATAAACTCATAATATTTTTTATCCCATTCTCCATTGCCTTCCAGAGGATTTCCTGGTCCACCAGTAGAAATATAAATATCAAATTTTTCAATTTCAGGTAATTCGCATTTTACTCTTACATCAAAAATCTTGAAACAAACAAATGGAGAAAACCGATTGAGAATATCAATTATACAACGCATTCCCTGATTGGGTTGACCATTATACATGTCTAATATTGCGACAGTTATGTTTTTCTTTTTCATTTGATCAATCCTTATAATTACCGCTCAAAGATACGCTAATAATTTAATTTATAAGTCTTTAGTAAATTCTGATGTAATAAAATCTACTACTTTAGTTAAGTCTTTCGTTTTTTCAAAAACAGCTAATTGTTTATCGGCTCCGGTTCCATTTTTCAAAATTTCTTGTGCATAGTTTAGATATTCTCTGCTTCCTAATTCATCAACAACATCATCTATAAAATCCAATAATTCTAAAATCAGTTTCTTGGTTTCTACTTCTTTTTGCAACCCAAAATCGATTAAACTTCCTTCCAGACCGTATCGCGCAGCTCTAAATTTATTTTCTTTAATTAAAGCCAAACGGTAGGTGTTGAATTTTAAATTTTGAGTATTCAATCGGTATAATTTAGCCACAAGGGATTGAATAACAGATACGATACACATAGTTTCTTCAACTGTTAATGCCATGTCGCAAATGCGAAATTCAATAGTGTTATAAAAAGGATGTAAGCGTAAGTCCCACCAAATTTTCTTTGGATTATCGATACATTTGGTTTTAACTAATGTTTCTAAAAAATTATCATAAGAGGCAACAGAATCAAAATATTCCGGTAAACCTGTTCTTGGAAATTTATCAAATACTTTTGTTCTAAAGGATTTATAACCAGTTTGTCTTCCTTCCCAAAAAGGGGAATTGGTTGACAGGGCAAAGATGTGTGGTAAAAAATAACAAGCCTGATTAATTAACTTTAAACCTATTTCGCGACTTTCAATACCTACATGACAATGCATTCCAAAAATCAAATTGGAACGAGCAGCATCCTGTAATTCATTAATTATAGTATGATAACGAGGATCGTCAGTTATGGGTTGGTCTTGCCATTTTGAAAAAGGATGTGTTCCGGCACCTCCAACAATTAAGCCTTGTTTATGGGCTAATTCAACAATTTTAGTCCTTAAAAATTTAATTTCACATTCGGCATCTTTAACATTTTTGCAAATATTGGTTCCGACTTCTACCACCGACTGATGCATTTCTGCTTTTACTTGTTCGTTCAATAGTATTTTGGCTCCATCAACAATTTTGGATAAATGGGAGCGTAGATCTCTGGTTTCGGGATCTATAATTTGGTATTCTTCTTCTATACCAAGAGTAAAAACTGGTAATTTTTTCATTTAAATAATTCGAAATACATTATTTTAATCCAATAGCATCTTTCATAAATGTTCCCCAGGTCAGGTTTATTTTTCCTGGTTTTTGTTTTTTGGCTGCTGCAATTGCCATTTTTGCGGCTTCTTCAACAACCCACTCAAAATTTTCAGCACCTACAGAATTAATATCTGCATCAGGAGCAGGATTGCCAAAATCAATAGCATAAGGGATTCCGTCACGAACCGCAAATTCTACGGTGTTGAAATCATAGCCTAAACCTTTGCAAAGTCGAATCGTATAATCTTTGATTGTAGCTAGTAATTTTTTATTTACTGGAGGACCGTCATGAACATATCGTAAATGCGGTTGATTTCTAGGTTCGTATTGCATGATTTTTACGGCCTTACACCCTAAACAATATACTCTAAAATATTCGGTAAAAACAATTTCTTCCTGCAACAACATAACTAATTGTCCTGTTTCTTTATGCTTTTCCCAAAATTCTTCTTTGCTTTCAAGTCGATAGACGTTTTTCCAACCTCCACCGGCATAAGGTTTCATATAGGCTGGGAATTTTACATATTCAAAAATACCTTCCCAATCTAATGGAAATTTCAAATTTCTAAATGAATTAGAAGTAGTGTCTGTAGGGTGTTCAGCCGAAGGAAGAATTACCGTATTAGGCAGCGGAACTCCTAAAGTATCAGCTAATGCGTTATTAAAAAACTTATCATCGGCACTCCACCAGAAAGGGTTGTTTATCACATTGGTTCCTGTTAAAGCGACATTTTTAAGAAAAGCACGGTAAAAAGGAACATCTTGTGAAATTCTATCAATAATAACTGCATATTCACCACCTTTGTTTTGGATAACCTTATCAATAGAAACCGCTTCAGCAATAATATCTTTTTCGTTTTTTGAATTTACTCTGTCGATAAAAGCCTGAGGAAAGGTGTCTTCCATTCCAAATAAGATTCCGATTTTTTTCATGTTTATTATTTGTTTAATACTTTATAATTAAATAATGTTGGTAGTTAGTTTAGCTAAATTTTATTCGGGATAAATAATGCGGAAACATTTCTTTCCATAAAGGCCAGTCGTGCACTTTATCTTGACGAATATCCAACCAGTGATCCATATTTTTTGCAGCTAAAATTTTACTCATTTTTAAATTGGCATCCAAACAAATATCCCAATTAGAAGTTCCCAGAGCAATATTCATATTCCATAATTCGTAATCGTTCAAGCCTTGTAAATAATCCTCCGGACTGTGATAAAAAACAGTGTCATTATGAAATCCATTCAAGTAACTTTTGATGTTGAAAATTCCACTCATACTAAACAAATGGCTGACATATCCCGGATGTCTAAAGGCAAAATTTGCTGCATGGTAACCACCAAAACTGCAACCTGCTATAACTACTTTTCCTGCAGTTGTGTTATGGCGTATTTTTTCTACTATTTCGTGACAAATCATTTTATCATACCAGTCGTGATTTTCTATGCGATGTACAGGATGAATTTGTTTGTTGTAAAAACTATCCTTATCAATACTATCAGGACAATAAATTTGTATTAACCCTTGTTCGAGATACCATCTTGCCGATTCGATTAATCCCATGTCTTTGTTCTCATGAAAACTTCCCATAGAAGTAGGGAATAAAACCACAGGGTAGCCTGAATGTCCAAAAATGAGCATTTCAGTATCTCTACTCAAATTAGGCGAATACCACTTTAAATAGTTCTCTTTCATCAATAATACTTTTAAACAATTATAGTGAAATAAACGATACTAAAATCAGAAACAGGATGTAGTATTTTACTTTTAACGATTAAACAACACTCTCTTTAATGTTGTTGAACATAATTTATTTTTTTGCTCTAAAACAGGCTGTTTTGAAACAATTTCTTAACACAAATAAAGAACTTGGAGTAGGTATGTAGAATAAAAACGACAAAGCTTAGGCAATAAAACACTCACTCTTTATAAAATTAATCTGAAATTGAAATCAAAATTAATTTTTAGAGGATTTGGGATTGTATTTTAAAGATTTTACTGTTTTATTCAGCAAGACTTTTTTCAAATAATTGAACTTGATTTTTTAGCCTCTCAATAAGCATATTCATCATTCGTTTATTTAAACTAGAAGAGTTTTTAATATATTGCAAATATTCATCTACCGTAAACAAAGCAATTATCATTCCCTTTAAAGCATTTCTAAACTTGATATCTTTTTGAATTGCATTTTCTATCGTAGCTAATTTTTTTTCTACGCTAAGAGAATAAAAATCACGTTTGTACTTGCTTATATAGTTATGAAATGAAGCGATAAACAAATCATTTTGTAGTTTTAGGATAGGTCTCAAAACTTCATTTTGAAAAATTTCATCGGCTGAAGATTGAGTACTTACACTTCCTATAGGAGCACCTCTGAATTCACTTAAAAAACTATCTCTTTGGCTCATCTTTTTTTCTTAAAAATAGGAAAAAAATCCTCAAGGAAGTCTTATTTTAGCATAAATAATTTAAAATTATGCGATTTCACACTAGAAAATGGGTAAAACCCGAAGATTTGAATCCTAACGGAACTTTGTTTGGTGGAAAACTATTGTCTTGGATTGATGAAGAGTTGGCTTTGTATACCATTATTCAATTTGAAAATTCAAAGGTAGTCACTAAATATATGTCTGAAATTAACTTTACCAGTTCGGCTAAACAAGGAGATGTTATAGAAATAGGTATTGATGTCGTTCGTTTTGGTCACACTTCCATCACTTTAGAATGCGAAGTTCGCAATATGATGACTCGCGAAACCATTATTACTATTGATAAAACGGTAATGGTAAATTTAGGAGAAGATGGAAAACCCAAAGCACATGGGAAAACAGAAATCGAATTTGTAAAAAACAGGATGTAATATTTAATTTCAAATTTGATAAGCCACAAATTCACAAATTTTATAATTCGTGAATTTGTGGCTTATTCTATATTATAGATAAATTGTTTTTTACTTTTTTATAAAAACATTTTCAGAAGGAAATTCGAATAACTTTAGATCAAAATAAGGTACAGCCGAAATAACATGATCAAAAATATCCGACATTACGTATTCGTGATTTTCCCATCTCTTATCTGTGGTAAAAGTGTAAATCTCCATAGGAACACCTTCGGCAGTAGATTGCAATTGACGGCACATTAACGGCATATCTTGATTAATAGCAGGATGATTGCGAAGATACTGAATGATGTATTTTCTAAACAATCCTAAATTGGTCATATTTCGACCATTAATAGCAATGGTTTTATCAATTTTTTTATCAGTATTGTATTTGTTAATTTCAGCTTTTCGCGTTGTAATATAATCGCTTATTAGGTTAATTTTTTTCAATTCGTCTAATTCAGCTTCTGTTAAAAAACGTATGCTATTGGTTTTAATTAAAATATGTCTTTTTATGCGTCGTCCGTTAGATTTTAGCATGCCACGCCAGTTTTGAAACGAATCGGAACTCAAACTATAAGTAGGTATAGTTGTAGTGGTGTTGTCAAAATTACGGACTTTTACAGTAGTTAAATTGATTTCAATAACATCTCCATCGGCACCAAATTTGTCAATGGTAATCCAATCGCCAATTCGAATCATATCATTGATAGCCACCTGAACACTGGCAACAAAACCTAAAATAATATCTCTAAAGATTAAAATAATAAGTGCTGATACCGCTCCTAAAGTGGTAAACATATTATTGAAATCAATATTGAATAATTTAGAAACTAGAATAGTAATCCCAACCAACCAAAGTACGATCATGATAACTTGAATAAAGCTATCAATAGGCTTATCGCTATAACGTGGTTTTTGTTTGAGATAATCACGTAATGCATTAAAAACAGTTCGGATAATCCAGAGCACTAGAATAACAATATAAATCCCTACTAATTTCCCAAAAATACCATCCCAATATTCATATCGGTCTAGAATAATAGGTACCGATTTGTAGATAAATAATACCGGTATTAAATGTGCAATGTACTTAGCTGTTTTATTAGAAACCAATAAATCATCAAATTGAGTTTTAGTTTTTCTGGCAACAACAATCATTAAACCAACTAAAATCTGTTTACAAGCCTCGTAAATTAGATAGGATAATAAACAAAGAATAACAATATTTAATATCAAACTAGAGTAAGAGGCTAACGTATAATTGAATCCCCATTTTCTAAAAACAGGGTATAGAAATGAAAATAGTTGTTTTAGTAAAACGTACATTTAGCAGTATTTTTTTTCTACATAAAAAGTACCAAAAGGTAATAATGAAGCAATTAAGATAATTCCAAAATCTTTAATACTCCATTGCTGGGAGGTTTTTAATAAAAAAGCTAAAACAATATAACCTATAAACAAGACTCCATGACTCATTCCGATAGGGTATAATAATTTATGATACAATTCAAAATTATTGGGTTTAATAAAAAGCATATTAGAGAAAAGCACTAAATAGGATATCCCTTCAAGGATGGCAGTAATTTTAAAAATCTTAAGCATAATATTTTATTATTGTTTTATGTCAAAATTAAGTAATATGATTCGTTTTATAGGTATTAAACCCCAAAGTAATTTACTTTTGTAATCCTAAAATTTTCATAATGAGTAAAAGAGATTTAAAAAAGTATTTGGGAGAACTGGACAAAGAGCAACTTCAGGAGCAACTTATAGAACTGTATGAAAAATTCAGTATTGTTAAGGAATATTATGATTTTGTCTTCAATCCCAAGGAAGAAAAACGACTGCAAGAAGCCAAATTGAAAATCTCTAATGAATATTTTCCTATTTCCAACACTGGAAAGCGAAAAAAACCTAAAATGCGTCGATCGGTAGCTCAAAAATATATCAAACATTTTATTACCCTTGGCGTAGATCCATTTGTAATTGCTGATGTAATGTTGTACACTATTGAAATTGCGCAAACTTTTTCGTCTGAAAATAACATCAATCAGGAAGCTTTTTACAAAAGTATGCTCAATTCTTTTGATCAAGCAGTCCATTTTACCATAGCAAATGGCATTTTGAGCGAATTTAAAAGTAGAATAGAAGGGATTTATCAAGAAACTGTTGAGCAAAAATGGAAAAATAAACGTGATTTCTTGCAAATTGTAGAACGTTTTAACGAATAAGAGGCTTGTAAATCAAATTATTTCAAATTAAGTTAATAATTTAAATTAAATATAACAGGATAACTGTTTTTAAACCGTATTTTTGCAAAAATTCAACAAAAAGCAATGTTCGAAAGTACGATAGAAACAGAAAAGGAAGAAAAAAAAGAACTTTATGCCTACCAGCAAGGCGATATCGATGCCATTTTTGAGCGCATCGATAATGGACCTGCACAACATCACTTACTGTATCAATTGCCTACAGGAGGTGGAAAAACAGTTATATTCTCAGAAATTGTTCGCCGTTACCTATCCAAACACAATAAAAAAGTTGTTGTTTTAACTCATAGAATTGAGTTATGCAAGCAAACTTCTAGGATGTTAAAAGGTTTTGGTGTTAAAAATAAAATTATCAATAGTAAAGTAAAAGATTTACCAGATCAAAACGATTATTCTTGTTTTGTGGCTATGGTAGAAACCCTTAAAAACCGTATCAATGACGAAAAATTACTATTGGATAATATTGGTTTAGTTATTATTGACGAAGCGCATTATAATTCATTTAGAAAATTATTAAATTCTTTTACAAACGCTTTTATATTAGGAGTTACAGCTACGCCTTTAAGTTCTAATATTAAATTGCCTATGAATCAAAGTTACAACGAGTTAATCGTTGGGGATACCATTGGTTCTTTAATAGAAAAAGGATTCTTGGCAAAAGCCACAACCTATAGCTATGATGTAGGTTTGACTTCATTAAAAGTGGGTATTAATGGTGATTATACCGTAAAATCATCTGATGATTTGTATACCAATACCTTAATGCAAGAAAAATTATTACATGCCTATACAGAAAGATCTTTAGGAAAGAAAACCTTGATTTTCAACAACGGAATCAACACTTCTTTATATGTATATGAAACTTTTAGAGAAGCAGGTTACGAAATCCGTCACTTAGATAATACAAGTAGCAACGAGGAAAGAAAAGAAATTTTGCATTGGTTCAAGCATACACCAGATGCTATTTTAACTTCAGTAGGAATCTTAACTACTGGATTTGATGAGCCTACAGTAGAAACCATTATTCTTAACCGTGCTACAAAATCATTGACTTTATATTACCAAATGATTGGTCGTGGTTCTAGAAAATTACCTAATAAAGACGAATTTACCGTTATTGATTTAGGAAATAATGCCGCTCGTTTTGGATTATGGAGTGAGCCTGTAAACTGGCAACACATCTTTAAATCGCCGGAATTCTATTTAGAAAACTTACGAGACGATGCCGAAATTGAGATGTATTTTAAATACACCATGCCACCGGAGTTGAGAGCTAAGTTTCCTAATACAGAAGATGTAACTTTTGATGTTGACGAAGAGCATAAACTAGCTATTAAGCAAAATTTACGTTCTAAAGTAGTACTTGACAAGTCTTTAGATCAGCACGCAACAATGTGTGTCTACAATACGGAGACCTTGCAAGAAGCTAAATTATTAGCGAAAGAATTAGATGATGATATAGAATGCCGCATCAAGCGTTATGCAAAATGTTTGAGCCAGTGTAGTAAAAACTACCGCGAATGGCTTGTTGATGATTATAAACAAAAATTAACATTGTTGTTAGGGAAGAAGTATCGTGAGAGAATCATGAACGAACCTGATGAAGACGAAGATGAATAGTAAAATAAGGAGCTATTTCCCGCTATACGCTTTATCTTAATGTTCTTAAAGAAAGAACATTAAGGATGCCGCTGCTATCGGGGCTAGGAAACTGTTTTTCAAACAAATAATAAAAACAAAAAAATGTCAAAACAATTCTCAGATTTAGGAATTTCGACAGCTTTATTACAATCCTTAACGGAATTGGATCTTGTTGTGCCTACAGCCATTCAAGAACAAGTGATTCCGTTACTTTTAGCCAATCAAACAGATTTAGTTGGATTAGCAAAAACAGGTACAGGAAAAACGGCCGCTTTTGGGTTACCAATTTTACAATTAATTGATGCTTCAAAACCTCAGGTACAAGCTGTTGTATTAGTTCCTACGAGAGAATTAGGACAACAAGTTTTTAAAAACTTAGAAGCTTTTGCTCAAAATTTACCAGATGTTTCTATCGCCGTAACCTGTGGTGGAATCCCAATAAAACCTCAAATAGAACGATTAAATAGTCCCACACATGTTGTAGTGGCTACGCCAGGACGTTTAATTGATTTATTACAACGAAAAGCCATTAGCTTAAAAGAAACACAATTTTTAGTTCTTGATGAAGCCGATGAAATGGTAAGCATTCTAAAAGAAAGCTTAGACGAAATTGTTGCTGAATTACCTAAAAATCACCGTACGTTTTTGTTTTCGGCAACCATGCCTGGAACCATAAAACAATTGATTCAAAATTATTTGCATAAAAATGTAGTGCAAATAAGCGCTAACATGGAAACTTCAGGAAATCAACAAATTGACCATCAATACATTGTTGTAGATCCAATTGAAAAACTGAATGTTTTAATGCATTTTTTGAATTCCAGAGAAGGACAACGCGGTATTATTTTTTGCAAAACCAAAGCAGCCGTAAATAAATTAGCTAAAAACTTAGCGATTAATCGTTTTTCATCGGGAGCATTGCACGGAAGTTTGTCACAAGGAATTCGTGACCGAATCATGGAGCAATTTCGTGAAGGGCACATCAATATCTTAGTGGCTACGGATTTAGCTGCTAGAGGAATTGACGTAAAAGAAATTGCATATGTAGTCAATTATCATTTACCGGATACTTATGAAAATTACGTTCATAGAAGTGGTAGAACGGCTAGAGCAGGAGCAAACGGTTTATCGTTAACTGTTTTACAAGCCGAAGAAGAAATAGAAATTGCTGATTTTGAAAAAGAATTAGGAATCAAATTTACTCCGTTTTCCAAACCTTCTGTGGCTAGTATTGAAGATAATAATACGTTGCTTTGGGCCAAACAAATCTTCAAAACCAAACCCAACCACGAAGTAGATGCTGAATTAAAAACGAAAATAAAAACCATATTTCATCATTTAACCAAGGATGAATTAATTGAAAAAATACTAGCCAACCATTTATTACAAAATAAGAACCAAGTAGTTGAAAAACCAGTTAAGAAACTAAAACAAAAAAAATAAAAACAATCCTAACTTCTTTTGCTAACTAACTCAAGAAGTTATTTTTAAAATTGTAAAATATGGAAATCGTAATAATCGGAGGCGGTTTTGCAGGAATGAATCTGGCAAAAGAATTATTAAATCAAGATGGAGTTCACGTAACTTTAGTGGATAAAAACAATTACAACTTTTTTCCTCCTCTTATCTATCAAGTAGCTACAGCTTACCTTGAACCTTCTAGTATTAGTTACCCTTTTAGAAAGTTTTTTGCTGGAAAAAAGAATTTACAATTCCGTTTAGGAGAATTAATAGAAGTTGTTCCATCTGAAAACAAAGTGATTTTGAGCAATGGCGAACTCAAATACGATCAATTAGTGTTTGCTACAGGAGCTGAGACCAGTTATTTTGGAATGGAAAATGTACGAAAAAATGCCATCCCAATGAAAACATTGAACGATGCTATTGTAATGCGTAATACGCTGTTGAAAAACTTAGAAAAAGCAGCCATTACGAAGGATATTCGTAAACGTAGAAAATTATTAACAATTGTTGTTGCTGGTGGAGGACCTACAGGAGTGGAAATTTCAGGAATGTTTGCCGAAATGCGTAAAAACATTCTCTTAAAAGAGTATCCTGAATTAGGAACAACGGCAAGTAATATCTATTTGGTTGATGGAGCACCAGCTTTGTTAACCCCGATGAGTAAGGAGTCTCAAGAAGATACTTATAAAGCTATTACTGACTTAGGTGTTATTGTAAAATTGAATAACAACGTAGTAGATTATGTAGATGATACGGTGCATTTTGCTAATGGAGAAACCATTCAAACGAAGAATTTAATTTGGGCTGCCGGAGTTACTGCTCGTGATTTTAAAGGTCTTCCAGCTGATAGTTATGGTCGGGGAAAACGTTTAAAAACAGATGCTTTTAATAGAATTGAAGGAACAAATAACATCTTTGCAATTGGAGATACCTGTATTCAATTTAATGATGAAGCTTTCCCTAACGGACATCCACAAGTAGCACAAGTAGCGATTCAACAAGGAATTAATTTGGCTAAAAATTTCAAAAATGCTATGAAGCAAAAAGCCTTAGTCCCTTTTAAATATGTAGATAAAGGTTCTATGGCAATCATTGGAAAAGCTAAAGCTGTGGTAGATTTACCAAAACCAAAAATGCACTTTAAAGGAACATTTGCTTGGATGATTTGGTTGTTTATTCACTTAATTTCGTTAATTACGTATAGAAACAAAGTAAAAACTTTCTACAACTGGATGGTGGCTTATTTCTCTAAAGACAATTCATTACGAATGATTATTAGACCAGATAAAAAGGTAAAAACAGAAGATATTGTAAAATAATTTTTTCTAAACACTTAAAGAAACCGATGCAGTTCATGTATCGGTTTTTTTTTGCTATTATTTTTAGTAATAAGAAATAGATTACTTTGAGTAGAATTGTTATATTTGAAAAGAATAACTGACTTTCTAACCCTAACTGAAGAATTTAAAATCAACCTTCAGCTATAAACAAAAAATGGACAAAATGAATGACAAACAAATACCGATTACAATTCCGGAAATTGATAATGATATTTACGCTGGATTTTGGGTAAGATTAGGCTCTATGTTAATAGATGGAATAATTATGTTACCTCTAATTTTTATAGTTTTATACCTAAACGGACTTTCAGTAAATATGTATTTTTATATAATAATACCGAATTTATTATTTGGAATTTGGTATAATATTTATCTACCAAAGAAATATGGAGGAACTCCAGGAAAATTAATTGTAGGTATAAAAATTATAAAAATAGATGGAAAACCAATTGGTTGGAAAGAAGCCATTTTAAGACATTCTGTTTTGTTAGGACTAACTATTTTTAGTGTCATTATAATGATTATAAGTCTGTTAAAAGCAGATGAAAATATTTTTAATAGCTTAAGCTGGCTTAAACGTACAGAATATTTAATGTCACTTGCTGCAACACCATTTATGATACATGCATGGGCAAGTAATATTTGGGTTTATAGCGAATTCATCGTTTTACTAACTAATAAAAGAAAAAGAGCTGCACATGATTTTATTGCTGGTACAGTCATTGTTAGAAATGTTTACATTAACAAAATAAACGAGATGATGTATTCGGAAAAAATGAATAGCTAATATATTATGATTTCTTTAAAACATTAAATTATATAACTATAAAAATGATTGTTAAAATAAGTCTATTCAGAATACAATATTTTTTTTTAGGTGTGTTTATTATTGCAAGCTGTTTGCTATTGATTAATTGATCTTCAGTAAAACAATCAATAGTGGATCAAAAAAAACGAATAGATTTCTATTTTAGACCTAACAGTTTTCAATTGGCAACTACAGGTCATGGCTTTGTAGATGTTTATCCCGATAAATTAAAAATTCAAATTATAAAAGGAGGAATACAAATTAACCCAATACATAATAGATTTAAAACTTCTTCTGCATATGCAATTCAAATAGCAATATCTAGATATTTTCCGGGTGATAAATCATTTGAGATCATAGCCACTGGAGAAAAATTAATAATCAACAAAATATTTGAATCTAAAGAAGATTTTTATGTCTTTTCAAATTTAAAATTTACTATTCCCAACATCAAAAAAGAGGATTTAAAAAATTCAAGAATCACACTTACGATTTATAGAGATAATACCCCTAATTCTAGAACAAATTATGCTCATTCAATTGATGAAAATACAATTTCCACTTTATTTGATTTTTAACTTTCCTATAAAACTTAGAATAATAAGGCCAACCAACTTTATTAAATTGCAGTGTTATGCTTTAAAACAATATTACTAATCGCATATACCTGCTTACTTTTAAAACGAAACAGAGTGTTTTTAACGTGATTTATTAAATGTGTTATTTCTCCTTTGTTGAAATGACAAGTTTGCGGAAAATAATCAGTGAAAATCTGTGACAAAAAAAACTAAATACTAATCAAATAACTCTCTTTATAGATTTTTTGATACACATCTTTACTAAACATATACAATTGCGACGGTTTTTTAGAAACACCCACTTGTTTTTCATCTAGTGCAATGATATACTTTTTAGTAATTAATTTTCTTCTGAAATTCCTGTTGTCTATTTCAATACCCAGAATGGCTTCATAAGTATCTTGTAGCTCTTTAATAGTGAATTTATCTGCCAATAATTCAAAAACAATGGGTTTAGATAAGGCATCTTCTTTTAAATCAGCGTGGGCTTCGTTGATGATTTTTTTATGATCAAAACCCAATTCAGGTAATTGATTTACAGGAAACCATTTCGGATTGTATTTGTTTTCTATTTCAACTACATCCGTTGGTAACAAAATATAATAAGCTATAGTGATTGTTCTTTCGCTAAAATGCTCGCTTTCTGCCCAAACAATGTCTTTTTCGTTCTTTAAACGATTGGGATCTCCAAAAACTTTGAATTGTTTTTTATATAAATTATCCAAACCTGTTAACTCTTTCAGAACTCTGTTAGCTGTATCATCTATGGTTTCATTTTCGTAGGTATGAAATCCTTTTAAGACATAATCATTAACAATAGGACTGTCAGAATTTTCGAGTTTCAAAATACGTTCAATTAATAAAACATTTAAGGATTTGCTTGCATTATCAAATCCAAAAATCACACAGTCTACAGATAAATTTGGAATTATTTCGGTTTTCATATTTCAGTGTTGGTCAGTAACAATCAGTATTAGCTTGTTTTTTGTAATGATAACAAATTTAACAATTTAATTCTAATATGCGTTTTTCATTTCCTTAAGCTGTTTTTTATATTAAACGTAAATAATACAATTTATACTAATATTAATCCAAATGATTTAGTTATCTACTTATTTTTATAATTTAAATACCGTAATATATTTATTATAAATATATTAATGCTAAAAAAATAATATCTTTTTTTTGTGGTTAATTAAAATTAAGTTATACATTTGTTGAGCAAACGTCAATTTGACGTTTAATAAAAACAACCAAAGAAAGCCACAAAAAATGAAACCGAATCAGATTAACAAACCTTTTTGGATTATCAAAAAAAATATTTGGATTGTTGCAATATGCAACATAGTTATACATACTCAAGCACAAGTTGTAATTACAAATTCTAATTTTTCACTAGGAACAACTGGTAGAATAGGAGTTGGGCTTTCGCCAAATGGGGAAGGAAATAATTGGAAACCTTTAAACCTATCAGGACAAGGTTCTTTAGGAGGGCGAATGGAACAACAGGATTATTTGGATTTATTGCCTGCCATTCACTTTACACCAAAAATTATTGGAAAAGACAGTACTAATGTTACTTTTCAGGTTCGTTTAGGAATGTATTCGGCTAACGGACAATTTGTTGGAAATGTGAGCAGTCGTTCTAATAACGGATTGACTTTTATATTACCAGAAGCTTATGTAGAAGCCACCAATATTTTAGGAAGCAAATGGTCGGCTTGGGCAGGTTCTCGTTTTCGTAGATATGATGATATTCATATTAGTGATTATTTTTATTTTGACGATCATTCGTCTCAGGGTTTTGGTGTAAAGTACAAAAACACCGAATTGACAATGTTAATGCCTGCTTCCACAGATTCTACTGGAGTATATCCTTATAATTATCAAGTAACTGTAGCAGGTGCAACCAATCCAGCAATACGCCAACGAATGGTTTGGATTGGGGAACAAAGTTTTCATTTTAAAAATAATCAAACGCTAAAGCTTTTAGGAGAATTTCATTATGTTTCTAAAAGTTCAAAAGAAGCCTCAAAAAACTATCCTTCGGATAATGGTTGGGTAGCAGGAATAAAATACAATAGCCCTTTCAAAACAGTAAAATCTGGTTCGTTTAACCAAATTTCAGCGCGTTATGGTACCGGAATTGCTAATGGTGGCGACAATGGAAATACCTTTACTTGGGCTACTTATGGTGCTCCAGATGCCGAAGGAAAATATACTAATGCTTATTCGTTTTCGATGGTTGAACACTTTTTATTAAATATCTCTAACAAATTCAGCCTAAATGGATATGGTGTTTTTACCAAAAGTAAAGGTGGATCATCAAGTACTAATACAGATACCTATTATAATGGCAAACAATTATACAATCAAAAAACAGATTTTGTGGTTGGAGTGCGCAATTTTTTCTATGTAACCAATTGGTTTCATCTAATTCAGGAAGTGCATTATGCCGTTAGAAAAGATGGTGATAATCCAGAAGCCAGCATGTGGAAATTTTCATTAGTCCCCACTTTAGTTCCATTAGGAAAAAGAGATCCATGGAGTCGTCCTCACATTCGTTTAGTAGCCACTGTTGCCAGATATAATGATTACGCCAGAGACCATAATTATTCTCCTTTTTTGCAAATCAATCAAAAACGCTGGGGTTCTTATTTAGGAGTTAGAACCGAATGGTGGCTTTTTTAAAATCAATTTTTTTAATTTAAACAAAATAATCATGCCCATTTTTGGAACTTCAATCTTATCATTTATTCCTTCTTGGACAGCCGATGGCGGTGCATTTTCAATCAAAAAAACAGCGGAATATGGTTTTGATTTGCTCGAAATAAATTTGCCAAGCACTTTAGATTTTGATGCCAAAGCAGTAAAAAAACAATTGAACGAACAAGGCATTTTAGGCCGATGCGGTTTTAATCTACCTACAGATTGCCATATTCCTTTTTACCCAGAAAAAGCAACTGAAACGATTAAAAAGGCATTGGACAAAGTAGCTGAAATGGATGGGGATTTTTTAGGTGGTGTCTTGCATTCGGCTATTGGAACTTTTACAGGAAATCCTTGTACTACTGACGAAAAATTGATTGTAGAACAAGTGCTTCAGGAGGTTTCAAGTTATGCTTTAAAGCAAAATATAACTGTAGCAATTGAACCTATAAATCGTTACGAAAGTTACGTTTATACTTCAGCTGCTGAAGTTTTACAAACGATTAAAAATATTGGAAATCCTAATTTAGGATTGCATTTGGATACTTTTCACATTAATATAGAAGAGGCCAATTTTTACCAACCTATTATTGATGCAGGGAATAAACTCAAACACATTCACCTCACCGAATCGGATAGAGGAATGACTGGGGAAGGCAACGTACATTGGGATGATTTTTTCAAAGCTTTAGCCCAAATTAATTACCAAGGACCATTGGTTTTAGAAAATTTTTCTTCTGAAATTAAAGCTTTAGTTGGACCAACATCATTGTGGAGACCTTCCAAATATTCCTCGGAAGATTTGGCTAAAGGGAGCTTAAAATTCATGCAAGAAATGGTTTGTAAACACTACAAAAACAATTAATTATAATATATTTTCACATACAAAAATAGAAAAGATGAAAACAGAATTGAAAGCAGTTTGTTTTGGAGAAATCCTTTTTGATGTATTTCTAGAACATAAAAAAATTGGTGGAGCGCCGCTTAATGTTGCTACGCGACTAAAAGCCTTAGGTGCAGATGTGGCAATGATAAGCGCAGTAGGAGTGGACGCTAATGGCGAAAAACTAACGAACTACCTTAATGACTTAGGTATTAACACCACTGGAGTTGAAGTAAAATCAGGCTATCCAACGGGTCTAGTAAATGTGATTTTGAATGAAAAAGGAAATGCTTCCTATGATATTCAATATCCATCAGCTTGGGATAAAATTGAAATTTCTGATGGAAACAAAAAAATAGTAGAACAAGCAGATTTTCTAGTTTACGGAAGTTTGTCCTGTAGAGACGCAGTTTCTAAAAAGACCTTATTAGAATTATTGGCTTTAGCCAAATACAAAATATTTGACGTCAATCTAAGAGTACCGCATTATACCAAGAAAAATGTTCAGGATTTATTGCTAGCTGCTGATTTTATCAAATTCAACGATGAAGAATTATATGAAATTTGCCAAGATTTGGGTTCAGAAATCAAATCATTAGAACAAAATATCAAATTTATTGCTGAGAAAACCAATACTAATACCATTTGTGTAACCTTAGGAGCTCATGGTGCAATTTTGTATTACAATAAAAAATTCTACCGCAATTCGGGATTCAAAGTGCATGTTGTTGATACGGTAGGTTCTGGCGATTCTTTCTTGGCTTCCTTGATTACTAAACTTTTGAGTGGAAATGATCCGCAACATGCTATTGATTTTGCTAGTGCAATTGGTGCTATCGTTGCACAAAGCGAAGGAGCAAATCCTGTAATTTCTGAAGCTGAAATAACTGAATTTCTTAAGGGTTTCGAATAAAACAAGACTATTTTTTAACCAATTATTTACCAAAAAAATGAATACAACCCAAAATGTTCCAATTGTTAAGAAGGATTTACTACTTCCTTTTATTGTTATTACCTCATTATTTGCTCTTTGGGGCATTGCAAATGATTTGACTAATCCAATGGTTTCAGCATTCAAGAAAGTAATGCCCGAACTTTCTAATGTTCAGGCATCTTTAGTACAATTTGCCTTTTATTTTGGCTATTTCTTTATGGCTTTGCCGGCGGCACTTTTTATCCGAAAATACAGTTATAAATCTGGAATTGTATTGGGACTTTTGCTGTATGCAATAGGTGCTTTTATGTTTTATCCAGCGGCCAAATACGAAGAATTTAATTATTTTTTAATTTCCTTATGGGTCATTACTTGTGGATTAGCGTTTTTAGAAACCATTTCAAATCCGTTAATTCTTTCTCTTGGAAACCCAAAAACAGCAACACAGCGTTTGAATTTTGCTCAAGCATTTAATCCCGTAGGATCGATATCAGGAATGCTTATTGCACAAACATTTGTTATGAGTGCTTTGCGTTCAGATGATTATTCCGCCACGGCTTACAGTGCGTTATCATCTAATGAATTGGCTGTAATTAGAGAAAATGACTTAGGAGTTATTAGCATTCCATATATTGGTTTAGGAATATTAGTTTTAATTATTATGGTAGTTGTTTTGTTTACCAAAATGCCTAAAACTGCCGAAATGGATAAAATGTCTTTGTCCGATTCTTTCAGAAAATTATTTGCCAATAAAAATTATATCCGTGGTGTAATTGCGCAAACTTTTTATGTAGGAGCTCAAATTATGTGCTGGACGTATATTTTTCAATATGTAGATTATATCAACGAAAGCTTGGGTTTAGATTTAACGGCAACTTATTATAATGTAGCGGCTATGGTTTCCTTTTTAGTAAGTAGATGGATTGGAACCGCTTTAATGTTAAAAATTAGTCCTTCAAGATTGTTAATGTATTTTGGTATGGGAGGTGTAATTTGCTCAGCTGGTGCCATATTTTTACCTGGAATGGCTGGTTTGTATTCTCTTGTCGCTATTTCAATTTTCATGTCAATTATGTTTCCAACAATCTACGGAATTGCATTGAAAAATATGGGAGATGAGGCTAAATTAGGTTCAGCTGGATTGGTTATGGCTATTGTAGGTGGTGCTCTAATGCCTGTTTTACAAGGTTGTATTCTAGATTTAGGAGGAACCGGATTCTCCGATATTAAATTATTTGGATACATTCCGGAAGTGAATTTTTCATTCATTTTACCTTTAATTTGCTTGGCCGTAGTAGCTTGGTACGGAAAAATAACCTATAAAAGCTCAAAATAAATTAATTTTCAAGTTCATTGAACCGATAAAAAACAGTCGTTTTTTATCGGTTTTCTTATAGATTGCTCTAAATAAATTATATTTGGATTCTATAAAAATTTTAAAAAAAATGTCTCTAAAAATTAGAATTGGACAAATTTCTGAATTATTAGAAATACAGCAGTTATTTGCAGATACGATTTCTTTTGTTTGCCAAAATGATTATAATCCAGTTCAAATTGATGCTTGGAAATCTTCAATTAAAAACACAAATAGATGGGTAAATATAATTGAAAATCAATTTTTTATTGTAGCCGAACAAAATCAGAAAATTGTTGGTTTTGCATCTTTGGATAATGGTAATTATATTGATGTACTTTTTGTAGATAAAGATTTTCAGAGACAAGGAATTGCTCAGCAATTATTCAATAGATTATTAGATGAAATAAATCATTCTGAAACAAAAATAATAACGGTAGATGTAAGTATAACTGCTAAAAGTTTTTTTGAAGCAAATGGTTTTAAAATAATGAAGGAACAAATTCAAAAAAGAAATGATATTGAATTAATCAATTATAAAATGACCAGAATGCTGTGAAATGGATTTTTTTATAAAGATATACTTTTGAACTATAATTTATATTATGTAAAATAGAATGTTTTAAATTCTCTCACACTACTTGCAATTCAGTCTAATACTATTCTTATGCAAATTAGTATAACTGAAACCAATATTATATTAATTTAAAGCAATAAGATGATAAAGTATTTGTTTTCAATACATTTAAAACAAATTTCAATTAACACATGGCTTTATTTATTCTTGTTATAAACTAAAATTTTTTATGATTTTTTTTGGATATTTAAAATCAGTAATGCTATAATTTAGTTGTAGAAATTTCAAAACCCTAATAGTTCACTTTACAACAATCTCATGAAATTCATTGCTATCCTTTTACTCTTAATTATTCCTGCTCGTTGGGAAACAAATTTTGAAACGGCTAAAAAAATAGCCAAAGAAAAAAACGAATTAATTCTACTAAATTTCTCAGGTTCAGATTGGTGTGTACCTTGTATTTTACTGCATCGAGAATATTTTGATAATCCAATATTTACTGAAATGGCCGATAAAAATTTGGTTCTAGTAAATGCTGATTTTCCCAGAAAGAAAAAAAACATCCCATCGGACGATATTGTAAAAAGAAATGAAGCTTTAGCCGAAAAATACAATAAAGAAGGAAGTTTTCCGCTCACATTACTCCTAAATGCTGATGGAAAAGTGATAAAATCCTGGAGAGGAAAACCAGAAGTTTCCGTTGAAGAATGGACTAAGGAAATCAAAAATATCTGCGATACTCAAAAATAATTTTCAGATGAGAGTGTTTTCGCAATCCTTAAAATTGATGGGGAATAATTTCACTATTTCGGTAGTTGCCGATTCGGAAGATTTTGCTCAAGAAAATATTAATTTGGCTATAGCCGAAATAAAACGAATTGAACAGCTTTTTACAACGTATAATAATGAAAGTCAAACCAATTTAATCAATCAAAATGCTGGAATCAAGCCCGTTTCTGTAGACAAAGAAGTGTTTGATTTAATTGAAAGAAGTATCGGGATTTCGAAAATAACACAAGGAGCATTTGATATTTCTTATGGAAGTATTGACAAATCCTTATGGAATTTCGATAAAACAATGACTAGCCTACCTCCTGCTGAACAAGCCAAAAAAATGGTGTATCTCATCAATTACAACAATATTATTTTGGATAAAAACAACATTTCGGTTTTTTTAAAAGAAAAAGGAATGCGTATTGGTTTTGGAGGCATTGGTAAAGGTTATGCCGCTGAAATGGCTAAAAATATCTTGATTAAAAATAAGGTTACTAGCGGAATTATCAATGCCAGCGGGGATTTAACCACTTGGGGAACCCAACCTAATGGCAAACAATGGACGATAGGAATTGCTAATCCGGACCACCCTGCTTCGGCGTTTTCTTTCATCGAAATTTCTAATAAAGCCGTGGCTACTTCTGGAAATTATGAAAAATTCATCATGATTGATGGCAAAAAATATTCACACACTATTGATCCTAAAACAGGTTTGCCAATTACTGGTATTAAAAGTGTGACAATTATTAGTAGCAATGCCGAATTTGCCGATGCCATGGCCACTCCTATTGCCATTATGGGAATCAAAGCGGGTTTGTTTCTTATAGATCAAATACCCGATTTATATTGCATAATAATAGACGACAACAACAAAATTTACACCTCAAAAAACATCAATCTCAAATGAAAAAGCAAGCAAAACAAAGCGTTTTGGTTCTGTTAGGAATCTCATCCCTTTCGCTGACTTCCTGCACCACTGTAAAAGAATACCAAAAAGGAAAATTAAATGATTCCGAAATGGTGCTTTCGAATAGAAAAATTGAAAAAACCGAATTGAGTTTTCAGTCTTATCGTGAAGGTTCTTCAGGAGCAAACTCAGGCAAAAGTGGTGGTGGCTGTGGCTGTAATTAATTCTAATTTAATAACCCTATAAAATGAAAAGAATATACATTACAGGATATGCACTGTTAGGATTATTTAAAGCTTTTTCGCAATCTGTTCCAGCAGATTCTACAGCTTATAAAAACAAAAAATTAAAAGTTGACGAAATCAATCTAGTTTCAAGTTATTACAAACAAGACGGAAATAATGCTGCTGTAACAGGAGGCGTTGGTTCAGAAAAATTAACGGATATCTCTAACACTATTGATGTTAAACTGATTAAATACAGTAAATTAGGTAACAAGCAAACTCTTGATTTAGAAGTTGGAATTGACCATTACAGTTCAGCTTCATCGGATCAAATTGATCTTCAAGCAAATTCTTCGGCTTCATCGGCTGATTTTAGAATTTATCCTTCCTTTAATTATAGTGTTGAAAATGAGCAAAAAGGTAATACTCTTGGTTTTGGATTATCGTCTTCAACTGAATTTGATTACCAATCTTTTGGTGGAAATGTAAGTTTTGCTCAAAAAACTAAAAATAGAAACGGAGAATTCTCCGCTAAATTTCAAGCTTTTCTAGATCAGGTAAAACTAGTTACACCAATTGAGTTAAGAACATCTGGCGAAGGATATGGAACTGCTTCCAGAAATACCTTTGCAGCTTCTTTGGCTTATTCTCAAATCATCAATACCAATTTTCAAATCATGTTTATGGCAGATGTAATTGCTCAAAAAGGCTATTTAAGTCTTCCTTTTCATCGTGTCATTTTTAATGATAATTCTGTACATCAAGAAAATTTACCAGACAATCGCTTAAAAATTCCAGTAGCTGTTAGAGGTAGTTATTTCTTAGGAGATAATGTAATTATTAGAGCTTATTACCGCTATTATTCGGATGATTGGAATGTAAAATCCAATACTGCTGATATAGAAATTCCAGTAAAAATATCACCATTTTTCTCATTAAGTCCTTTTTATAGGTATTATTCTCAAAGTGCGGCTAAGTATTTTAAACCTTATCAGGAACACACTGGAGCAGATCTTTATCATACCAGTAACTATGATCTTTCTAAATTTGACAGTAATTTTATAGGTATGGGAATGAAACTAACACCACTAAATGGTGTTTTTGGAATCAAAGAATTTAATACTCTCGAAATACGTTATGGTCATTATTCCAGAACAACTGGTTTAGATGCCAATATTATCAGTTTGAATTTGAAATACAAATAATTAACAAAATCTATTTTATGAAGAAGTAACATTGTGTTCTAAAAAGAATATAGTGTTGCTTCTTTTTTTTATAAAAGTAATTATACCCATTTTATTATATAAAATTCAATAAATTAGAGGTCTAGCAAGATTGAATTAAAAATTTTAAAAACTACTGTTTTAAATTTATTTGGTTCTAGTTATGACTTTTTATTTTACTAATTTTGTACTATATTTTATCGAAATCCCATGAATCTAATTGCAAACCAAATTGCTGAATTTTTAAAAAATTATGCCCCTTTTAATCAGCTTAATTCAGATGAATTAGCAGAAATTGCTAGCAATGTTCGTGTAGTCAATTTAGAAAAAAAACAAACCTTATTTAAAATTAATGATCCCTTGCACGACAGTTTCTATGTTGTAGCTTCAGGAGTAATTAATATTTCTGTAATTGCTGATGCCGAAGAAAGTATTACTAATAAATGTCATGAAGGAACCATTTTTGGTTTACGTCCTTTTTTTGCTAAAAATAATTATAAAGTAACAGCAAAAGCTAGAGAAGAAAGTTTGGTATACGCAATTCCTATTGCGGTTTTCAAACCTTTATTGGCTAATAATTCAGAGGTTTTAAATTTCCTTTTAGAAAATTTCGCTAGTAATTTACCTGAAGATAGAAACTCCCAAGGAAATCTAGTTTCCGATGGAATGTTTTATTCCGAAAAACAATCCGAAGCACAGTTTTTTCAAACTTTAGCTTATAATACCACTCCCCTTTTAGCGACTTCTGACAATACAGCTCAAGAAGTAGCACAATTAATGGCAGAATCTTTAAAGAATAATGTGATTATTTTTGAAAAAAACGGTCCAATTGGAATTGTTACTCATGCTGATTTGGCTTCAAAAATAGCCACTGGCCGTTATGCTATCAATACTCCAGTAAGTAATATCATGTCTTCGCCGGTAATTACTGTTTTAGAAAATGTTTCTTTGGCGGAAGCCCAATTATTAATGCTTAAAAATAATGTAACTCATTTGTGCGTAACTGTTGATGGAACGGATAAATCAACTATAAAAGGAGTGATTTCTGAGCATGATTTAATAGCTGCTCAAGCAAGTAACCCTGGAGTTTTAATTAAAGAAATCAAACGTTCTTTGTCTTCAAATGAGTTGAAAGAAATCCGAACAAGATTGACTAATTTGATTCAATCTTCTATTCAAAAAAATATACCGTTAACTCATATTACTAACATTGCCAGCGAAATTAACTTTGCTATTTTAAAACGTGCAGTCGAATTGTCTATTTTAGATTTAGGCTCTCCTCCTGCTCGATTTGCTTGGTTGAGTATTGGTAGTCAGGGTAGAAAAGAACAACTTTTACTAACCGATCAAGATAGTATTTTAGTTTTTGAAGATGTAGCTCAGGACAAATATATCGAGGTGAAAGATTATTTCTTAAAATTAGGAAAAAAAACTACTGAAACCTTAGAGAAAATTGGTTACGAATTATGTCCTTACGGTCACATGGGGAGCAATATGATGTGGTGTAAATCCTTGACAGACTGGATAAAACAGTATAATAATTGGATGAATGCTACAAGAGAAAATAAAGATAATTTAAGTAGTATTTTCTTTGATTACGAATTAGTTATTGGCGAACAAAAAATAGAAACAGCCATTAACAATATTGTTTTTGAAAATGCCGTTAATAATACTTTATTCTTTGATTTCCTTGGAAACGATGCGTTGAGAAAAAATTCACCTTTGAGTTTTTTCAAAAAATTTATTGTTGAAGAAGAGGGGATTAATAAGGATAAATTTGATATAAAAACCCGAGCATTAATGCCGCTTATAGATAGCGCACGATTGTTCACATTGAGTTATGATATCAAGGGAATTAATAATACCTATACTCGATTCAAGCAATTGGCAATAGCCGACCCTAAGCATTCGGAGATTTATTTGAATTGTGCTGAAGCTTATTTATTTTTAACTAAAATAAGAACTTTAGAAGGTTTAAAAAATGAAAATTCAGGGCAATATATTAACTTGGAGGAGTTATCAAAAATCGATAGAGAAAAACTAAAAAATGCACTAATTCCAATGAAAGAATTAGAAGATTTAATTAAAGATAAGTTTCAACTTACACAATTTTCATAGATTTATGCTAGACTGGTTAAAAAATATCAATAAAGAACATCCTGAATTTTGGAAAGAATATTTAGCTAAATTTTCCAAAAAGTCAAACCGTTATGTTGTGATATCCACCGAAGCCACTGGAGATTCTATTGAAAAAGATGTAATAACTTTTATTAGTGCTTTTGCAGTAGAAAATGATCGAATTTCTATAAAAGATAGTTTTGAAACTATTTTATTACAGTACCGTTTTATGCACGACAATCATCTTTCAAACGAATATATTATTGAAAGTAAATTGCTCAAATTGTCCGAAGCAGAAGCGATGAAAACTTTTGTAGAATATTTAGGTAATGGAATTATCGTAGGACATCAAGTAGAATCTCATGTTACTATGATTAACGCTACTTTAGAGCGCATGGAGTGCGGAAAATTACGTAATGATGCCTTAGATATTGATATTATGCATCGAAAACTACATGAAATTCCTGAAGATAAAGAATTCTCCTTAGATGAGCTTGCAGATTATTATAAAATCCAGCCAACAGATGGTGAAACAACAACCGAAAAAGCATACAAGATTGCCTTACTCTTTTTGAAATTAAAATATAAATTGGGTTTGCAGTAACAATTTAAATTGTTATTCCTTCCCAAAATTGTCCATGATGCGTAATGGAAACAGCTTTTAAAACATCTGTTTGAGTATTTATAATAAAAGGAATTCCATTTTTTTTATGGATTTTATCATCCTTATTAATTTTTTCTATTTGATTAAAAAATTGAGGCTCAATTGTGGCAATTGTGTAAATAAAATCTTTTGTAACGGTAGTTTTAGTGTAATAAATTCGTTCATTACAACAAACTTTACCTATTGTTTCACTTTCGTAAAAACAAACTAATTGCTTAGGGAAATACCCTCGAATTCCTGTTTCACGATTGTAAATTTTATATGCAGCTTCTTTTCTAGACCATAAATTCCAGACCATAACTTCCGGATTATTAGCATTTGCGATAAGCAATTGTTCTTCCTGAGTAAAAAGTTTTTCCAAAAAATGGTCTCTTTTCCAATTGCTTTCTTTTCGGGCTAACGCCAAATCTATGATGTCGTTTCCTATCATGTTGTCATTTCTTTGTCAATTGATCTTCAATAATTGCTACTGCAGCTTTTACGTTCAGCATTTTTTCCATGGCTTGGTTATCAATTACAATGTCAAATTTTTCTTCAATATCTAAAATCACATCCACTAAATTAGCCGAATTGATCTTTAAATCATTAATAAAATCCGTTTCTTCCGTTAATGAATCAAAGGCTGCATCATCTTGGATATATGGTTTTACTATTACTTTCAATTCCTCTATAATTTCTTGTTTACTCATAGTTCGCTTTTGTTTTTTACGCTTTAAATTTCTTAAATATCACACATCCGTTAACGTCTCCAAAACCAAAACTGGCTTTGGCAATAATATTCAATTCGGTTTCAAGCATTTGTTGCGGAATTCGAGATGCAGCAACTAAATTACTTATTTCAGGATGTAAATCTTCACAATTTATATTCGGAAAAATAAACCCTTGATGCAATTGCAAGATCGTAGCCACACTTTCAATACTTCCTGCTGCTGATAAACAATGCCCAACCATCGATTTCAAGGAATTAATATACGGAAAATTATTTCCTTTTCGATCTAAAGCCTCAGTCCAATTTTGGATTTCTAAACTGTCTTTGGAAGTTGCTGTTAAATGTCCATTTATCACATCAATGTCATTGGCACTAATTTCTGCATTTGCAATGGCGGCTGTAATACATTTTTGCACTGCAATGGGATTTGGAGCCGTCATGGTTCCTAATCCACGTTGTCCGCCGGAATTGATATTTCCACCTAAAACTTCGGCATAAATTCGAGCACCACGAGCTAAAGCCGATTCTAAATCTTCTAAAACCATTGCTCCTGCTCCACTTCCTGGAACAAATCCTGATGCACTTGCACTCATTGGTCGAGAACCTTGTTCAGGAGTTTCATTATGTTTAAAAGTACAAACTCGCATGGCATCAAATCCGCCCCAAATATAAGGTCCCGAATCACTAGTACTTCCTGCTAAAATCCTTTTAGCATGTCCAGATTTGATTCTGTCAAAAGCCATCATAATGCTTTCGGTTCCTGTGGTGCATGCCGATGAATTTGTTGTAACTTGATTTCCTAATCCTAATTTTCCACCTAGATAAGCGCTAATTCCGCTGTTCATCGTTTGCGCTACTGCTGTACTACCTAGTCTTCGGGTTTGAAACTCATCAATTTTATAAATGCTTTCGCGAAATTTATCAATTCCAGAAGTTCCCGTCCCAAAAATAGTTCCGCTATCCCAATCGGGTTCTTCATTATTTTCTATTGCTAATCCGGCATCTTTCCAAGCATCTATTCCAGCTATAACGCCATATAAAATCCCAGAAGAATTGAAGTTTCTAAGTTCTAATTCTGTAAAATATTCTAATGCTAATTCAGTCGAAACTTCAGGTTTAGCAGAAATTTGACAAGAAAACTGCAATCGTTCTAATTCTGGATCTTTTTTGATACCTGAGATTCCATTTTTAATAGCGTTTGTAAACGCATCGAGCCCTACTCCATTTGGAGCAACAACACCAAGCCCCGTAATTACAACACGTTTATTCATATCAAATTCAAATTAAATAATCATTCCTGCAATTTCTCCTTTGCAAACGAGCTCTTCTTTTTCATTTTTCATTGTTACTTTGCATTTTAATTTTCCAAATCTAAAATAGATTTTCTCTGAAACTACGATAACTTTTTCATTTGGAAAAACTACTTTTAAAAATTCAATATTAGTTGATGTTAAGGCAATTGAAGTTTCTTTATTAATTGTATCATTTAATAAAAACAAACCCAAACATACTACGCCAATTTGTGCCATTACTTCGGTTAAAATCACACCAGGAGTAATTGGATTATCTTTAAAATGTCCTTTGTAAAAATCTAAGTTTTCATCCAAAGTATAACAGCCTTCTACTCCATTTTCATCGATTCGAATGATTTTATCGACAAACAAAAAAGGTTTCGAATACGGCAATTTTGATATGATTTCTTCTTTCTTCATACATTTATTAGTTTGCTTTTTAGATTCTAAAATCGCAATAAAACGCGTTGGGCTGAAAACCCAGGGCCAAAACTCAGCATCAGACCTTTGGAATCTTTTTGAGGTTTTGAATCCATAAAACGTTCTAGGACATATAAAACCGTGGCACTAGACATATTTCCATATAAACGTAAAACTTCTTTGGTATCCTCTATATTTTTTCCTAAATCGGAAAATAAATCTTCTACCGTTTGTACTATTTTTTTCCCACCTGGATGAAATATTAAATGATCGATATCTTCAATCTTTAAATGGTTTTTGGCTAAAAAAGGATGAATAATAGCTGGAAAATGAGACGCGATTGTATCAGGAACTTCAATATCTAAAACCATTTGCAAACCAGAATTAGTCAGTTTAAATCCCATCAAGTGCTCATTATCATAAAAATGATACATTTCTTCGGCTAGTATTTCTGGCCCATCATCGTCTTTGTGAGAAGAAAGTAAAACACAGGCAGCTCCATCGCCAAAAATAGCCGCACTCACAATATTTGCCATTGAGTAATCGTCTAATTGAAAAGTTGCCGTAGGACTTTCAACAGCAATTACAGCTGCTCGTTTTCCAGGATTAGCCTGCAAGAAGTTTTTAGCGTAAATAATTCCAGAAATCCCTGCTGCACAACCCATTTCAGTGACAGGAAGTCGTACAATATCTTGTCTTAAATGCAATTTGTTAATTAAATAAGCATCTAACGAGGGAATCATAATTCCAGTGCAACTCACCGTAATAATATAATCCAAGTCTTCTGCTTTCCATTCCGATTTGAGCAAGGCTTTCTTTAAAACTTTCTCACCTAAATCAATAACTTCACGAACGTAAATAGCATTTCTTTCCTCAAAAGAAGTATTGGTGAAAACCTCAATCGGGTCCATAATAGAATACCGCTTGTCTACGGCAGCACCTTCAAAAATTTTTTTTACTTTTCGAATAAAACGTTCTTCCTGACCTTCCAGCCAAGCGTCAAGAAACGGAATAATTTCTTCAGTAGTTCTGGAATATTTAGGCAATTGTTTGGAAACGCTATGTATCTTAACACTCATATTTTTGATATTATCCATTGGTAACGAAAAGCCCATTTCCATTGAATGGTATATTTTTTTAAATTTAATTTTTCAGAAAACTGAAGCAATTCTTTCTTTTTAAAACCTCTTAAAATCGATATTAATCCATCTTCTCTGGACATTGAATTTAATCGAAAAACAAAGCACAATAACTGAAATAATCGATAAGCAATTGTACTTCTTTCCAAATCATTAATAACAATTCCATATTTTGCATTCGTATAAAAGACAGTCAAAATCCCAACAATTTCATCCTCTTTAAAATGATGCAACACTAAGGTTGACAATATAATATCATATTTTAATTCTATAAAAGCTTTATTAAAGATATTCTCGCATCGATATGTGATATTGGAATAATTTTTAGATAATTGAATCGCGTGATTTATTGTAAAATTATTAGCATCAATACCAATTAGTTTTAGTTTCAAATTATTTTTTACACCGAAATCAGCTAGGGTTCGTAACATATCTCCATTGCCACAACCTATATCTACAATAGTAATTTCAGCATCAGCAGGAACATTCTTTAACAAGGTTTTGACTCCTAGTAAAGTTAAGCTGTTTCCACCCAAAAGTTGGTTTATTTTGGCTATTTTATCCAAAGCATCACGCAAAATTTCCCCTTCTAAACTAAAATCATCCATGCTTTCAGGCTGCTCTGTTCTGTATTTTGTATTTATTCCCATTTATAATGGATTTTAAATAGGTTTACCATGTGTTCTCTTTATAATTAGGGGTAATAAAAAAGGTAATTTAATCAATATACGAAGTAAATTATTGGCTAGTTTTTGCCTTTGGAATATAGCTGCTAAAATACGCCCTGTTTTTAATCTTTTACCAAAATTACGATTCCATTCTCTTTTGTATTTCAATTCTAATTCCTGTCTCGACTTAATTTCATGCGTATAATATTGCTCAAGCAATTCCGATACTATTTTGGCACTATGAATTGCCATTGCCATTCCGTTGCCACATAATGGATGAATTAATCCAGCGGTATCACCTATCATAAACATATGATTTTCTACAGCATTTTTTTTGTCAAAAGAAATTTGGCTTATTGTTAATGGATTGTCAAATAGAGGATTGCAGTTATCTAAAATTGATTTTAAGTTAGGATTTTTAGACATTACATTTTGCTGGTATTCTTCAATATTTTTATACTGTTTGAATGTTTTATAATCAGCTAAATAGCAAATATTTATTTTATCATCTTCCACTTTGGAAACCCCACAATAACCACCTCTAAAATGATACAAACCCACTAAATTATCTGGAAAAACACCCGAATAATGTGCTTTTACTGCTAACCACGGAGCTTTTTTAACAATGAAATCTCTTTTTAATTCTTGATCAATATTGGAACGTTTACCATAAGCAGCAATTAGAATTCCAGATTTAAAAACAGCATTTTGTGTAGTAGTTACCGTAAATTCATTTTCTAAAAATGTTATATTTTCAACAGTATCTTGAATCATTTCACAGCCATTTTCTACTGCTTTTTTGTATAAAAAATCGTCTAATAAATACCTGCTAACACCAAAACCACCAAGCGGTAATCTACTTTCTAATGTTTTACCATCAATAAAACAAAATTGAAATCTATTTAAATGTGTCGGTTCTAAAACTTCATAATTAATACCCAACCAATTCAAATATGATGATACTTCGTTTGAGATATATTCTCCACAAACTTTATGCTTTGGGTATCCATTTTTTTCAATTAAAGTAACTTTTATACCAATTTTAGACAAGTGAATTGCAGCAGTAAGCCCCGCTACTCCTCCGCCTACAATTAGTATCTTTTTACTTTCTTTCATGATATTACTAATTTAGGCTATTTCTTTCAAAAAAAAAGGCTTTAATAAAAAAAGCTGCTTCATAATGGAAGCAGCTTTCTATTTAGATTTTTAGGCTATTATTTCTTTCCGTCTTGAATTATTTCGATAATTTCCGGATTCAATAAAGTACTGGTATCTCCATAATCGGTAAAATTACCCTCAGCAATTTTTCTAAGGATACGACGCATAATTTTTCCAGAACGCGTTTTAGGCAAACCAGAAACGAATTGAATTTTATCTAATTTAGCAATTGGACCTACGTGATCAGTAATATGCTGATTGATTTCGATAAATAAATTTTCTTTGTTTCTAATTTCCCCAGTTTCTTTCAGAATCACATAACCGTACAAAGCATTTCCTTTTACATCATGTGGAAAACCTACAACCGCACTTTCGGCAACTGCTGGGTGCTCATTAATAGCATCTTCAATTGGTGCTGTCCCTAAATTATGACCTGAAACAATAATTACATCATCTACACGACCTGTAATTCTATAATAACCTACTTCATCACGCAAAGCTCCGTCTCCTGTAAAATATTTGCCTGGATATTGAGAGTAATAAGTGTCTTTATAACGTTGGTGATCATTCCAAATAGTTCTTGCCATTCCTGGCCAAGGGAACTTGATACACAAGCTTCCTACTACTTGGTTGCCTTCAATTTCGTTTCTCTTATCGTCCATTAAAACAGCTTGGATTCCTGGTAAAGGGAACGTAGCATAGGTTGGTTTTGTTGGTGTAATGAAAGCTAATGGCGAAATCATAATTCCTCCTGTTTCCGTTTGCCACCAAGTATCCACTAATGGACATTTTTTATCTCCCACATGATCGTTGAACCAGTGCCAAGCTTCTTCATTGATAGGCTCACCTACTGAACCAATTACTTTTAAGCTTTTAAGAGCGTATTTTTGAACGTATTCTAATTTTTCTTTTGCTAAAGCACGAATTGCTGTAGGTGCTGTATAGAATTGACTAATCTTGTGTTTTTCTATTACTTGCCAAAAACGGCTGTAATCAGGATATGAAGGTACACCTTCAAAAATTACAGTGGTAGCTCCATTCAATAATGGACCGTATAATATATAAGAGTGACCGGTAATCCAACCAATATCGGCGGTACACCAGTGCACATCATTTTCTTCGTAGCTAAATACATTTTTAAAAGTATAAGCTGTGTACACCATATATCCCGCAGTAGTATGCACCATACCTTTAGGATTTCCTGTAGAGCCAGAAGTATAAAGGATAAACAGAGGATCTTCGGCATCCATAATTTCGGCTACACTATTATCTGAAGCTTCATCTAATAAAGGTTGCAACCAAATGTCTCTGCCTTCTTTCATAGTGATATCAGAATTGGTTCTTTTGACCACTAAAACAGTGCTTACAGATTGACATTTTTCTAACGCTTCGTCTACAATTTCTTTTAATTCAATAGTTTTAGAACCACGGTAACCACCATCTGAAGTAATGACCATTTTGCTCTCGCTATCGTTAATACGAGTAGCTAGTGCTTTAGATGAAAATCCAGCAAAAACGACTGAGTGTATAGCTCCAATTCTAGCACAAGCTAAGATAGCTACAGCTAATTCTGGAATCATTGGCAAGTAGATACAAACGCGATCTCCTTTTTTAATGCCTTGCTCACGCAATACATTAGCCATTTTACATACTCTTTGATGTAATTCATTATAAGTAATGTGTAATGCTTCTTCGTCTGGATTATTTGGTTCAAAAATGATTGCTGTTTTCTCCCCTCTTTTGTTTAGGTGTCTGTCAATACAGTTTTTGGTGATATTTAATTTAGCACCTGCAAACCATTGTACATCGGCTTCGGTCATATCAAATTCGACCACTTTGTCCCATGGTTGGTACCAGGTAAAATTCTCTTCGGCTATTTTTCCCCAAAATTTTCTTGGTTCGCGAATTGACTTATTGTAATGCTTAAAATATTGCTCTAAATTATCAACTTTATAGTAACTCATCCTTTGTTTATATTTTTTATAAATATATTAAATAACAACCTATTCTTTAAAAAAAATAAATCATAAATCACCGCAATTTAATCAAAATAACGAAAAAGAATCATAATAAAAATGCAAATTATGGAAAAACACCCTGATTAAAGGCTTTTTTGCGAAAACAGTAATAGTCGGATAACACTCTATTTTGCTTCATGATTAAGATAACTTTTTCAGTCAGAGGACAATTCAGTACTATTAGTTTTCTTTTTATTTTAAGTGTAGTTTTAAAGCTTTTAAAAAAAACTTAGCGTATTTATATTGGTAAACTGATTTTAATTCCTGAAATATTCTTGCAAATTTACTTAGTTGAACGAGTAGAAGAAATTATAAATGGCTTTGTCAGGTTTAAAACAAACAATAATTAAGAATTGACTTTGACAAAATTTATTTGGTACAGTCCTTTTTAATCCTGTATTACAGTACTCCTGCCATAGTTGATATGGTATAATTACAAGCATAAACCGCAAGCAAAATCAATAAAATATCTTCTGGTTTTTTGTTGTAAGTTATAGTGTAATTGTATGCCAATTTTCTCCAATTAAATTTGGGTTCTAACTCGATTAGTTTTTGATTATCTTTACTTTCAATATTATATTTACTATAAAATGTACCTATCCCTTTTAAAGTATATTCTTGTCCATCCTGAAAAGAAAGTAAAATTTGTCCACGCCAATTCATTTTCAACTGGGCTATAACTATTTTATTTTTAGTGACAACTGTAGTGCTTCTAAAAACACCAATGGGATTTATTTGATAACTATCTGAATTTGCTAATCTAATTTCGGCTTTAGAAAGAAAAATATTTTGATAAATCAATTCACCTGACAGCTTCCCATTTTCAGTTAATTGAATCGTCTTTTTATTGATTGATGTTGCTTCCATAGTGATCTCCATTTTATATAAAAGTATACTAAATCATTAAGGCCTTTTTAATTTAGACAATATTCTGACTGAAAAAGGGTTTCTCTTTTTAGTTAAGCGCTTGAGCTATTCCTATTAAAACTCCCTCTGGACCACGAATATAACACAGTCTGTAAGCATCCTGATAACGCACTACTTCGTCTACAAGTTGCGCTCCATGTTTGTAAAGTCTTTCTAAAGTATCATCAATATCAGCCACGGCAAACATGACACGCAAATATCCCAGGGAATTTACAGGAGCTGTGCGATGATCTTCTATGATTTTCGGATGAATAAATCTGGAAAGTTCTAAACGGCTGTTTCCATCTGGAGTCACCATCATGGCAATTTCTACAGATTGATTGCCAAGTCCAGTTACACGACCCGCCCATTCGCCCTCAATCATGGCTCTTCCTTCTAATACTAAACCGAGTTCTTGGAAAAAAGCAATAGCATTGTCTAGCGATTCTACCACAATCCCCACATTGTCCATTCGGAGTAAATTACTTTTTGGCATTGTCTTAGATTTAAGTTATAACTAAAGTTAGACTTAACTTTTATGCAGAATTTATCAATTCGTTTCTGTAGTTTGTAAATTAAATACTGTTCCTGCCGGGTCTTGTATCCAATGCATGTTTTTAGGTATTTCCTCAATTTCATCACAGGTTTCTATCCCATTCGATAACAAATATTCTTGTGCTTCTTTTACATTTGGAACCGTTAGCTGCAACCAGGTCTCTGAATGGGTGTAGTTGTCTACACAGTCTAACCAAATTACATTATTACCAAATTTCACTTCGTGAGTTCTGGAAACAGTGGGATTCGTAATTGGTTTTTCTTCAACTTCTAATTTTAGAATCTCCTTATAAAAAGCCACAGTTTTATCATACTTACTTTTAGGAATTTTTATCGCTATATTAATTCCTGCTTCAAATTTTATATCCATAGTCTTAATGATTTTGTATATTGATTTAAAGTTTTGAGTTCAAATTGTGAATTAGAATTACAAGTCTCTTCCTTTTATACTGGTTTTAATCTCAGCAATTCTTTTTCTGGTGAGCTGTTCTAAGCATGTAGAATAAATTAATGGCTGCATACTACCGCCTTCATATTGCGAAGCATCAAATTTACAATGGGAATCCCGGTATTTAATCCAATCTTTCTCTGCCTGAATTAACAATGACTTTCCTTTTTTGTCAAGCATTGTCATCAATTGTTTGTAAACTTTATTGAGCTCAACATCTGCTTTTTTATATTGTGCATTGGCTGTTACATTCATTTCTGATTGCGTTTGTGCCAATGCAATATTGCAACAGAAAAATAACGCTAAAACGATTAAATAACAACTACTTTTCATTTAAATGAATTTAATTTTATATTGCCACACCGCTTCCGGCAATGACTTTTAATTGATTATCAAACATTTTCCACACTCGCAAATAACGAAAATTACCTTCAAAGTGTTGTTCCAGCATTTTTCCCGCAATCTTTAAAGACAAAGTAACCACAACGTTTTCACCAATTTGTTTTATGGAATCTATGGATGATGTGATTTCTTCAAAAACAAGGTTTCCGGATTTATGCATTGCTAAATCCATTTCCTTAGTAATTACTTCACCGCTTGGAAGAACAAACAATAAATCATCATGAAGCAATTGATCCAGAATTTTGATATCGCTTGTTTTCATTGCTTTGAGCAATTGCTTTTCGACTTCTTGAATTTTTTGTTCGTTAACTAGTATCACATTCATAAGTTGCTGTTTATAATATTTCTAATAATTTGATCAATATTATCTATGTTTTAGCTACAGTGTTTTAAACTGGCATTTTTCCTCTTACTTCGTTCAGCTTCATCGTCATAGAAATAGCTTTATTTTCAACCCAATCATTATATTCTTCGATAGCTTTTAGTCTTAAATTATCATCTAAATATCCTTCCTCAACCATTTGTTTTGAACCAGCAACTTTAGACCAAATTCCAACTTTAGAATTAAAATCATTTCTATGTTTCTCATAATGTTCATCAGCATTTATTTTTTCAATATCTACCATACCTATTTCTTCCATTAGGCCTTGTAAGTCATCAGCAATTCCATTGTTCATTCCCGCATCGTTTCTCCATTTTAAAAAAGTTTTATAAAATTCTTTCATACTCATTGGTGGTTCAGGATTCCATTCTAAATTGTTATGATTGTAATCTAGAATTGAAATGCTACCATTAGGTTTTAAAAGCGATTTCATTTTTAGTAATGCTTCTTTAGGATTACTTAACCATTGTAAGGTTCTTGCTGAAGTAATTAAGTCAAATTTCTCATTAGTTTCAAAGTCAAAAAGGTCTGAATGTATAAGATTTAAATTTTTTATGTTTTTATAAGTTGTTTTTCCACTTTCAATAAATTTTTCAGTATTATCTATCCCAATAACTTTTCCCAAATCACCTACAATATTGGCAATGTCCTTTGAAATAGAACCAGTTCCGCAACCAACATCTAAAACTGACATTCCTTCCTTCAAAATCGATTTAAGAGTTCTGTAATCAACACTTAAGCTTCTATTTTCAAATATTTTTGTTGCTGCCTGTCCGTCTCTTTCTATATGTTTATTGTTTTTCATTTACGTTTGTTTTTATTTATTTACAACTTATATACACGAAGAACAATTAAAAAATCAATAATAAGTTTTTAATTTCCTTTGTGTGTACAAGCGGGACGCTTGCACCAGCTGGGGGTTTACATCGAACTAAACCCATCATTTTGCGAACCGCCGAGTACGTGAACCGTACGCTCGGTGGTGTGAGAGGCGCAGTCCGTCAGTTACTGGCGGAGCCGTCTACTCGATTATGCGAGGGGTATTTTTTCGAAAGTCCGACTTTAACCGCAAATTTTTCAAATTTCTATTGGCAAATTCCAACTTTCACGCTTCTGTTTTTTAGATTCCAATTTTCAGATTTCTACTTTTAAGTTTCTATTTAAACAAATGTATATTTTGGGTTATTATCTTCTGCATAATTTGGACGCAATTAATGTAGATTTTTTTCTGTAATATTTTAATTAATTATTAAGTTTCCCGGATTACTTGCGTCTGAAAAGAGTTTGTGGATTTGGTCTTTTCTGCATTTTAGAATTAATGTATCTCCTGAATAAATTTCTATTTCTTTAATATCATAAAAATCAGGTTCAGTATGCATAGTTGCATCAAAGAGATATGATTCTGAAGGTTCAATTTTGATTTCATAATCTTTGGGATTTTCTTTATTAAATGAAAGCCCCTTTTCTAAATATTCTTTTCGTATTTTATTAATTGCATCATTATCTATTTTTACTTTAAGAGTAATTTCATTTTTTGAATTATTTACGATAGAAGAAATAGAAGTTTTTTCACCGCAAGAAATAAGAGAAAATAAAGTAAATATTAAAATAACATTTTTATAAAATTTCATAGTATTATTTTTTTCGTTTTCCGTTTAACTCTCGCATAACTTGTATATACTCGCTACAATATAGCGCTTATACACCCAAAATTGGGTCGATTGTCGCTATTAAGTAGCTTTATTTATTCTCAAATATATAAAATTTATCATACAAAATACTATTTTAAAACATTTAGAAAAAGCTTTCATCTCATCTTTGTGGAGTTAGTTGGTGAGATTGCTTTGCTTCGTGCCTCGCAACTCCCCGCAATGAACTATTGGGTGGTGAATTATGGAAACAACTCCTTCTTCCTTAGCCCCGATTACAGTGAAAATCCTTTTCTTTTTTCTTTATAAAAGAAAAGATTGTAACGGAAAGCGGGAACATTCATAATTAAGAACGAAAAAGTACTGCTCCTGAAAATTATGCACAAAAAAAGGCGAAGTAAATAAATACTCCGCCTTTTTGGAATTAACAATAATTGTAATTATACAATTTTTTTCATTGCAGTCATTGATTCTCTCAACCATGCTCCCACTTCTTCAACTGGGTGGTTACGGATGATATCATTTACTTCAATTAATTCTTTATTATCTACACCGTTGTTTCCGTTGTTGAATGGACGACCTACTAAGTTAGATGGTGCATTTTTAACGTACTCAGCGATTAATGGTTTACATGCGTGATCAAATAAGTAACATCCGTACTCAGCTGTATCAGAGATTACACGGTTCATTTCGAACAATTTCTTTCTTGCAATAGTGTTAGCAATAAGTGGTGTTTCGTGTAATGACTCATAGTAAGCAGACTCTTCGATGATTCCTGAATCAGTCATAGCTTCAAAAGCTAATTCTACTCCAGCTTTAACCATAGCTACCATTAAGGTACCATTATCATAGTATTCTTGCTCAGAGATTTCAACATCACCAGCTGGTGTTTTTTCGAAATTAGTTTCTCCTGTTGCAGCTCTCCAAGCCAATAAGTTTTTATCGTCATTAGCCCAGTCTTCCATCATTGTTTTAGAGAAATGACCTGAGATAATATCATCCATGTGTTTTTGGAACAATGGACGCATGATGTCTTTTAATTCTTCAGCAGCGTTGAAAGCAGCAATTTTAGCAGGATTAGACAAACGATCCATCATGTTAGTGATACCACCATGTTTTAATCCTTCAGTGATAGTTTCCCATCCGTATTGGATTAATTTAGAAGCATATCCAGCATCAACACCTTCAGCTACCATTTTGTCAAAACATAAGATAGAACCTGTTTGTAACAATCCGCAAAGGATAGTTTGTTCTCCCATTAAGTCTGATTTTACTTCTGCTACGAAAGAAGAACGTAAAACTCCTGCTCTGTGCCCTCCAGTTGCTACAGCATACGCTTTAGCTTGGTCTAAACCTACTCCGTTTGGATCGTTCTCAGGGTGAACAGCGATAAGTGTTGGTACACCAAATCCTCTTTTGTACTCTTCACGTACTTCAGACCCTGGACATTTAGGAGCACACATAATAACAGTTAAGTCTTTACGAATTTGCATTCCTTCTTCTACGATATTAAAACCATGAGAATAAGCTAAAGTAGCTCCTTGTTTCATTAATGGCATAATAGCAGTAACTACAGCAGTATGTTGTTTATCTGGTGTAAGGTTACATACTAAATCAGCCGTTGGAATTAATTCTTCATAAGTTCCCACATTGAAACCATTATCAGCAGCGTTCATGAATGAAGCTCTTTTTTGAGCAATTGCTTCAGCACGCAAAGCATAAGAAATATCTAAACCTGAATCTCTCATGTTTAAACCTTGGTTCAAACCTTGAGCTCCACAACCTACAATAACTACTTTTTTACCTTTTAAAGCTTCGATTCCATTTGCAAATTCTGATTGATCCATGAATTCGCAAACGCCTAATTGTTCTAATTGTAATCTAAGTGGTAATGAATTGAAATAATTTGCCATTTTTTAATATTTAATTTATGATTTTAATTCCTCTAATAATAAACTTGTAACTTCCATTTTTTCTTTGGAAACAGAAATTCTTCCAGAACGAACAAACTGCATGATTCCAAATGGTTTTAAATTGGAATACAGTTCTTCAATTTCTGAACGTCTTCCTACTTTTGATATTACAAAAAAGTCTCTCGATACGGTAACAATTTCCGAATGACTTTCTTTAATGATGTTTTGAATTTGTCTTTCGTCAAATAACAAATTAGAAGCAATCTTGAATAAAGCACTTTCTAGAAAGATAGTCTCTTCATCTACGTGATAAAAAGCTTTAATAACTTCGATTTGTTTTTCAATCTGACCTACAATATTCTGTACCCATTTTTCAGTAGTATCTACTACGATTACAAATCTAGAAACGTTTTCAATTTCAGATTCGGATACATTTAAACTCAATATATTAATGTGGCGTTTTAGGAATATCCCGGATATTCTGTTTAGTAAGCCTACATTGTTTTCTGAATAAACAGAAATCGTGAATGTTTTATTTTCTTCCATAATATTAACTTAATCGGATGTCAGAAACCGAAGCTCCTGTTGGAATCATTGGGAATACGTTGTTCTCTTTCTCCACCATAACTTCAAGGAAATAAGAGTCTTTAGAAGCTAACATTTCAGCTATTGCTTCGTCTAATTCTTCTCTTTTAGTTACTTTACGAGCTTTGATATAATAACCTTCTGCAATAGCACAGAAATTTGGATTAGTCATTACAGTTGAAGCGTATCTATAGTCAAAAAACAATTCTTGCCATTGACGTACCATTCCTAAAAATTCGTTGTTTAACACTACAATTTTAACTGGAACTTTAGTTTGATGAATCGTTCCTAATTCTTGAATATTCATTTGAAAACCACCATCACCAATAATAGCTACTACTTCACGATCTGGTCTACCCATTTTAGCACCTATGGCTGCCGGCAAGGCAAATCCCATAGTTCCTAATCCTCCAGAAGTAACATTACTTTTAGTTTGATTGAATTTAGCATAACGACAAGTAAACATTTGGTGTTGTCCTACGTCAGAAACCATAATTGCATCACCATGAGAATGTTTATTGATCATTTCAATAGTTTCTCCCATTGAAATTCCTTTACCATTTGTTGGCGCTAACTCTTCATTGATAACTGCATCCAATTCAATTTCGTATTTCTTCTTGAATTCATTATGCCATTCCTCGTGAGAGTTCTTTTCAATAAGTGGTAACAAAGCCGTTAACGCTTCTTTCAAATCGGCTAATACAGCAACTTCTGTTTTAACATTTTTATCAATTTCAGCAGGGTCAATTTCAAAATGAACAACCTTAGCCTGTTTGGCATAAGTTGCTAAATTTCCAGTTACACGATCATCAAAACGCATTCCTAATGCAATTAATACATCACATTCGTTTGTTAAGATATTAGGACCGTAATTTCCGTGCATCCCTACCATTCCTACATTCAATTCATGATCTGTAGGCAAAGCCGAAAGACCTAAAATTGTCCAAGCAGCTGGAACTCCTGATTTTTCAATTAAAGCTTTTAATTCAGCCTCAGCCTTACTTAAAATAACTCCTTGTCCAAAAACAATCATTGGTTTTTTGGCCTTGTTGATTAATGCAGCTGCCTCTTCTACCTTATTCATTTTTAAAACAGGTTTTGGATGGTAACTTCTAATATCTGAACATTTTTTATAACTAAAATCTAATGTGTCAAATTGAGCATTTTTAGTAATATCAACTAAAACTGGACCAGGACGACCGGAACGAGCAATGTAAAATGCTTTTGCCATAATCTCTGGAATCTCATCTGCTTCTGTAATTTGGTAATTCCATTTGGTTACTGGAGTCGAAATCCCGATGATATCCGTTTCCTGAAAAGCATCAGAACCTAATAAATGTTTCCCTACTTGTCCGGTAATACATACCATTGGAGTAGAGTCGATTTGCGCATCGGCAATTCCTGTAACTAAGTTAGTAGCTCCCGGACCAGAAGTTGCAATCGCTACTCCTACTTTTCCTGTGGCTCTGGCAAAACCTTGAGCAGCATGAGCAGCTCCTTGTTCGTGACGCACCAAAACGTGGTGCAATTCATCTTGAAATTTATATAATTCGTCATAAACCGGCATAATAGCTCCACCTGGGTAACCATAAACCAAATCTACACCTTCAGCTAATAAGCATCTGATAACTGCTTCTGCTCCTGTTATTTTCATAATTTATTTTTTTTCAAAAAGCAATAGTAATCCAAAGTCAAAAATCTACTTTTATACAAACGGATTATTTCTTTTTTACTATTGTTACTGCTATTGTTATTTAATATTTGTCAGTTACACATCCTTCAGATGCACTAGATACTGAACGCATATATTTAAGTAAAACTCCTTGTTTGATTGGTGATTCCGGTTGTTTCCAATTGGCTTTACGTTTTGCCAGTTCTTCATCAGAGATTTGCATATTGATGGTGTTTTTTACCGCATCAATTGTAATAACATCTCCATTTTCGATTAAAGCAATTCCTCCTCCTTCGTAAGCTTCGGGAGTAACATGTCCTACTACAAAACCGTGAGAACCTCCAGAAAAACGTCCGTCAGTGATTAAAGCTACTGTACTTCCTAAACCAGCTCCCATAATAGCAGAAGTTGGTTTCAGCATTTCAGACATTCCAGGACCACCTTTTGGGCCGCAATAGCGGATAATGACGACATTCCCCGGTTTCACTTCCCCGGCTTGAATTCCTCTTATGACCTCTTTTTCACCTTCAAAAACGACAGCTGTACCTTCAAAAAATTCTCCTTCTTTACCGCTGATTTTTGCCACACAACCTTCTGAAGCAATATTTCCATATAAAATTTGAATATTGCCAGTTGGTTTTAATGCTTTATGAATTTCAAAAATTACTTCCTGTCCATCATTTAAATCCGGAACTGAAGCTAAATTTTCGGCAATAGTTTTACCTGTTACAGTTAAACAATCTCCGTGTAAGAAACCTTCTTTTAATAAATATTTCATTACTGCCGGTACTCCACCTACATTGTGTAAATCTTCCATTAAATATTTCCCACTTGGTTTCAAGTCGGCTAATAATGGCGTTTTATCACTGATATCCTGAAAATCTTTCAAAGTTAATTCAATCCCCACCGAATGAGCCATGGCAATTAAGTGCATTACCGCATTGGTAGAACCTCCTAAAACAGCTACCATTGTAATAGCATTTTCAAAAGCTTTACGAGTCATAATGTCTCTAGGCTTAATATCTTTTTCCAATAATATTCTGATAGCTTTTCCAGCATCAATACATTCTTGTTTTTTTTCAGGGCTTAAAGCCGGATTGGAAGAACTGTAAGGCAAACTCATTCCTAAAGCTTCAATTGCTGATGACATTGTATTAGCGGTGTACATTCCGCCACAAGCACCTGCACCAGGACAAGCATTTTGAATTACTCCTTTGAAATCTTCCGGCGTAATTGTATTTTTAATTTTCTTACCTAAAGCTTCAAAAGCAGAAACGATATTCAAATCTTCACCTTTCCATTTTCCTGGATGAATAGATCCTCCGTAAACCATAATAGCAGGACGATTTACTCTTCCCATAGCCATCAAAGCTCCCGGCATATTTTTATCACAACCTGGTACAGCAATCATACCGTCATACCATTGTGCTCCCATTACAGTTTCGATAGAGTCAGCAATCACATCACGAGAAACTAGAGAAAAACGCATTCCGTCATTTCCATTAGAAATACCATCACTAACACCAATAGTGTTAAAAATTAAGCCTACTAGATCTTCTTTCCAAACACCTGTTTTGATATCCTGAGCTAAATCATTTAAGTGCATGTTACATGGATTTCCATCATAACCCATACTTACAATACCAACTTGAGCTTTCTTTAGATCTTCTTCTGTTAATCCAAGTGCGTACAACATTGCTTGAGAAGCCGGTTGTGTTTCGTCTTGAGTGATTGTTTTGCTGTATTTATTTAACTCCATTTTTTAACTTTACTTTTTTTATTATTTAATATAATTCCAAAAAAAAACTCCCAATTGATGGGAGTTATATAATATTATTTTCAATTATATTAATAGCTTCCCTTATGCACTTGTTGATACAACAATGACATTAATGACAGAAACTATAACAATTGAATTTTTCATTTTCTTTTTTTGATGCAACAAAAGTATAAAAACCTTTATATTTAAAAAAATAAAAAATAAAATATTATGTATTTCTTATCATTAAACTTAATTATTTATCAAAACATTATATTATACTATTGTTGATTGCCCTAAATGTACATTATCATTATTAAAATACATTAAGTCATCTTTATTTAAAATAAAATTGGAAACAAATTCTCCAACTTCATTGGTTCCAAATTTAGAATCCGGATTTAAATCTATTGTAACTACATTATATTCTATTGCCTTCTCTACCCCTTCATATACTTTTTTAGCTTCTTCATTTAATCCAAAATATTCCAACAGCATTGCTGCAGAAAGTATAGACGCAAACGGATTGGCAATATTTCTTCCTTTTGCATGAGGATAGGAACCGTGAACTGGTTCAAATAACACATTTTTTTCTCCTAATGAAGCGGAGGCTAAAACACCTATAGAACCTGTTATAACACTTGCTTCGTCAGATAATATATCACCAAACATATTGCTTGTAAGAATCACATCAAATTGTTTTGGATTTGATATGATTTGTTTAGCAGCATTATCGGTGAATAAAAAATCTAAACTTACCTCAGGATAATCAGTACTTATTTCTGTAACTACTTTTCTCCACAAACGAGAAGTTTCAAGTACATTAGCCATATCAACTAATGTTAGTTTTTTTCTTCTTCCTTGTGCCGATTTAAAGGCTAAGTGTGCAATTCTGGAAATTTCTTCTTCGGTATATTCACATAAATCAGAAGCAATAGTTCCTGAATCATTAAGCTTTTTTTCTCCAAAATAAATCCCGGCTGTTAGCTCTCTGTAAATGACAAAATCTACTCCTTCAACGATTTCTCTTTTTAAAGGAGAAACATCCAACAGTCCTTTAAAAGGTTTTAGAGGTCTGATATTTGCAAAAAGACCTAGCTCTTTTCTCAACTTTAACAAACCTTGTTCGGGACGAACTTTTGTATTGCTGTCAACATCATATTTAGGGTCGCCAATTGCTCCAAGTAAAACAGCATCTGTATTCAGACAAAGGTTTAATGTTTGCTCTGGAAGTGCCGAACCTGTTTTGTCAATTGCAATTGCTCCAACAAAGGCATCTTCAAAAATAAAATCATGCTCATAAACAACACCTACAGCATACAATGCTTTTTTGGCTTGCAAAGTTACTTCAGGACCAATTCCATCACCAGACAACACAGCTATTTTTAAGTTCATGAGATTTTTTTTTTAATTAAAAGCTGCAAATTTAATCATTTAAAACACTCAATCTCTAAACTATCGCTTAATTAAATCACCTTCAATCTTAGAAGCTGCAATAATTAAATGAATATCATCGTCTAAAACTTCTTTTTTGACGTCTGCAAATTTCAAAAACTCGACATAGACGACGTCTAATTGTGTTTTTGTTAATTCGTAACCTACCTTTTTTGCACGATAAGCTAAAGCTGCTCTACCACTTCTTGCTGTAAGAACTATTGAAGATTCATTAACACCTACATCTAAAGGATCAATAATTTCATAAGTAGCTCTGTTTTTAATCACACCATCTTGGTGAATACCTGAACTATGTGCAAAAGCATTTGCTCCCACAATAGCTTTATTAGGTTGCACCATCATACCCATACTTTCAGAAACTAAACGACTCATTTCGTTCAATTGTTTGGTATTGATATCAGTATACAAATTCAAGTCAGGATGTTGTTTAAAAATCATCACGACTTCTTCAAGTGCAGTGTTTCCTGCTCTTTCTCCTATTCCATTAATTGTACACTCAATTTGTCTGGCACCATTAATTGCTCCCGAAATAGAATTGGCAGTAGCCATACCTAAGTCGTTATGACAGTGACAAGAAATCGTTACATTTTCAATACCCTTTACATTTTCTTTAAGGTATTTTATTTTTGCTCCGTATTCATCAGGTAAACAATATCCTGTTGTATCTGGAATATTTAAAACTGTAGCTCCTGATTTAATTACTTCTTCACAAACTTGTGCTAAGAAAGCATTATCGGTTCTTCCAGCATCTTCGGCATAAAACTCTACGTCTTCTACATACGATTTTGCATGAGCAACAGCTGCTTTTGCTCTAGCAATAATATCTTCTCTAGTAGTATTTAATTTGTGTAAAATATGAGAATCAGATGTTCCAATACCTGTATGTATACGTGGTTTTTTAGCGTGTTTTAGGGCTGCCGCTGCTACGTCAATGTCGTTTTTTACAGCTCTAGTTAAACCACAAACTGTTGCATTTTGAACAATTTTACTAATTTCGGTAACAGATAAAAAATCACCAGGACTAGAAACAGGAAAACCGGCTTCAATAATATCAACTCCCATCTTGTCTAAGCGTTCTGCTATAACAAGTTTTTGATTGGTATCTAATTTACATCCTGGAACTTGTTCTCCATCTCGCAAAGTGGTATCAAAAATTTGGACTTTCTCTCTATTCATTTTCATTTATTTAATGTAATTTCACATCTTGATAACAAAAATATATTCTTTACTTTGAATAGAAAATTCAATTTATTTGAATATACTGTTTATAAGTTCATTAAAGACAGATTAAACACTTTAAAATCAACTAGTTAAACCTATTTATTTTACAATGGCTAACCATCAAAAAGATTTTTTATTCGTTCTAATAAAGTCATTATCTAAATCCGAAAAACGACAATTTAAGATTTTTGCGAGTCGATTAGAGACGAGTTCGAATACAAAATTCATTGAATTATTTAATATTTTAGACAAATCGGAAAATTATGATGAGAAACTTATTTTAAAAAGCGGCATCATCAAAAAAGTACAATTATCCAATCTAAAATCGTATTTATACAAACAAATTTTAGTAAGTATCCGATTAAATATTCCCAGTCAAAATATTCGTTATCAATTAAGAGAGCAAATTGATTTTGCTACAATACTGTACAACAAAGGTTTATACAAACAAAGTTTAAAAATTCTGGATAAAACCAAAACGCAAGCGATTGAAAATGACGAAAAATTAATGGCTTATGAGATTGTTGAGTTCGAAAAACTAATTGAATCCCAATACATCACCCGAAGTATTCAAGGTAGAGCTGACGAATTAGTGATTCAAGCCAAAGAATTGAATTATCAAAATACAATTTCGAGTAAATTATCTAATTTATCGTTGCAATTGTACGGCATTATGCTAAAAACTGGTTATGTAAAAAGCGACGAGGAATACACTTATATTGACGATTATTTCAACAAACATATTTCTAAATTTGATGAAAGTAAATTTGGTTTTCGCGAAAAATACTGGTTTTACAATGCCAATCTTTGGCGTAGTTTCCTAGTTCAGGATTTCTTGGCCAGTTATAAGTTCGCATCCAAATGGGTAACTCTTTTTTACGACAACTCAAACATGATTTTCTTAAATCCAGTTTTTTTCTTAAAAGGAAATAACTATTTATTAGAATCTCTATACATGTTAAAGTACCAAACCAAGTTTAAAAAGTATCTTACATTACTGGAAGAAACCATCAAAGACCCGCGTTTTCCTATTAATGATAATATTGCTTCCTTAGCATTTTTATACGTTTATAACAACAAATTGAACTACCATATTATGGAAGGATCTTTTGCGGAAAGCGAATATTTAATTCCTGAGGTTTTAAACAAATTAAAAATTCACAACGAACATTTAGATGAGCATCATGAAATGTTGTTTTTCTACAAAATTGCCAGTATTTATTTTGGAGTTGAAAAATACAATGAATCGATTTTCTATTTAGAAAAAATAATCAACAACAAAAATTTAAGTATGCGCGAAGATTTAATGTGTTTTGCACGCATCTTATGTCTGATTGCTCATTATGAATTAGGAAAAGATTATTACTTAGAAAGTCAATTAAAAAATACTTATAAGTTTTTGATTAAAATGAATGATTTGCATGAAGTTCAAAAAGAAATTATCCGATTCTTGAAAAACCTGAATTCGATCTATCCAAGCGACATCAAAAAAGAGTTTGTAAAAATGAAAGAACGTTTTATAGAATTAGAACAAAATACTTATGAAAAAAGAGCTTTCCTTTATCTCGATATTATTTCTTGGCTAGAAAGTAAAATTGAAAACCGAAAAATAAGTGATATTATCAAAGAAAAAGCAAAATTGAGTAACCGATAATAACAAAGAGAGAAATAAAACTTCTCTCTTTGTTTATTTCAACTCTTTTCTGCCCTGGAGTATATCTTTAAATGAGCAACATTTTACCACTTCTTCTTCCCCATCAATCATAATAGGTAAATAAATAAATTCTACTTCTGAAAGATCCTCTTTCAAATAAAAAGCTACGTCATCAAACTTAAAAAACCATTCTTTATCATACTGTCGTTTATGGATTGTTGCATCTTTTATCAGCAAAATCTCTTTTAATCGTCTCATAAATGGTTTAATTTTTTACAAAAATAATCCAGTCTTATAATTAAAACAAATTCTCCAACTTGCTTTTCAAATTATTATTATAGCATTGTTTTAACTATTGTACAGAATCATTCCTATATATGCACTAATATTGATAATTATAACAAAAATTTAGCGATTAAAATTATTGCTGTTTTATAAATTTAAATACTTTTGCACACTTAACTAATTTAACTAATTAATAATGAAAAAATTATTTTTATTACTTTCTGCCTCTGCCGTACTATTTTCTTGTAGTAAAGTTGGTAAAGACGAATACATTATCACAGGTACTGCAAAAGGAATTGAAAACGGAAAAACAATTATCCTTAAAACACAAGATCCAAGCGGTATGGGTGGATTGATCAATATTGATACCGTAAAAGTTGAAAACGGAAAATTTGAAATTAAAGGTAAAGTTACTGAGCCTTCTTTCCATGTTCTTCAATTAGAAGAAACACAACAACCTATTGCATTTATCTTAGAATCAGGTGAGATTAATATTGAAATCAATAAAGATAGTATTCAAAATACAAAAATTTCAGGTACATACAACAATGATGAGTATGTGAAATTTAATGAAGAAATGAAAGTGGTTCAAAAGAAATTAATGGATTTTCAAAAAAACAATATGCTTAAAATGAACCAAGCTCAACAAGCAAAAGATACAGCTACTATTAATAATTTGATGGGAGAATATCAAAAACTTCAACAGGAAGTAGGTGATAAATCTAAAGAAAAATATGTTTCTTATGCTGAAACACACCCAAAATCGCTTATTAGTGCTTTAATTCTTCAAAGCATGTTAGCTGATCCATCAGCAGATATTAAAAAAGCTGAGAAAATCTACAATAGCTTCGAAGATGAGTTAAAAAACACTAAGCCAGGTAAAGCTATTAAAGAAAGACTTGCAGCAATAAATAGTTCTGTACCGGGTGCACCAGCTGCTCCTGCTGCTCCTGCTGCCGCTAAATGAAGAGCACCTGAATTCTCTGCCCCCAATCCGGAAGGCAAAGTAATTTCTCTTAAAGAAAGCTTAGGCAAAGTTACAATAATTGACTTTTGGGCATCATGGTGTGGACCTTGTAGAAAAGAAAACCCAAATGTTGTAGCCATTTATAAAGAGCTGCACCCAAAAGGACTTAATATTATTGGAGTGTCTCTTGATCAAGATGCTAACAAATGGAAAGAAGCAATTGCCAAGGATAAATTAACTTGGAATCAGATTTCTAATTTAAAAGGATGGGAAGATCCAATTGCTGCTCAATATAAGGTTGAAGCTATTCCTGCCACTTTTATCCTAGATGCTTCAGGAAATGTAGTTGCAAAAGATTTAAGAGGTGCTGAATTAAAAGCAAAAATTATAGAACTTTTAGCTAAGTAAAGTTTTTTATAGTCTAAAAATAAAAAATCTCCCTTGTGGAGATTTTTTTATTTTATTCAAAACCAATACATTAAAAAATAGTCAAAAATTAGTTCAAAATTAGTTTAGAAAAACAAAAAGTGTTTCCTATATTTGCATCGCTAACAGCAAGAAAATTGTTGTACTCAAAGGCTTTGGGGAGATACTCAAGCGGCCAACGAGGGCAGACTGTAAATCTGCTGTGAAAACTTCGCAGGTTCGAATCCTGCTCTCCCCACTTAAACGCTTCAAGAAATTGAGGCGTTTTTTTATTGCTAAAAATTTATAATTATTAGAACTTAATCCCATATTTTATTCTATTTCAATAGCTTAAAAAGTATTTAAAAAAATAGTGAAATAATTGTTTGCATAAACCAAAAGTGTTCCTATATTTGCACCGCTAACGACAAGAATATTGTTGTACTCAAAGGCTTTGGGGAGATACTCAAGCGGCCAACGAGGGCAGACTGTAAATCTGCTGTGAAAACTTCGCAGGTTCGAATCCTGCTCTCCCCACCAAAACGCTTCAATTTCTTGAAGCGTTTTTTTATGTCTATTTCTTCCAACTATTTTAGTTTTTTAAATTCTAATTGAAATAATTATTAAATACATTTGTAAACAGAAGATAATATCAGTTGAACAGCTGCAAACAAATAAATAATTATTCTATGCAAAATATTCCCAGCGTTGATTTACGTGACTTTCTTTCAAATGAAACTGACCGCAAACAAAAGTTTGTTGACGAAATTGGAAATGCATTTGAAAATATTGGTTTCGTTGCTTTAAAAGGACATTTTTTAGACCGAGAATTGGTTGAAGAGTTGTACAATGAAATCAAGGCATTTTTTAATTTACCATTGGAAATTAAAAAAAGTTATGAATTTCCTGAAAATGGTGGACAACGTGGCTATGTCTCTTTTGGTAAAGAACATGCCAAAGGGCGAAAAGAAGGTGATTTAAAAGAGTTTTGGCATTTTGGGCAATATGTTGATCCAGACTCAAAATACGCCTCAGAATATCCAGAAAACGTGCTCGTAAACGAACTAACTCGTTTTAATGCAGTAGGAAAAGAAGCTTACCAAATGCTTGAAAAAACAGGAATTTATGTTCTAAGGGCATTGGCTTTGCATTTGGGTTTGGAAGAGTTTTATTTTGACAACTACGCCAAAGAAGGAAATTCGATCTTAAGACCTATTCACTATCCTCCTATCACATCGGAACCTGAAAATGCAATTCGTGCTGCAGCGCATGGCGATATCAATTTAATTACCCTTTTAATGGGGGCTCAGGGCAAAGGTTTACAGGTTCAAAATCACGATGGTCAATGGATTGACGCTATTGCTGAACCAGATGAGCTAGTAATCAATGTAGGTGATATGCTGTCTAGACATACTAATAACCGTTTAAAATCAACCATCCATCAGGTGGTAAATCCTCCAAGAGAGTTATGGGGAACTTCTCGCTATTCTGTACCGTTTTTTATGCATCCTGTTAGTGATATGCCTCTGGATTGTTTAGAAAATTGTATTGACGCTCAAAACCCAAAACAATTTGACGATATTACTGCAGGAGATTTTCTGTATGAAAGATTAGTTGATTTAGGATTAATTAAGAAATAGTTTTAGAACACAGATTTAATAAATTAGAGAAATTAATGTCATTTTTAATTCTGTATTCCTGAAAAAACTTCTAAAATAATTTGTATGAAGGTATTTCCGCATCAAGAGTTGACAAAATCTATAATTGGAATTTATTATGATGTTTATAATGAACTTGGATATGGTTTTTTAGAGAAAGTATATCATAATGCAATGATCTTAGAATTGAAAGCAAGAGGATTTGAAATTGAAAACCAAAAAAAATTAAATGTTTTTTATAAAACGGAAATTGTTGGAGAATATATACCTGACATCATTGTAAATCAATCTGTAATTATAGAACTTAAATGTGTTGAACATATGATTGATTCACATGAATGCCAACTTTTAAATTACTTAAAAGCTACAGATTGCGAAGTAGGTCTATTATTAAATTTCGGAAAATACCCTCAATTTATTCGAAAAATATTTACGAATGAATTTAAAAAACACAATAAAAAATAAAGAAAACAATTTAATTAATCTTTAAAATTTCTTAAATCTGCGTTCCAAAAAAAATAAAAAAAAATGGATTTACAAGACCAATTAAAAAACCTATTCCCTGATCATGTTCCTATTAATGAACCTGATGAAGTGGACAATACACCACACGAATTATTCGTTCAAAAAGAACCAATGATTTGTAAGTTTGAAAAACGAAAAGGAAAAGCAACCACCATCATAGAAGGTTATGAAGGCGATGACGAGGATTTTAAAATTCTTGCCAAAGAAATCAAAACCAAACTTAGTGTTGGCGGAACTTTTAAAGAGGGTGCTATTATCATTCAGGGCGATTATCGTGATAAAATCATGAAAATTTTACAAGAAAAAGGATTTAAAACCAAGCGTGTTGGAGGATAAAAGATTTTAAATATTTGATTTCAGATATTAGAAAAAAACTTAGTAAGCCAAAACCACAGTAATTTACAAAAATGATAGCAGCATCCGAATTGATTCTGAATCCAGATGGCAGTATTTATCATCTAAATCTAAAACCCGAAAATATTGCCCATGATATTATTTTTGTTGGCGATCAGGATCGGGTTGAAAAAGTAACCGCTTTTTTTGACTCTATTGAATTTACTACTCAAAAAAGAGAGTTTAAAACCCAAACTGGAATTTACAAAGGCAAAAGAATCAGTGTTATTTCTACAGGAATTGGTCCTGATAATATTGATATAGTGCTAAACGAACTGGATGCTTTAGTCAATATTGATTTTAAAACTCGAAAAATTAAAGAAGAACTAACATCACTAAATATTGTCCGTATTGGCACTTCTGGTTCATTGCAAAGTTCCATTTCTGTGGATAGTTTTGTCATGAGTCAGTTTGCAATTGGTTTAGATAATATGCTTCGCTCCTACTGTATTGATTCCGTTTCGAATAAAGAAATAGAAAAAGCTTTCTTAGAACAAACCGATTGGGATTTGCAAAAAGGAAAACCTTATGTGGTTAGTTCAAGTAACACTTTAGGTAAAGTGTTTGATTCTAATGTAATACACAAAGGTTTTACAGCAACTGCTGGAGGATTTTATGGTCCGCAAGGCAGAATATTACGTTTAGATATTCAGGACAAAAAACTAAATCAAAAAATGGATCAATTTGAGTACAACGGGATTAAAATTACTAATCTTGAAATGGAAACCGCTGCTATTTATGGACTTTCGGCTCTTTTGGGACATCAGGCCATTTCATTAAATGCTATAATTGCAAACCGTACTAATGGAACTTTTAGCGAAAATCCATATAAAATAATTGATGAATTAATAACTTATACTTTAGAAAAAATAATTAAAAATAAATGATTTGTAGAATAGCTAGGCATACTGATAATTTAGAAATCATTAAAATATTTTATGTTGATATTTTAGGTTTAGCGCTTTTAGGAAATTTTGAAAATCATGATGGCTACGATGGTATTTTCATTGGAAATATAGATTCTGATTGGCATTTAGAATTCACAAAATCTAAAGAAAAAGCAAAACATGTATTTGATGATGATGACCTTTTAGTTTTTTATCCTAAAACAAAGTACGAATACAATCTATTAATTGACAAACTTTTAAAGAACGATATTCCGACAATTACTGCTAAAAATAATTATTGGAATAATAATGGCAAAATGTATCTGGATCCTGATGGCTTCAGAATTGTTATATCACATTTAAGAATAAAAAAATGAATTTAACTATAGAAACTGAACGACTAATTCTTAGAGAACTACTTTCTTCAGATGATGAAGGAATGTTTCATTTAGATTCAAATCCTAATGTTCATCAGTTTCTAGGCAATAATCCTGTGCTTTCAATTGAAGAAAGCAGACTATACATTGATAGTATCCGAAATCAATACCTTGAAAATGGAATTGGTCGTTATGCAGTAATTATGAAAGAAACAAATGATTTTATGGGTTGGTGTGGAATTAAATACATCACGGAACCCGAAAATGGTCATGTTAATTTTTATGAAATAGGCTATCGTTTTATTGAAGAATATTGGGGAAAAGGATATGGTTATGAGTCTGCTAAAGCATGGTTAGATTATGCATTCAATACTATGAAAATTCAAACAATATATGCTTCGGCAAATATTGAAAATTATGGTTCTCGTAAGATTCTTGAAAAAATAGGAATGCAACAAAAAAACGAATACAATTGGAATGGAATACCATGTATTTGGTATGAATTAGAAAACAAAACAATATGAAAATAATAAAAATAGCTGGAGTACCTGAACATTTTAATCTACCTTGGCATTTAGCCATTGAAAACAAAGAATTTGAAGCCGAAAATATCGATTTACAATGGACCGATGTTCCAGAAGGAACTGGAAAAATGTGTCAGATGTTACGTGATGGAGAAACAGATATTGCCGTAATCTTAACCGAGGGAATTGTAAAAGACATTGTTGCTGGAAATCCATGCAAAATTGTACAGGTATATGTGGAATCACCTTTAATTTGGGGAATTCATGTGGCTGCACAGTCTAATTATACTACTTTAGCAGATATTGAAAATACTAAAGTAGCTATTTCCCGATTGGGGTCGGGTTCTCAATTAATGGCATATGTAAATGCAAATAACCAAGGTTGGGAAAGCAATAATCTGCAATTTGAAATCGTAAATACTATAGATGGAGCTGTAAAAGCACTAACCGAAGGTACTGCCGATTATTTTATGTGGGAACGTTTTATGACAAAACCTTTAGTAGATAAAGGTATCTTTAGAAAAATAGCCGACTGCCCTACTCCCTGGCCTTGTTTTGTAATAGCTGTTCGCCAAGAAATTCTAGAAAAAGCCCCAGGAACGATTCAGAAAATTTTAGACACTATTAATGCTAAAACTGTTTCGTTTAAAACTATTCCAAAAATTGATGTTGTTTTAGCCGATAAATACCATCAAAAAATAAATGACATTCAGGAATGGCTTTCTCTTACCGAATGGTCTCAAAAGCAATTATCAAAAGAAATGTTAAACAATATTCAAAATCAGTTATTAGAACTAAAAATTATTGATAAAATAGGTACTTTTGATGAAATAGTTAAAACAGTTTAGTTTTTCCTTTTTTGCTTCGCATGATAAATTTTAAAAATTTTACTTTTCAAAACATAAAACAAAAACTTCAGGTCAAGAAGCCTTGGGATGATGTGATTATTTTTGTCTTAAATGTTTTGATTAGTATTCCCACATTTATCATTGCACATCAAAATTTAGTGGAAATAAACTGGCCGTTTAATCTGGATCGTTTTTTATTATTTGTTTTTATTTTAGTTGGAATTCAATTAATACTTAGACTATTAAGAACCATCATTATTATATGTATGGTTCTTTATATTTTTATCTTGTTGTACGGAACTGTATTTGGTAACTATGGTTTTGAAAGTGTTTATGAGGATTATGATTCTATGATTTACACTATGTCCGACAATCCACATCCGCAGGATATAATTATTTCAAAATTATTACCCTTTCCAAATAAATCTAAAATTCTAAACGCAATAGAATACCAAAATCCCAAGGTTCGCAATTTTGCAGTAATGGCCGTCAATAAGAATTTTAAAAATGTAAAAGGCTATTCAGATTACCGAACTATTATTCAGTGTTTTGCCGTTTTTAAAGAAATCAACAGTCGTTGGAATTATGTAAGCGATCCTAAAGACGGTGATTATATTGCTACAGCAAGTGAATCTTTGCAATATTTATCTGGAGATTGTGACGATCATTCAATCTTAATGGCAGCCTGTGTGCGTGCTATTGGTGGGACTCCCAGATTAATTCATACTAAAGGACATATTTATCCTGAAATACTAATTGGAAATATGAATGACTTAGAAACAGTCAATTTTTTAATTAAAAACAAACTGTTTGTCAAAGAAAGTTATGGCAAACAATTGCATTATCATATTGACGAACGCAATCAGGTTTGGTTAAATTTAGATTACACTGCCAAATATCCCGGAGGACCATTTATGTCAGAAGAAATACTTGGGGCTTTAACACTCAATTAAAACTATTTTTCTTTATTTAATTTTAATTGTCCTAAAATTTCAAAGGAATGCAATCTAGCCTCATGTTCATAAATGGCACTTGAAACCATTAATTCGTCAATTTGAGCAAATTCAATAAAACGATTTAAATCATTTTCAATTTTTTCTGGACCACCAATAAAAGTATATTGAGTCATTTGCTGTAAGGCAGCTTCCTCCATTGGGTCTCTGAAATCATCTTCGGGTTTTATGGCTGGTTTTAATTGTTCACGTTTACCGGTTATAATACCCCAAAATAATCGCTTAAATGAAGTTGCTAACTTCTGAGCTTCATAATCCGTATCCGCAGCAATTACATTAACACAGGCAATCACATAAGGAGCTTTTAATTGTTCCGAAGGTTTAAAATTATTTCTATAAATAGTCAAAGCTTTGTAGAGCTGAGCCGGAGCAAAATGACTGGCAAAAGCATAAGGTAAGCCCATAGAAGCTGCTAAATAAGCGCTATCAGTACTGGAACCTAAAATCCAAATAGGGATATCCAAGCCTTCTCCTGGAATAGCTCGCACCTTTCCGTTTTTATTTCCCTCTGATAAATACAGTTGCAATTCTTCAACATTTGCAGGGAATTCCATAGCAGCATGTTCGTCTCTTTTTAAAGCTGCTGCTGTAAATTGATCAGTCCCAGGAGCGCGTCCTAAACCCAAATCAATTCGATTAGGAAAAAGAGTGGCCAAGGTTCCAAATTGTTCTGCCACTACTAAGGGAGCATGATTGGGAAGCATAATTCCCCCAGAACCTACTCGAATGGTTGAAGTCCCTGAAGCAATGTGACCAATAAGTACTACGGTTGCGCTACTGGCAACTCCTTGCATGTTGTGATGTTCGGCTAACCAAAATCGGTTATAGCCCCATTTTTCGGCTTTTTGAGCCAAATCCAAACTATTTTTAAAAGTATCTGAGGGATTTCCTCCATCTCTAACTATTGCTAAGTCCAGAACGGAAATTTTTATTTGGGAAAGGGTATTTGTATCCATGAAAGTATAATCATATTTGTATATACAAAGGTAAGAATTGCAAAATAGATTCTAGGATAAGAAATGCTAATTGAAAGTTAATAAAATTGAATAAAAAAACTCCTTAAGAAATTAAAGCGTTTTCTAGTTCTTACAGCACTATTTACGAATTATTTTTAATCAGATTTGAAGAACAACACATCCAATCAATACTAGATATTTTATCAAATTTAACTCTATATATTAAAATCTAAAAAGTTTCTATTTAACTATTCTTTCTTACTTTCTTCACTACATTTTTACCTATGATATAAATAGCTATTAATCCCAAAAAATGCAATAAATAAGATTTAGGTTCACTGTTACCATTTACTACAGAGAAAATGCGATTCCATCTTACTTTCTTTATTCCACTAGCATCCTTATTCCAACTAAACCATATAAAAACAGGCTTTCCAACTATGTGGTCAAATGGAACGTATCCCCAATATCTTGCATCTAATGAATTTTGACGGTTATCTCCCATCATCCAATAATAATCTTGCTTAAAAGTATAACTAGTACTTATTTTTCCATTTATCAAAATCTCATCTCCAATAACTTTTAAACTGTTGTTCTCATATTCTTGTATAATTCGTTTGTAAAAAGGAAGTGATTTTATGTCTAATTGAATAGTTTTGCCTTTTTTAGGTATATAAATAGGTCCAAAATTGTCAATATTCCACCCTAAAGAAGCAATATGAGGAAATACATCGCCATCCATCCCTTTTGGAGTAATATATTTGGTTACACCTTTAACAACTGGATTATTTGCTATTGCTGCAGCTTCTTTTTCTGTTAAGGTTAATAAATACTCTCCGTTATTTGTTTGCACAAAATTTCCACTTCCATCCTTTAAACCTTCAGTAGCTCCATACAAGTTTACAAGAGCACTTTGATCCATTTTGACTCCTTGAGTATTAATAAAAAAGTTATATTGAGGTTTGGCACTTTCTGGCATTTTACTCAAATTTCCATTGATATAAATGTTTCCATCTCTTATTTCAAAAATATCTCCAGGAATTCCGACACAGCGTTTTACTAAATTTGTTTTCTTATCAATTGGTTTGTAATAATTTCTATCTGGATTAAAATTATCCATATCACGCAACGTATCAGCAGGTTGATTAAATACAACAATTTCATTGCGTTTAATAGTTTCAATTGATGGAAATCTGAAATAAGGCAATTGAAATTTATTCAATATTGAAGTTCCCTTTTTTGTCACATCATCATTAAACACATAAGATTTCATGTTTAAAAAAGGAATTGAATCATGAACCATTGGTAATGCAATTGTTGTCATGGGCGTTCTTGCTCCAAAATTAATTTTGCTTACAAATAAAAAATCACCAATTAGCAACGACTTTTCTAATGATGAAGACGGAATTGTAAAAGGTTGGATAACATAGGTATGCACCAATATTGCAACAATAATAGCAAATAAAAGAGCGCTTATGGTGTCTCCCGTTTTAGTTTTGGGCTGTAGATCTCTATTCTCAATATAAGTAAGTTTTTCGGAGGTATAATTTAAAAAAGCAACATAAATCCCTAATGAAAGTAAGACCAATACTGTGTCCCTAGTCGAGTTTTTACCAAAACTTCTAATAATTTCTACCCAAACTACAGGAATTACTATTAGATTAATAATGGGAATAAAAAGTAATAAAACCCACCAGCGAGGACGATTTATAATTTTCATTAAAATCACTAAATTATAAATGGGTATGAAAGATTCAATAGGATTTCGTCCTGCTTTTAAATAAAGCTTCCAAGTAAATAATCCATGAACTATTTGCAAAATTAAAATAAAAATGAGCCATTCTGATACATTCATGTTCGCGATTATATATAGGTTAATGAATATTTTACAAGATTATTAATTTTAAAAAGCGATTTAAACATTAATAAAATACTATCTAAAAAAGCAAAAAAAACTTGATTTAAATAAAAACAAGAAAAAAATACTTGTTCATTAAAAATATTATTTGTGGCTAAGATAATACAAAAACTAAAAGACTTGTAGCTTATAATATGCCATTCTAAGTTAAAGTTTTGTTTAATTTTTTTGTTTTTTCCAACTTTTGAACCTGATCCGAAAAAAGCAACTTAATCTAAGCTCTCTATAAGGATGATATATTTTTAACCACTTGGATTTAAAATTTTTAACATTAAATTTTCAAACCATAAAAAAAACTCTAAAATCAATGACTTTATAGGTTTTAATATTTTGTAGCCGATACGTAACTGTTTTCAAACCATTTTATCTAGGAACTAAAAAAAAAAAATGGATCATACTAAATAGAATAGCATGTAATTCTTTAAAAGTATCAATATTAAATAAACAAATAACAGTTTTTTTTTGAAATAATAACCAATCAAAAATATCGGAATACGATTTTAAATTAGGTTATGAAAAGAGCATGTTAAGGCCACATTCCGCAATTTGTATCGCATCTACCGACTTTTGTATATCTTGCAAAATAATTGAATGTCTCAACTTTGCATCATCATTTAATAACATAAAATTTAAAATAATGAGCGAGACAACAGATACAAAACAATTATTTCAAACTTTTACATTTAAAAAAGGAATCAAAATTAAAAACAGGATTGCAATGGCGCCAATGACCACCTGGGCTAGTAATGATGATTATACTATATCAGATGATGAAATAAAACATTATGAAGCCCGAAGCGGAAACGTTGGATTAGTGATAACCGGTTGTACCAGAGTAATGGCAAACGGAATTGGATTTAACAATGAATATGCCTCCTATGATGACTCTTTTATGCCAAGCCTTAAAAAATTGGCTACTGCAGCAAAAAAAGGTGGGGCAGCTGCAGTACTTCAAATTTATCACGCTGGAAACAAAGCGGTTTTAGATCTTATTCCTGATGGTATCCCTGTTAGTGCAAGTCCCGTAGCATTAGCACCTTCGATGTTTTATGCAGGAGGAGTTGTATCACGTGAACTTACACATGAAGAAATTCTGAACATGATAAAGGCTTTTGGCGAAACTACTCACAGAGCTATAAAGGCAGGTTTTGACGGAGTAGAGTTACACGGAGCTCACGGATTTCTATTGCAAAATTTCTTTTCACCTTATTATAACCAACGAACAGATTATTGGGGCGGATCGGCCGAAAAACGAATGAATTTTGCTGTAGAAGTGATCAAGGAAATTCAGGATGTCATTAAAAAGCATGCAGACAGGCCGTTTATGATAGGTTTCAGAATATCACCAGAAGAACCTGAAAGTTATAAAGTGAATGATATTTTTCCATTGATTGATAAATTAATCGACTGCGAAATTGATTATCTTCACGTCTCACTTGCTAATTTACTTTCGCAAAAGTCGGTAGATGATCAAAATGGCGATACTCCTATTTTAAAATTAGTACTCGATCACGTTCATCATAGAGTTCCTGTAGTTGCTGCTGGAGGTATCAAACAGTTCAATGAAGCAATAGAAGCACTGGAAATGGGATTGTCATTGGTAGCTATTGGACACGGACTTATCATTAATCCGAATTGGGTAAAACTTGCGTCTAATGAAGAAAAGGCAGAAGAAGTTTTAAGTATGTCTAAGGCAGATGAACTTGCAATACCTAAAAAATTGCAGGAATTCATTCAAGTAGCAACAGGTTTTTTTCAGGTAACGGATTAGCTTTACTGTTTAAAATTGTGGAATTTTATCAGAGTGAAATAAAAAAAATAACCAAAATTATTGAGACAAAATATATGGAATACCTGTGTAAAAATGATTGAAAAATAGATTGCTGTAAACTTTTGGTTATTTTTTGAATGTAGATAATATTTGGATAAATAAATTAAATAAAGATCGGATGAAACATTATAAAACAATAAGTGAACTCTTAAAATCAAACGGATTTCCTCCACCTGAAAATCCGCTTCTGGGTCTACTGACTTTTGAAGAGTCAGAAAAATGTACTTTTATCGAGAGAGAATTTACGATGGCGTTTTATACGATTGCCTTAACAAAATTAAAATCAGGGACATTTCAATATGGCAGAACAAAGTACGACCACGACAATGGGTCACTTGCTTTTCTAAAACCACATCAGAAAATAGTAATGAATAATGTAGAAACAAGCGAAAAAGGATTTCTATTATATATTCACGAAGATTTTTTAGTGAACCATAACCTTCATTCTGAAATAAGTAAGTATGGCTATTTTGATTACGAAGTGAATGAAGCTTTACATCTGTCGCCAAAGGAAGAAGCCATTCTATGGGATTTATTCAACAAGATAAAAGTGGAATATTACAGCAATCAAGATGAGTACAGCAAAGATATCATACTTGCTCATATAGATTCTTTCTTAAAATATGCTCAGCGATTTTACAAACGTCAATTCCTGAATAGAACCGTATTATCTGGTACTATAATCACGAAATTTACAGAGATATTGAAACACTATTTTGAAAACGGAGGTCTCCAAAAAAGTGGCTTGCCCTCTGTGAAATATATGGCTGCCAAGCTATCATTGTCTCCAAAATATTTAAGTGATGTATTAAAACAAGAAACCGGTAAAACAGCGCTGGAGCACATTCACATTGCATTAGTTATCGAAGCAAAAAATATTTTGATGAATACTGACAAAACCGTATCTGAAACTGCTTATGAATTAGGTTTTGAAAATCCACCTTACTTTTCAAGACTTTTTAAGAAAGAAGTAGGTATTACACCTACCGAATATAGAGAACAATTTTTAAATTAAGTATTTCTGTGTAACGAGAAAAGATTATCATTAACTACTTCTTAGAAAGATTTGAATTTTTCACTTACACATCTCGAATCAAATTTTCCAATAAACACCTGATTTTATAGGAATCTTTGATATTTAATTTAGATTCATCAAACCATAAAAAAAACCTCTAAAATCAATGACTTTAGAGGTTTATTAAATTTTGGTGGGCGATGAGGGGTTCGAACCCCCGACCCCCTCGGTGTAAACGAGGTGCTCTGAACCAGCTGAGCTAATCGCCCTATTTTATTTTGCTTTCATTACCTGATTGCGAGTGCAAATATACAGCTAGATTTTATATTTGCAAGCAAAAATTGAAAATAAATTAATAAAAAAACAAAGCAATATTCTTTAGGGTTCAATTACAGTCTTTTAAGTATTTATAGTCTTGTCATATTTTTTTGCTCTTACTCTCTTATAATAGTACATTTGCAATCTAAATTAGAAAAAATGGGAAGATTCAAAGAGAATGATTTACCAAAATCAAAAATAACGGCCAGTTCACTGAATAAAGCAAAAATTATTTTCAAATATGCCGGCAACAATAGCTGGAAGTTTTATGTAGGTTTACTGTTTTTATTACTAACCAGTGTAACTGCTTTAGCTTTTCCAAAATTCATGGGGATGTTAGTAGACTGTGTGAATAAAAAAGATGCTGATTTAGCCAATAAAATTGCCTTAGGTTTGGGATTGGTATTAATATTACAATCGGTTTTTTCATTTTTCAGATTGTCTTTGTTTGTCAACTTTACCGAAAATACGCTGGCTAATGTACGATTGGCTTTATATACTAATTTAGTCAAACTGCCGATGTCCTTCTTTTCTCAAAAGCGTGTGGGCGAACTAAACAGTAGAATTAGCAATGACATTACCCAAATCCAAGATACACTGACCACCACCATTGCTGAATTTCTTCGACAGTTTATATTGATTATTGGAAGTTTTGTTATGTTGGCCAGTATTAATATCAAATTGACCATTATGATGGTTTCTATTGTTCCGTTAGTGGGAGTCGCTGCAGTACTTTTTGGTCGTTTTATTCGAAAATATTCTAAAAAAGTACAGGATCAGGTTGCCGAAAGTCAGGTGGTAGTTGAAGAAACCATGCAGGGAATTAGTATCGTTAAAGCTTTTGCTAACGAATGGTATGAAATTGCACGTTATAAAGATAGAATAAGAGAAGTTGTCAAAATCGCTATTAAAGGCGGGCAATTAAGAGGGTACTTTGCTTCATTTATCATCATTTGTTTGTTTGGAACTATTGTAGCAGTTGTTTGGTACGGAGTACAATTGAGTATTGCAGGCGAAATTACCGTTGGAGAACTTTTTACCTTTATTTTATACTCCAGTTATGTAGGTGCTTCTTCGGGTGGAATTGCAGAATTATACGCTCAGGTTCAAAAAGCAATTGGTGCAACCGAACGTGTATTTGAATTATTGGACGAAAAACCAGAAGAAATCAATGCAGTTGCCCATATTCCTAATATTGAAAAAATCAAAGGAAATGTGAGCTTTAAAAATGTAGCTTTTAGTTATCCTTCCAGAAAGGAAATTCAGGTTTTGAAAGACGTGAATTTCACAGCTGGTTCCGGACAAAAAATTGCCGTTGTAGGGCCTAGTGGTGCAGGAAAATCGACTATAGCTTCTTTATTATTGCGTTTTTATGATATTGACAAGGGAAGCATACTTATCGACGATAAAAACATTTATGATTATGACCTGGAAAATCTTCGTGGCAATATGAGTATTGTTCCTCAGGATGTAATTTTGTTTGGTGGTACAATCAAAGAAAACATTGCTTACGGAAAACCTAATGCAACGGATAAAGAAATTATTTTAGCAGCCAAACAAGCCAATGCTTTGAATTTTATCGAAAGCTTTCCTGAAAAAATGGAAACTATTGTGGGAGAAAGAGGGATTAAACTTTCCGGAGGTCAAAGGCAGCGTATTGCAATTGCTCGTGCCCTACTGAAAAACCCAAGTATTTTAATTTTGGACGAAGCTACTTCTTCGTTAGATAGTGAAAGTGAAAAGCTGGTTCAGGAAGCTTTGGAGATTTTGATGCAGGGAAGAACCAGTATTATTATTGCTCACAGGCTTTCAACCATTCGTTCAGCTGACCAAATCCTAGTAATTGATAATGGAGTGATTAGTGAACAAGGAACACACACAGAACTGATAGCTTTAGAAAACGGAATTTATAAAAATCTAAGCAATCTGCAGTTTAGTAATTCGTAAAAATAGTGATATTTCTAAAAACATGAGTCTTAGAAAATTATACTCCAATAACAATTTAATTACCAACTTTTTAAAGGAATTAACAAAAGTTGAGATATTAGAAAATGGTTGGTCGACTAAATATTTTGATACTAAAACTGGAAAATATTGGTTGAAATCTCAAGTTAATTCTGAATACCATACAGGAGGAAACAGCATTTTAATTCAACTTCCTGAACCTTCTACAGATGAATTAATAGAGATTGTTCTTTCATCTATAAATGAAGATGAAGTAATTGCTGCTTCTCTAAAACTTCGCGACAATGAACAATATCATGAAGTCGATTATAGACAAAAATTATTAAACAAATTAAACGAAATTAAACTTTACGATCTTCCCTACAACGAAAAACAACGATTAATCAATATAATAGAATATAGTGAACTTGACAGTGAAATAAATCGAAGAGAAATATTAAACAAACATTTTAAGGAAGTTCAAAAAGATGCAAACTATTTTAGAACAATCGCACAACAAGCAGATGTAATATTGAGAAAATTAGATAAAAAATAGTTTTAATACTTGATGATATATAAAAAAAGGGATGACTTTTAAAATCATCCCTTTTTTATATCCATTAAATTCAGATTCATTATCTGATTAATTTTTTGTATTTCAAACGTTTTGGAGTTAAGTCACCACCAAGGCGTTTCTTTTTATTTTCTTCATATTCAGAGAAACCTCCTTCAAAATAATACACTTCTGAATCTCCTTCGAAAGCTAAAATATGTGTACAAATACGGTCTAAGAACCATCTGTCGTGCGAAATAACTACAGCACAACCAGCGAATTTTTCTAAACCTTCTTCTAATGCACGAAGTGTGTTTACATCCAAATCATTCGTTGGCTCATCTAGAAGCAATACGTTTCCTTCTTCTTTCAAAGTCATTGCCAAGTGCAAACGGTTACGTTCTCCACCAGAAAGCATCGATACTTTCTTGTTTTGTTCACCACCACCAAAGTTAAAACGAGATAAATAAGCACGAGAGTTTACTTGCTTTCCACCCATCATAATCAATTCCTGACCATCAGCAAAATTCTCCCAAATTGATTTGTTAGGATCAATATTAGAATGTGATTGGTCTACGTAGGCAATTTTTACTGTTTCACCAACAGAAAATGAACCACTATCTGTTTGTTGTTCACCCATAATCATTTTGAAAATAGTTGATTTACCAGCACCATTAGGCCCAATAATACCCACAATTCCAGCTTGTGGCAAAGTAAAATTCAAATTATCATACAACAATTTATCACCAAAAGCCTTCGCTACATTTTTAGCTTCAATAACATTGGTTCCCAATCTTGGACCATTTGGAATATAAATTTCTAGTTTTTCATCTAGTTCTTTTTGGTCTTCATTCAATAATTTATCGTAGTTCTGCAAACGCGCTTTTTGTTTGGTTTGACGCCCTTTAGCTCCTTGACGAACCCAATCCAACTCTCTCTCTAAGTTCTTTCTGCGTTTAGAAGCTACTTTTTCTTCAAGAGCCATACGGCTTGATTTTTGGTCTAACCAAGAAGAATAATTCCCTTTCCATGGAATACCTTCTCCTCTATCCAATTCTAAAATCCAGCCAGCAACATTGTCTAAGAAGTATCTATCGTGCGTAACTGCAATTACAGTTCCTGAATATTGTGCTAAATGTTGTTCCAACCAAAGTACTGATTCCGCATCCAAGTGGTTGGTAGGCTCATCTAATAACAATACATCCGGTTGTTGCAATAACAAACGACATAAAGCCACACGACGACGCTCTCCTCCTGAAAGGTTTTTAATAGGTGTATCGCCGTCAGGAGTACGCAAGGCATCCATAGCAATTTCTAACTTAGTATCAATTTCCCAAGCTCCTAAAGCATCAATTTTATCTTGTAATAAAGCTTGACGCTCCATTAACTTATCCATTTTGTCTGGGTCAGAATAGTTTTCTTCAAGACCAAATAAATCGTTAATTTTATTGTATTCTTCTAGAACTTGCATCGTTTCAGCAGCTCCTTCTTGAACAATTTCTAGAACCGTTTTAGAATCATCTAAAATAGGTTCTTGCTCTAAATAACCTACTGTGTAACCTGGTTGAAAAACAACATCTCCCTGATAGTTTTTATCAACACCTGCAATAATTTTTAAAAGTGAAGATTTACCAGAACCATTTAAACCTAAAATACCAATTTTAGCTCCGTAAAAGAAACTCAAATAAATATTTTTAAGCACTGGTTTATCTGCTCCTTGATAGGTTTTACTCAATTTTTGCATTGAGAATATTACTTTCTTATCGTCTGACATAATTTAACGTTTATTGTTTTTTGTTAGTTGTTTATAGTTTGTCCGGTACAAACTCCTCTTTTATTATTTAAATTTTAATCCTTTGATTTCACAATTATTCAAATAGTTCATCATTGAACCTATTTTATTTTTTTCAATTTCAATCATTTCATTTAGTTTAAAATGTTGTTCTGCTGAAATTAGTTTTTTATCAAAAGCTCTATAAGATTGTGATTTTGTTTCACCTGCAGAACCTTTTGCTATACTTAAAAATTGAATAAATTCTCTATTACCATTTCTTTCAAATCCTTCAGCTATGTTGTCCATAATAGAACCTGAACTTCTATCAATTTGGTCTTTCAGCGAAAAGTTTGATTTTAAATTTGTGGTCTGAATTAATAATTCAACGTATTGGCAAATTTCTCTTGCTTTTTGCCAAATCTCTAATTCTTCAAATTTTGATATTGTTGCCATAACTACAAACAATTAACTTCAAACCAAAAACTTTTTCATACTCTACCTTTAAGCGAACTAAAAACCCAAGCAATAGCAAAGAAACCTATGCCAACCGCTGCAAATCCTATTCCTGAAACATCACTATATTTAAATATCCCAAGACCTATTAATATGAGTCCCATTACAATCATTATAAACGTAGCCCATCCTAAGATGGTATTCTTATTCATTCCCATTAGTTTTGTGGTATTTTTGTTTCGTTTTTAGAACTGCAAATATCTAAAATTAAAATGGCTAATTAAAAATATGATAAAGCATTTCTTTTAACAAATCGGCATTTGATAAAGCATTAGCTCCTACTCCTTTACTTTTTACATCAATTTCTCGTAAAGAAGCTACAATTTGACTTACTTTTCGCATAGGGTAATTGCGTATTGCTAAATCGTATTCCTTTAAGAAAAAAGGATTTACACCTAAAACAGAAGCTACATTTTTAGGGTTTTTATCCTTTAATCCGTGGTATTTCAATAACTGAACGAAGAATCCAAAAACCAAACTAGTAGTAACTACCATTGGATTATCTTTAGGGTTGTTAGCAAAATTTTCAGCAATAGTATAAGCTCTTAATTGGTTGCGTTCTCCAATGGCTTTTCGCAATTCAAAAACATTGAAATCTTTGCTAAAACCTATATTTTCTTCAATGTCTTTTGGAGAAATAGTACTTCCTTTAGGTAATATAATTTGAAGTTTTTCTAATTCATTGTTTATTTTACTCAAATCAGTTCCTAAAAATTCTACTAACATGGCCGAAGCTTTAGGTTCAATAGCATATTTTTTTCCAGCTAAAACACGTTTGATCCAATCGCCTACTTGATTTTCATACAATTTTTTACTTTCGTAAATCACGCCTGATTTAGCAATGTTCTTGGTCACTTTTTTTCTTTTGTCTAAAGTTTTATACTTATAACAAAGAACTAAAACTGTAGATGTCATAGGGTTATCAGCGTAAGCTTCTAATTTATCAATAGTTTTAGTCAAATCCTGTGCTTCTTTCACTATAACAACCTGACGTTCGGCCATCATAGGATAACGTTTGGCCGTTGAAACAATATCATCTACAGTAACATCTCTACCATACATCACCGTTTGGTTGAATCCTTTTTCATCTTCCGACAAAACATTTTCTTCTATATAATCCGAAAGCTTATCTATATAATAAGGTTCTTCGCCCATCAAAAAATAAATGGGTTTAATATTTCCACTTTTTATATCGTTTACAATTTTTATGACTTCGTCCATTTTTAGATTTCAGATTTTAGAAGGCAGATTTCAGATTTGAAACCTACTATCTTTAAACTTATTTTATATTTTTGCGACATGCAAAAACTCAATTTTCCTTCTTATTCTTTTCGTTTCAAAAATAGCGAAAATAAAGTGGCTATTTTTGATGAAATCAGGAAAAAATTCATCATTCTTACTCCCGAAGAATGGGTTCGTCAGCATGTGGTACGTTTTTTATTGGAAGAAAAGAAATATCCTAAATCTTTAATTAATGTCGAAAAAGTGCTGTTTGTAAACGGATTAAGAAAGAGATATGATGTGGTAGTCTTTAATTCTGATGGTTCTATTAATATTTTGGTCGAATGCAAAGCACCCGAAGTCAAAATTACCCAAGGAACTTTTGACCAAATTGCCCGTTATAATATGACAATGAAATCGGATTTTTTAATGGTTAGCAATGGATTGAATCATTATTTTTGTCAAATGGATTATGAGAATGAAAAATATGAATTTCAACCTGAACTTCCTGATTACAATTAAAAAAAACAAAAAGATACTTTGAAAAAAATAGCCGTTGTTATCCTTAATTGGAACGGAGTAAAATTACTAGAACAATTTTTACCTTCCATCATACAATTTTCTCCTGAAGCTACTATATATGTTGCGGATAATGCTTCAACGGATACCTCTATTTTATTTGTTGAGCAACATTTTCCGACTGTGAAAATTGTAAAAAACACAGGAAATCACGGATTTGCTAAAGGCTATAACGAAGCCCTACAGCACATTGATACCGAAATTTACGCTTTAGTCAATTCAGATATTGAAGTGACAGAAAATTGGTTAACACCTATTTTAGAAATGTTTGAAAATGACCCTAAAACAGCTATTATACAACCTAAAATTTTAGATTTCAAAAACAAATCCTATTTTGAGTACGCTGGTGCAGCTGGTGGTTTTATAGATAAATATGGTTATCCGTATTGCCGAGGACGTATTTTTGAAACTATAGAAAAAGATAACGGACAATACAACGATGTTTGTGAAATCAGTTGGGCTTCGGGTGCTTGTTTTTTTATCCGAAGTAAAGTGTATCACGAATTAAAAGGATTTGATGATGATTTTTTTGCACATCAAGAAGAAATTGACCTATGTTGGCGTGCAAAAAACAGCCAACACAACATTAAATACAATCCAAATTCGGTGGTTTACCATGTAGGTGGTGCTACATTAAAACAGAGTAATCCCAAAAAAACCTATTTGAATTTCAGAAATTCTCTGTTAATGTTAGTTAAAAATTTACCCAAAGAGAGTTTATATTCAGTTTTATTTATTCGCATGCTTTTAGATGGAATTGCTGCGATTCATTTCATTTTTCAAGGAAAATTCAGTCATTGCTTTGCTATTTTAAGAGCTCATTTTGATTTTTATAGCTTATTTTCAAAAACTTACAAAAAAAGAGCACTTTTTCAATCAAAAAAATACTATACTATTAAAAGTATCGTTATTAGTTATTATATAAACAATGGCAAGATCTTTGTGAAATGAAATTAACATTAATTTATATTTAATTTTTAAACATTAAAAGCTAAATTTGTAAAAACTCAAAAACTATTATAATTTATGAAAAAAGTTGTTATCGCCCTTTCGGTACTCGCTCTTTTAACTTCTTGTGTATCTAAAAAGAAATATGCAGACTTAGAAGCAAGAAATAAAGAAACTCAAGATTTATTAAACACTGCGACAGTAAAATTGAATTCATGTCTTGAAGAAAAAGCAGGTCTTGCTGCAAGAGTTGAAGGTTTGAAAGAACACAATCAAACTTTGATTTCTCAATCTAAAGATATGACTGTTCTAACAACAAAAGGTGCTGAAAACATTGAAAAAGCCTTAGAATCTATCAAAGAAAAAGATTTAAAAATCTCTAGAATGCAGGATGCTTTAACTAAGAAAGACAGTGTTACTCTTGCTGTTGTTACTAGTTTAAAAAGCGTAGTGGGATTGAACGATCCAGACATCGAAATCAATGTTGAAAAAGGAGTGGTTTATATCTCTATTTCTGACAAAATGTTATTCAAAACTGGAAGCTATAATGTGTCTGACAGAGCTAAAAGCGTGTTAGCTAAAGTTGCTAAAGTGGTAAATGACAAACCTGATTTTGAGTGTATGGTTGAAGGACATACTGACAACGTTCCTTACATTGGAAATGGAATTTTATTAGACAACTGGGATTTAAGTGTGAAACGTTCTACTTCTATCATCCGTGTATTAACAAATGAATTAGGAGTTAAACCAGAACAATTAATCGCTGCAGGTAGAAGTTCTTATGTTCCTTTAGTACCAAATACTTCTGCTGAAAACAGAGCTAAAAACAGAAGAACTCGTATTCTTGTGTTACCTAAAATTGACCAATTCTATGATATGGTTGAAAAAGAAATGAAAAATCAAAAATAAATCTGATTTAGATTTTTATTGTACTAAAAACGTCCCGAGAAATTCGGGACGTTTTTTTTTATGTTTTATATTTACTAAATAAAGTTTGGATTTTTTTCTATAGAATATCCAAATCTCCTTTTCCTTCACGAATTACTTCTGGCTCATGTCCTGATAAATCAATAATGGTTGAAGCTACGTTATCTCCATAACCACCATCAATAACCATATCCACTAAGTTTTGCCATTTTTCAAAAATCAATTCCGGATCAGTAGTATATTCAACTACATCATCTTCATCACGAATAGAGGTTGTTACAATTGGATTCCCTAACATTTTTACAATTTCTAAAGTAATATTGTTTTTAGGCACACGAATACCAACAGTAGTCTTCTTTTTGAACTCTTTTGGCAAATTGTTGTTTCCTGGCAAAATAAAAGTATAAGGTCCAGGTAAAGCTCTTTTTAAAATTTTAAAAGTTGATGTGTCAATTTGTTTGACATAATCCGAAAGATTACTCAAATCATGACAAACGAACGAGAATTTAGCTTTATCCAATTTCACTCCTTTAATTTTTGCAATACGCTCTAAGGCTCTGGAATTGGTAATATCACAACCTAAACCATAAACAGTATCAGTAGGATAAATAACTAATCCCCCACTTTTTAAAACTTTAACCACTTTAGCAATCGCTGCTTCAGAAGGTTTGTCTTCGTATATTTTAATGAATTCTGCCATGTGTTTTAATTTTATTACTTAGAATACTATTAAAGTTAAGAAAATCAATTAATAAATCAGCTATCTTCTGATTTCTAATTGTTTTTATGTACTATTTCTTAGCCTATCACATCTAACTTAGCAAATCTTAGCAAAAGCTTTTTGATTCCACCTACTTCAAACTTAATTTCAGCCTTTTTATCGGCACCAACTCCCTCTAAATTCAATACCTGACCGCGACCAAAACGTTCGTGCATAACTATGTTTCCAGTCGTTAATTTATTATCAAATAAATTTGCTGCTGCCGAAGGCGCGTTAGACGAAACTGGCTTTAGTTTTCGAATTTGTGCTTCTGGTTTAGGTTGATTATCGGTAATGTATTTAGGAGGTGTTCCATTAGATGGTTTGGCTAAACGCAATTTAGACTTGTCTACATCGCCAAAAACATCTTTATCAATCATCGGTTTAAAACGATAATTAGTTTCTGCTGGAGTTAGGTATTCTAAAAATTGACCATCAATTTCTTCAATAAAACGCGAAGGTTCGCTATCTGTTAATTTTCCCCAGCGATAACGAGATTGTGCATAGGTTAGATACGCTTGATGTTCGGCTCTTGTTAAAGCCACATAAAACAAACGACGTTCTTCTTCTAACTCCGAACGCGTACTCATACTCATAGCTGACGGAAACAAATCTTCTTCCATACCTACTACAAAAACATGTGGAAATTCCAAACCTTTAGCTAAGTGAATAGTCATCAAAGCCACACGATCTTCATCACTAGTATCTTTGTCTAAATCAGTAGCCAAAGCCACATCTTCCATAAATTCAGCCAAAGAACCACGAGCGCCATCAATTTCTTTTTGACCTTCGGTAAAATCTTTAATCCCGTTTAAAAGTTCTTCAATATTCTGAATTTTAGCCATTCCTTCAGGTGTGGCATCTTTTTTCAATTCTTGAACTAATCCTGTTTTTTTAGAAACATGATCCGTAATAAAAAAAGCATCTTGATTTTCGTTGATCACCTGAAAACTTTGAATCATCGTTACAAAATCATTCAATTTTTGTTTGGTTCCTGAATTCAACTTCAAGTCAATGCGATCTATATTTTGCATTACTTCAAAAATAGATCTTTTGTAATGATTGGCCGCAACGGTCAATTTTTCTACAGTAGTATCCCCTATTCCTCGTGCTGGATAATTGATAACACGCATTAAGGCTTCTTCGTCTTTTGGATTAATTACCAATCGTAGATAGCACAAAACGTCTTTTATTTCTTTTCTTTGATAAAAAGACAAACCTCCATAAATGCGATACGGAATATCTCTTTTTCTAAGCGCATCTTCCATAGCACGTGATTGTGCATTGGTACGATACAAAATTGCAAATTGACCATTAGTCAATTGGTTTTGCATTTTTTGTTCAAAAATGGTACTGGCCACAAAACGACCTTCTTCGGCATCCGTTAAACTGCGATGCACTTTTATCTTTGGGCCAAATTCATTAGCAGTCCAAACTACTTTGTCTAATTTGGTTTTATTGTGCTCCATAACCGTATTAGCAGCTTCCACAATATTTCGAGTCGAACGATAATTTTGTTCCAAACGATAGGTATTTACTCCTTGGTAATCTTTTTGAAAGTTTAAGATGTTATTGATGTTGGCGCCTCGGAAAGCATAAATACTTTGTGCATCATCACCTACTACACAAATATTCTGAAATTTATCTGATAAAGCACGTACAATCAAATATTGGGAGTGATTGGTATCTTGATACTCATCCACCAAAATATAACGGAAACGATTTTGGTATTTAGCTAAAACCTCTGGAAAACGCGTTAATAATTCATTGGTTTTCAACAACAAATCATCAAAATCCATCGCCCCCGACTTAAAACAACGGTCTACATAAGCCTGATAGATTTCACCCATACGAGGTCTTTTAGACATCGCATCCGCTTCCTGCAAATCAGGATCATTAAAATAAGCTTTTACTGTAATTAAACTGTTCTTGAAAGTAGAAATCCGACTTAAAATTTGTTTAGGCTTATAAATATCTCTATCCAATTGCATCTCCTTAATAATCCCAGAAATTGCGCGTAACGAATCTTGAGAATCATAAATAGTGAAGTTAGAAGGATAACCTAATTTATCGGCTTCTGAACGTAAAATTTTAGCAAAAATAGAGTGAAAAGTTCCCATCCAAAGGTTTTTAGCTTCGCTAGCCCCTACAATATCAGCAATACGATTTTTCATCTCACGCGCCGCTTTATTGGTAAACGTAAGTGACAAAATGTTAAATGCATCAATTCCCTGATGCATCAAATAGGCAATTCTTATGGTTAACACACGTGTTTTTCCCGAACCTGCTCCAGCAATAATTATCATTGGACCATCTTTTTGTAATACGGGTTGACGTTGTGCTTCGTTAAGTTGCGAAATATATTTCTCCATTGCTATTTATCTATTTATGCAAAAATAAGTATTTAAGAATTAATTATCGAATACAATTCTTGATTATAAATTCGCTATCTATTTCACAAAGATTAGCAAAATCAGTACAGCGATGTGCTAAGGTTTTAAACTAAAAATTTAAATTTTTCTTTGGGAATCTTTGTCTATTCTCTATGCTAATCTTTGTGTAATAATTCTAAAAGTATATTTTTGTTTTCAAATTATTTATCTCAAAATGGATTCAACAAAAATCATCGAAATAATAGCTTATACTCTTCCTTCATTAATAACAGGCGGAGTTGCCTATTTTTTATTTAAAGCTCACTTTAAAAATCAACAAAACACTAGACGTTGGTTGATTCAAAAAGACAATCAAAAAATAGCTTTACCATTACGACTACAAGCTTATGAAAGAATGGCTTTGTTTATGGAGCGTATTCATCCATCGCAATTAATGGTGCGTGTTAATCCAATTTCTAATGATAAAAAGGATTATGAAAACTTTATCATTGCCCATATTGAACAGGAATTTGAACACAATATTGCGCAACAAATTTACATTTCAGATCAATGTTGGGCGATTATTTTAACCGCTAAAAATGCAACAGTACAAATGATTCGTTCAGCTGCTAAAAGCGATAAAGTACATAATGCTGATGAATTAAGAACAGTAGTAATCACTGAATTATTAGAAAAAAATTCACCTAGTAGTGCTGCATTAGCTTTTATTAAAAATGAGGTAGCTCAATTGTGGTAACTTATTTTACAACTTCAGTAGTTTCACTTTTTTTCTTGGCATACTGAAAACCTTCTTCCCACCATTGAGTCATTTTGACTTTGTTAAAAATCAAAGCATTATTAGTTAAATCAATCGGAGTATAATACAAATTGAGTTTTACATTATTATAAGTCGCAGCAAGCGTTCCTATCAAAATATCGTGTTTCTCAATTTGGTCTAATTCTATTTGGAATAAATCAATCAATAATGAAAATGGATTTTTACCAATAGCCACTCTAGGAGTAGATTTTTCTGTTTCTAAAATAACTACATCCACTTCGGTAGCGCCTCTATTAATGGCTTCTTGAATAGGTACCAAGCTAGAAAAACCACCATCGGCATAATCACAACCTTTTATATTTACAATACTCATAAAGGGTATGTAATTACTGGATATCCAAGTCCAATCACAAAATTCATCATAGGTACAGTCTTTTATAGACTTGTATTCCGCTTGATTATTAGTAAGATTAGTAACCGTAACTACTACATCAGTATCTAAAGCTTTCAATTGATTGAATTCTTCAATGGATAAATTCTTTTTAATATAAGAACGTAATTTTTTGCTTTCGCCAAATGTTCTTTTTCCTTTAAAAAACTGAAGTAAAACATTAAAATGATTGATGCTCACCATATCAATCCCCTTCTTTTTTTTTACTACAAACGGGTTGATATTAAAAATCTTACTCATATCTACATTAGTATAGATACGATGAATTTTATCAATATTTCCTAAAGCTAAATGAGGAATCAGTAAACTTCCGGTAGAGGTTCCAATAAACAAATCGTATTTTATTTTTTTGTTTTCCAATAAAAACTGGGCTACACCTCCTGCAAATGCTCCCTTGCTTCCTCCTCCGGAAATAACCAATGCTCTCATAAATAATTTAATTTAATAATCGATTCAATTGAAACTGTTCTTGCTCACTCAAATTTGGCAAAATTCGAATAAATGAATCTTTATAATCTTGATTTTTTAATAAGGTTCGTATAGTGTCTCTTCCAAATTTAGAAAATTGCCACATATGATGTGTAGTAGCTTTTACTAAATTCACTAAAACGCTGTCATTAATTATCTTAAAACCAATCAATTTTTCTAAGGCATTTTGTCTAATGGTAGCCTCATATTTATCCGAAGAATACCCTATTAACTCTTCTATAATAGCTTCTTTGTTAGAAATATACTCCGGTGTCATTAAAACCAATGACAGCCATAAAGTTCTAAGATTATAATCATTAAAACCCATCCATTTTTTTGATTTTTCTAAATATTCCAAACGATGCTTGGGAAAATTACGCCACAAATAGAGCAAGGCGATTTCCTGTGTTTGGTATGAATCATCATCCAAAAGACTTTCGTAATCGATTCTAAACTCTTCGGGAATTTTAGGTAATGAATAAGTTACAGCCTGACGAACTTGAATATTTTTGGTTTCTAAAGCTAATGCTAAAAACGTTTTTTTTGCTTCAAATGTTTCATTACGAAGTTGGCTAACAACCATTTCTTTAGCTGCATAAAAAGCATCTGACATTAAAATCATTTTAAAGAAACCTTCTTTTTGCGCCAAAGGTTTCTGTTTGATTTTATCCAATTCCAACATAATCTTAGTTATCTTATTTTTAACTAATAATGCATTGATTTTTTGCGTATTAATTATAGTTGACTCAAGCCATTCTTTAGAAAACAAGGCGGTGTCAAAATCACTGACTTTTCGAACTTCAGCTAAAAAATCATCAGTCGATACCGTTTTAAAAGCATATTTCTTTACATATTTTTTTATTAGTTTTTTAAATGCTCTATCTCCTATTTGTTGATGCAAGGCAAATAAAGCCCAGGCTCCTTTTTGGTAGTAACTCAAAGAACTTGCTTTTTCATTCAAAATAGGAATTGTATCCGTTCTAGAAGCGTATTTAATTTGCTGAATAGATTCATACATTTGAGCATAAAAATAATCTTCTCCATAAATTTCTTTCTCTGCTAATAAAGCATAATAAGTTGCAAAACCTTCTTGCAACCAATGATGTTTTCCACTTGTGGCAGTAATTAAATCACCAAACCATTGATGTGCCAATTCATGGGCATCCACATTGGTATAATTACGGTCAACAAAACCAATAGAATCCACTACATAGCGAGTTGCAAATAAAGTAGCCGATGTATTTTCCATTCCTGCATACAAGAAATCTCGAACTGGAACTTGTTTATATATTTGCCAAGGGTATTTAACACCTATTTCTTTTTCCAAAAAATCAAAAACACGTTTAGAATAACGATACGTAGGTTCAAAACAAGCCTTGTCTTTGTTTTCTAAATACAACTCCAGCGGAATTTTACTTTTAGAATATTGTGTTTGTTTTTCAAACTTCCCAATAGCAAGCATTAACAAATATGAACTCATAGGTTTCTCCATTTGATACTGCCAAACAATATTGTTTCCGTTATTCATTTGTTGCTTTAATACACCATTTGCAATAACTTGATAATCTTTATTAAATTCAATTTCCAAATTAAAAATCACTTTTTCATTCACGTCATCAAAACTCGGAAACCAATTGCTGGTATATTTGCCTTGACCTTGTGTCCAAATTTGCAAATCTCCCGTTTTTTCTGAACCTAAAAAATATAAAGCTTGTTTGGGTGTTGCCTGATATTCAAAACTAATTTGGTTTTTCCCTTTTTGAAACGGATAAACAATTAAAAGTTGCTTTCCAGAATTTAAGAATTGAATGGGGGCTAGATTTAATTTTACATTAGAAAAATTCATGTTTTGCGCATCAATTTTCAATGTATCGGTTGCTTGTAAAATTTCAAAAGAATAATTTACCGTACCGGAAATAGCTTTTTCTACAGAATTTAAGTTTAAATGCGCCGAAACAGCGGTAAAATCGACTTTTTTGTTTTGTTGGGCAAATACAAAAGTAGAGATAAAAAGAAAAAGATATTTCATTTAAAATAAATTAAGCCAGAATTTCAAAGTTACAAAGGTTTAATCAACTAATTGAAGTATTTTTGTAAGTTTAGCTCTTAAAATTATAATAAAATTTACATTGAAGAAAGCCCTTTTTAACTGGAGTAGCGGAAAAGATTCTGCTTTAGCCTTATACAAAATACTTCAAAATCCAGAATTTAAAATTGAATGTTTATTAACTAGTGTTAATCAACAATTCCAACGCATTTCAATGCACGGTGTTCGTGTAGAATTGTTAGAACAGCAAGCTCAAAGTATTGGAATCCCTCTAGAAATCATGCAAATTCCAGAAATGCCTACTATGGAAGTGTATGAGAATGTCATGCAAAAAACTTTAGAAAAATTAAAAGAAAAAGAAATAACGCATTCTGTTTTTGGAGATATTTTTTTAGAAGATTTGCGTAAATATCGAGAGGACAAATTAGCAACCATGGGTTTTGAAGGTGTTTTTCCACTTTGGAAAATTCCAACCAAAGATTTGATTCAGGAATTTATTTCTTTAGGATTTAAAACAATTGTTGTTTGTGTAAACGAACGTTATTTAGACAAAAGTTTTGTGGGAAGAATAATTGACCAACAATTCATTGATGATTTGCCTGAGCATGTTGATGTTTGTGGAGAAAATGGTGAATTTCATACGTTTAGTTTTGATGGCCCAATTTTCAACAAACCCATCGATTTTGAAATTGGCGAAATTGTCTACAGAAAATACGAGAAACCAAAACAAGAATCTTCCAATACTGCATGTGATTCAGATGCCACTGATGCCTATGATTACGGCTTTTGGTATTGTGATTTAATTCCCAAAAAAGACTAAAAAAAACCTAACAGATTTTTAAAATCTGTTAGGTTTAACTAAATCATTCGATTTTATTTTCGATTAACTTAATAAATTACAATTTCTTTGCGTTTTTTACTTTTTGGTCTGTAATAGCAATGGCCAAAACTTCACTCATTTCTTTCACATAATGAAATGTAACTCCATTTAAGTATTCTGGTTTTATTTCATCTACATCACTTTTGTTTTCGTGACATAAGATGATTTCTTTAATGTTAGCTCTTTTAGCCGCTAAGATTTTTTCTTTAATTCCACCTACAGGCAATACCTTTCCTCTCAACGTTATTTCACCTGTCATGGCAATGTTTTTCTTCACTCTTTTTTGTGTAAACAAAGATACTAACGAAGTTAACATTGCTATACCTGCACTTGGTCCATCTTTTGGAGTTGCTCCTTCTGGAACGTGCAAGTGAATGTTGTATTTAGAAAGTAATTCCGAATTCAATCCCAATTGATCTACATTGGCTTTAATATATTCTAAAGCAATTGTAGCCGATTCTTTCATTACCGTACCTAAATTACCAGTAATACTCATCCCTCCTTTTCCTGGCGAAAGTAAAGATTCAATAAATAAAATATCTCCACCCACACTCGTCCACGCTAAGCCAGTAACAACTCCTGCTACATCATTACTTTCGTATTTATCACGTTCTAATCTTGGGACACCTAAAACTTTCACAATGTCTTCATCGGTAACTTTTTTATTGTATTCCTCTTCCATTGCAACAGATTTTGCAGCATTACGAATTACCTGCGCAATTTTAGCTTCCAATCCGCGAACACCAGATTCTCGAGTATAGCCCTCAACAATTTTTTCCAATTGCTTTTTACCAATAGTCAAATCTTTTGAAGTTAATCCGTGTTCTTTTAATTGACGAGGAAACAGGTGTTGTTTAGCAATTTCCACTTTCTCTTCAATGGTATATCCGGACATTTTAATAATCTCCATTCTATCTCTCAAAGCTGGCTGAATTGCGCTCATATTATTAGAAGTAGCAATAAACATCACTTTAGATAAATCATATCCTAACTCCACAAAATTATCGTAAAACGCACTGTTTTGTTCAGGATCCAAAACTTCTAATAATGCAGAAGATGGATCACCATGATTGCTATTTGATAATTTATCAATTTCATCTAAAACAAAAACTGGATTAGAAGTACCCGCTTTTTTCAAACTTTGAATAATCCTACCTGGCATTGCTCCAATATAGGTTTTTCTATGTCCTCGAATTTCTGCTTCATCACGCAAACCTCCTAAAGAAATACGAACATATTCTCTACCCAATGCTTCAGCAACCGAACGCCCAATTGAAGTTTTACCTACTCCCGGAGGTCCTGTTAAGCAAATAATAGGCGATTTCATATCATTTCGTAATTTCAAAACAGCCAAATGCTCAATCATTCTTTTCTTGACTTCTTCCAAACCAAAATGATCACGGTCTAGTATTTTTTGAGCATTTTTCAAATCAAAATTATCTTTGGAATATTCGTTCCAAGGCAAATCCAACAACAACTCCATATAGTTTCTTTGAATACCATAATCAGGAGCCTGTGGATTCATTCGACGCATTTTAGTTAATTCTTTTTCAAAAATAGATTGCGTTTTTTCATCCCATTTTTTAGTTTTAGACTTCACTAACATTTCGTCCATTTCTTCTTCCTGAGTCGAACCACCTAATTCTTCTTGGATGGTTTTCATCTGTTGGTGCAAGAAATATTCTCTTTGCTGCTGGTCTAAATCAAAACGTACTTTAGATTGAATATCATTTTTAAGTTCCAACTTTTGCAACTCAATATTCATATATTTTAAAGTTTCTAAAGCCCTGTCTTTAAGATTATTGATAGCCAACAAGTCTTGTTTTTCTTTAACAGATAAATTCATGTTAGAAGTAACAAAATTGATTAGAAAAGATTGACTTTCAATGTTTTTTATCGCAAAAGTAGCCTCACTTGGAATATTCGGACTTACTTTAATAATCTGAATAGCCAATTCTTTTATAGAGTCTAATATTGCTAAAAACTCTGAATCTTCCTTATCAGGTCTTTCTTCTGAAAAATCTTTAATTTGAGCTGAAATATAAGGCTCCTCCGAAGTAACAGATTCTATCTCAAAACGTTTCTTTCCTTGTAAAATTACTGTGGTAGTCCCATCTGGCATTTTAAGTACACGTAAGATACGCGCAACGGTTCCAATAGAATTGATATCCTCTTTTGTAGGATCTTCAATTTCTTCATTCTTTTGAGCTACAACACCTATTATTTTTCCATCGGCATTTGCATCGTCAATTAACTTTATAGACTTGTCTCTCCCTGCAGTAATAGGAATTACTACTCCAGGAAACAAAACCATGTTACGTAATGGAAGAATTGGTAACGACTCAGGCAACTGTTCATTTATCATTTCTTCTTCATCCTCAGGTGTCAATAAAGGGATTAATTCCGCTTCTGAATCAAATTCTTGTTGTGACAGATTGTCAATAGTAAGTATTTTATGTTTTGACATAGTATAATTTAAGTCTTTTTGTCATTATAAATTACATTTATATAATAACAAAGTTAGTATTTATGTATTTTATATTATTGATAATCAAACAATAACACAAACAACTAGTATTCATTTCTATTTATAAGTCAATCATTGTGCCATAAAAACAGCTAAAAAACCAATTGCCCTCAAAAAGGAACTTACTTTTTGAGGGCAATTGAACTTTCGTATTTATTTTTTTCTAATATTCTACATCAAAATTGCCTTCGGTTATAATAAATGGTGTTGCACCATTAGTCGTAAATTGAAATGTTCCTTTTATTCTATCATTTGTTTTAGAAGTAATAGTTATATTTCCTGAAACAGCTTGGTATTCATCATTTACATCTTCATAATACCCCTGAACATCAGCTCCAACAGTACTTGTAATAATATGACTTCCTGTTTCTAAAGTGTTTTTTATTGCAATTGACAAGTTATTAAAATTAGCATCTAAAGCGCCAATAGTTATAAAATCCTCAATTTCAATAACAGAAATATCAGTTGCTACAAAATTTGTCCCTCCTACTTTTGCAGTAAATACATCCGTTGATTCTTCTTGAGTTGTATATGGAATATCTTTGAAAACACCATTTGTGAAGTTAATTGCTGCTTTAGGGGTATCTGAATCTGACCAATAACCTTTAAAATTAAAAGTCCCTGAAATAGTTTTAGTTTCCGTATTAATACTTGTAATAGTTACAGAACCTGTATTCTCGGTTGGATTATCATCATTAATACTCCAAAAACCATACTCGGTTCCATCTGGCGAATAAACAACAAAATTTTCATTAGCTGCATAGGTCCCCACAGTAGCCCCCTCAATCATAATAGCAAAACCTTCTCCTTTCGAATTAGTTGCTGAGATTTCGATAAAATGCCCTGAAACTACAGCTTGAGTCTCATTCGATGTCCATGTTTTTCCACTAAAATCAGCCTTAAAAACTCCTGAATTTACTGTTCCTCCAGTATCAGGATCAGGAGTTACTGCTCCATCAATTGGCTCATAAGTACATGAAGCAAAAACAGTTATTACTAATAATAGTATAAATTGTGACGTACTTTTTAATATTTTCATAAATAGGAGTTTTTTATCTTCTCCAAATATAATTTTTTATTTTATTTTTCTTACTATTTTCTAGGTACTTTTCTTAACAAAACTACTCCTATAATAAAAAATACAGCCAAAAATACAATTGCAAATCGGGGACTACCAGTAATTTGATCAATAATTCCATAAACTAACATTCCAATTACAATTCCTATTTTTTCGGCAACATCATAGAAACTAAAAAAAGAAGCTGTATCATCGGTTTCAGGTATTAATTTAGAATATGTAGAACGTGACAAAGACTGAATTCCGCCCATCACTAAGCCTACCAAAGCAGCCATAATATAAAAATGAATAGGTAATAGAATAAAATAAGCTGCAACACACAATACAATCCAGATACTGTTTATGAAAATTAATGTATTGATATTTCCAAACTTCTCAGAAGCTTTTGAAGTAGTGTAAGCCCCTAAGATAGCCACAATTTGAATTAACAATATACAAATAATCAAGCCAATAGTACTTTGCTCTTTAGATTCCCAAGCGATTTGTTGTGCACCAAAATAGGTTGCTACTAACATCACTGTTTGAACAGCCATACTGTAAACAAAAAAACTACGTAAATATTTTTTTAGACGAATATTCTCTTCTAATAAAACCCAAACTTTTTTAAGCTCTCTAAAACCATTAAAAACAATTGCTTTTGTAACTTTTTGTTGAGAATCTTTATTCCCTTTTGGTAAATAGTAATACGTATATTGACTAAATAAAATCCACCAGACTCCAACCATTACAAAAGAATATCGCATGGCTTTCATAGCTGCTGGTTCTCCATCTGTTCCTACAATGTTGAATATTTCAGGTTTCATTACCATGGCCAAATTAATAACCAAAAGTATAACACTACCAATATAGCCTAATGAATATCCTTTGGCACTAACAGCATCTTGTTGCTCTTCAAAAGCTATATCTGGTAAATACGAATTATAAAAGACTAAGCTTCCCCAAAAACCAATTAATCCTAATAGATAAAATAACAAACTAAAATATATATTTTCTAAACTAAACCAGTACAATGCCATACAGGATAAAGCCCCCATATAACAAAAAAACTTCATGAAAAATTTTTTATTCCCCACATAATCTGCAATTCCAGATAATAATGGTGATAAAAAAGCAACTTTCAAGAATGCTAAAGCAGTAACAAAACTAATAAGTGCCGAATTCTTAACACTAAGACCAAATATACTTATATAATGCCCTCTATCAGCAAACAAAGCCTCGTAAAAAATAGGGAAAACCGCAGATGATATTACCAATGGATAAACTGAATTGGCCCAATCGTAAAAAGCCCAGGCATTTAATAATTTTTTGTCTCCTTTTTGTAAATGGTTCATTGTTTCTTTTTTTTGACGAATTTATTGTTTTTTTCTAAATAGTTTCTATTTAAATTTATTAAAAAACATTCCTAAACAACATAAAAAAAGCCAATTCAAATGAATTGGCTTCAATATCTATTTTCAATTTGACTATTTAAATACTACTCCAAATTTGGCTGCAACTGCCTTAGCTTCCGGAACCATTGCTTTCAAATTAGCAATTCTAGTTGCATCTGAAGGGTGCGTACTTAATAATTCAGCTGGCGCTTGTCCACCTGAATTAGCAGACATTCTTGTCCAAAAACTAATAGCCTCATCTGGATTATAGCCTGCTATTGCCATTAATATTAAACCTATTTTATCAGCTTCTGTTTCATGGCTTCTACTAAAAGGAAGCATTACCCCTACTTGAGAACCTATTCCATAATATTGTTGCCACATTTGTTGCTTTTCAGCAGATTGACTTCCTGTTGCTGCAGCAACACCAGCCGCGCCTAAAGTTTGCAATTGAGAAGCACTCATACGCTGTGCACCATGATTAGCAAGAGCATGAGAAACCTCATGTCCCATTACAGTAGCTAATCCTGCATCTGTTTTAGTAATTGATAAAATTCCAGAATAAACTACAATTTTTCCCCCAGGCATACACCAAGCATTCACCTCTTTACTATCTACTAGCTTATATTCCCATCGATAATCTTTTAAATAATCCGATTGACCTAGCGAAGCCAAATAACGTTCAGCAGCCGATTTAATTTTCATCCCGACTGTTTCTACTTTCTTAGCATCAGCTGTACCGGAAATAACTTTATTTTCTTTCAAAAAAGCACCATATTCTTGAAACGAAGATGGAAACAATTCACTATTAGAAACAAAATTCAATGTTCTTTTTCCAGTTAATGGATTTGTTGCGCAAGAATATACCAAGCCTAGAGTTACAATCCCTATTAATACTAAATTCTTTTTCATAAGACTTCTGTTTTACTTACAAAAATACAATTATTATCCTATAATATGCAAAACATTAAAATCTTTAGGAACAATTAAATATTGATTTTCTTTAAAGCTTTTAGCATCAAAACTGATTTTTTCATTATCGATTTGAATTGTTTTTATTTCAAAAGGCAGTCCAACAAAATTGATTTTAAAATTTGAATAAAGAGTATCGTATTTTCCTTCTTTATGCAATTGGATGTTCACTTCTTTTTCTTTTCCTGTCATTTGAAAGGATAAAAAGCTAAATCTTCCTTTTTTATAATCATAACCATCTTGCGCATCTTCATACACTACCGATTTTTCTTTTCCTTCTTTATAATAGACATCTAAGGTTAATTCATCAAACTCTAATTCGCCTACATATTGTTGTACTGGATATTTAGGTATAATAGCACCTGCCTTAACAAAAACAGGAATTTCATCAAATTTAGTATCAATCCACATTTCCTTTCCTCCCTTTACCAAAGAATTAGTCCAGTAATTATACCACTGACCTCGAGGAACATACATCCTTCTTCCTAAAGCATTAGGTTCTAAAATAGGACAAACTAAAATTTGATTACCAAAAATAAATTCGTCATTTCTATAATGTGTTTGAATATCTTCTTGATCAAAATAAACTAATGGTTTTAACATTGGAGTACCTTCTTCAATATATTGCCAGAACATGGTGTATAAATACGGTAATAATTGATAACGTAGATTGACAAATTTTCTAGTAATATCAATTACTTCTTCATCAAAAGCCCAAGGTTCTTGATTACCATGATCTCCTGAAGAGTGTGTTCTACAAAATGGATGGAAAACTCCTAATTGAATCCATCGAGCATATAATTCTCCTGTAGGCTGTTCCGCAAATCCTCCAATATCAGAACCCGTAAACCCCATTCCTGAGATAGACATTCTTTGTACTTGAATATTAGCAATCCATAGATGTTCCCAAGTAGCCACATTATCTCCTGTCCAAGATGAAGTATAACGCTGTGCTCCTGAGTAAGCCGATCTGGTAATAATAAAAGGTCTCTTTGGATAAGCAAAACGTTTTACACCATGATAAGTGGCTCTTGCCATTTGCGTCCCATAAATATTGTGTGCTTTTCTATGACTACATGGATTTCCATCATAATCATGACGCACATCATTAGGGAATGTTTTATTAGGAACTTCCATAACTGCTGGCTCATTCATATCATTCCAAACACCTTTGACACCTATTTCAGAAATTAATTCTTTAAATAATCCTGCCCACCATTCTCTTACTTCGGGATTGGTATAATCTGGGAAATTACATTCTCCTGGCCACACTTTTCCTTTCATATATGGACCATCAGCACGTTTACAAAAGTAATCTTTAGCTAGAGCTTCTTTATAAACCCAATATTCTTTATCAATTTTAATCCCTGGATCAATAATAACAATGGTTTTAAACCCGTCTTCAGCTAATTCCGAAACCATTCGTTTTGGATCAGGAAAGTATTCTTTATTCCAGGTAAAACATCTGAAACCTTCCATATAATCAATATCTAAATAAATAGCATCACAAGGAATTTGTAATTCTCTGAACTTAGCCGTAACTTCTTTTACATTACTTTCGGGATAATAACTCCATTTACATTGGTGGTAACCTAAGGCCCATAAAGGCGGTAATTCTGGCTTTCCTGTCAAATCAGTGTACGAGGTAACCACATCTTGCATATTAGGACCATAAAAGAAATAATAATTCATTTCGCCACCATGGGCCCAAAAACTGGTTACATTTCTTCTTTCGTGGCAAAAATCAAAAAAAGATTGAAAGGTATTGTCAAAGAAAATTCCGTAAGCCTGTTTGTGATGCAAACCAATATAAAAAGGAACCACTTTATACAAAGGCTCTTGCTCTTTTTGGAAAGCATATTGGTCCGTAGCAAAATTCTCCACTCTTTTCCCTTTTAGATTCATTTGGGTAGCCTTATCCCCTAATCCGTAAAAACATTCCCCATCTCTAGAACCTTTACTCATTTTTACGATATTTCCACCAAATTCGTAGCATTCTTCCCAATGAAAACCTAATTCATCTTCTAGAATTACATTTCCTTTTAAATCATAAATAGAAGCTCTTAAATCGGCTTTCTGAATTTTACAAATGATTTTATTGGTCGTAATTTGATAATAGTCTTTTTCTTCTGTAATTTCTAAATGGTTGTAACCGTGAGAATGAGTTTTATCTATAGCATAAGAGAAATCGTTGCTAAAATAGCCTTTGGTAGTAAAACGAAAACGTATTAAACTATCCCGTAGAACTGTTAATTTTAAAATAACACTATTGTCAGTATAAAAATAAACTGAATCAACATCTTGGGTGTAAGAAACTATTTTGGAAGGGTATAAATCCCCTTTGTATTCTAATTCTGTATTTGTAATCATATCTACAGTATTTATATTAATATTATACTACTCTCTCAAACTTACAAAAAATCTTTTTTATAAATAAGTAATACTTTTTTTATTCGCGAAAACGTTGTAGTTAATTATTTATCAAAAAAAAGAAGTATTAATATTGAAATTAATACTTCTTTATAATAAAAAATGTTTTTTATGTAGTAGTGTTTTTTGAAACTTCTAAAAAACATTTATAAAATTTTAAAAACAGTAACACTTAACGGAGCTAAAAGCAATTCAACTGAATAATCTCTACCATCATAAGGTGATGATTCTATTTTTAATTCATAGGTATTCAGAACGTTACTACCATTATATTTTTTTAAATCACTATTAAAAATTTCTTTTAATTTCCCTTTTTTAGGTACTCCAATTCTATAATCCTTGCGAACTATTTGTGTAAAATTGCAAACCACAACTAAATCATCTTTAGGTTCATTTCCTTTTCGAATATAAGAAATAACAGCATTTTGATGATCCGAGTAATTAATCCACTCAAAACCTTCAGGACTAAATTGTTTTTGATACAAAGCAGGCTCTGATTTATATAACTTATTTAAATCCTTAATCAATTCTTGCACACCATTATGAACAGGATATTGCAATAAGTGCCAGTCTAAACTTTCTTGAAAATTCCACTCCGCCATTTGACCAAATTCTCCTCCCATAAAAAGTAAATTGGTTCCAGGATGTGTAAACATATAACCATATAGCAAACGTAAATTGGCAAATTTTTGCCATTCATCACCTGGCATACGATCAGCAATGGATTTCTTTCCATAAACTACTTCATCATGAGACAAAGGCAACATGAAATTTTCAGTAAATGCATAAGTCATAGAAAATGTCAAATCATTTTGATGATATTTTCTATAAACAGTAGCTTTTTGAAAATATTTTAGCGTGTCATGCATCCATCCCATCATCCATTTCATACCAAAACCAAGACCTCCTACATCAGTAGGTCTTGAGACCATTGGAAAAGATGTACTTTCTTCGGCAATAGTTTGAACCCCTTCGTAATTAGAGTAAACAACTTCGTTGAATTCCTTTAAAAAACTAATCGTATCTAGATTTTCTCTTCCTCCAAAAATATTAGGTTCCCATTCTCCATCATTTCTAGAATAATCTAAATATAACATGGATGCAACGGCATCAACTCTTAATCCATCAATATGGTAATGTTGTAACCAAAATAAAGCATTACTAATTAGGAATGAACGTACTTCGTTCCTTCCATAATTGAATACTAAACTTTTCCAATCGGGGTGATAACCTTTTCTGCGATCAGGATGTTCATATAAATTAGAACCATCAAAATATCCTAATCCATGTGCGTCATCTGGAAAATGAGAAGGAACCCAATCCAGAATAACCCCAATACCTGCTTGGTGTAATTTATCAACTAGGATCATAAAATCTTGTGGATTTCCAAATCTAGAAGTAGGTGCAAAATAACCAACTAATTGATACCCCCAAGACGGATCATAAGGATATTCCATAACTGGCATAAACTCAACATGAGTAAATCCCATTTCTTTTACATAACTAACTAAATCGTCTGCTAATTCTAAATAAGTCAAAAAACGATTTCCTTCTCCACGCTTCCACGAACCTAAATGTACTTCGTAAACAGAATAAGGTTTATCTAAAGCGTTATGTTCTTTTCGGGTTTTCATCCATTTGGAATCATCCCATTTATGATTCAAATCCCATACAACCGAAGCCGTATGTGGTGGTTTTTCACAGTAAAAAGCAAATGGATCTGCTTTTTCAGTTACTAAACCATCATTATTGGATAAAATTTTATATTTATAAGTAGCTCCTTTTTCGATGTTAGGAATAAATCCTTCCCAAATACCTGAAGAATCCCAACGAACAAAAAGCTCATGCTCTCCTTGTGTCCAAAAATTGAAATCTCCAACTACTGAAACCGAATGTGCCGTAGGAGCCCAAACAGCAAAATACACCCCTTTTACTCCATTTAATTCCATTAAATGGGCACCCAGCTTTTCATATAATCTAAAATGTTTTCCAGCTTTGAATAAGTTAATATCAAAATCAGTAAAAAGGGAATGCGAAATAACTTTACTCATATTATTATTGGTATAATTCTAAATTTTAGAAAATAGAATATTGATAAAAAAATAGTTAATTTAACTTATTCAATTTTAAAATTATCAGGCAAAGTCACACCTTTCTTAATTACTACAATCCCTTCTTTTATTGCATACAAGTCAGTTACAGTGTTCTCTAAATGACTACCTCCATTGATATAAACATTATTTCCTATTCGGCAATTTTTATCAACTAAAGCATTATTGATATAACAACCTTCACCAATACCTATTAAAGTTACGCCATTTTTAAAATCTTTTTCCATATCTTCAATACTTTGATAAAGATCATTACCCATAACATAAGTATTTTTGATAACAGAATCTTTTCCAATTCTTGATCTTACTCCAATAACTGAATGTTTAATTTCTTTAGCATTTAAAATACAACCTTCAGAAATTAATGATTTATCGACCATTGTGTTTTTAAACTTAGAAGGTGGTAACATCCTAGGTCTTGTGTAAATTTTATTGACATCATCAAACAAATTAAATTTTGGAACATCTTCTGTTAATCCAATATTTGCTTCAAAGAAAGAATCAATATTTCCAATATCTGTCCAATATCCTTCATATTGATAACTAAGAATTTTTTGTTTTCCAACAGCTTGTGGAATAATCTCTTTACCAAAATCTTTTGTATCTGGATTAGACATTAACTCTACCAAAAGCTTTTTGTTAAAAACATAAATTCCCATAGAAGCTAAATAATTTTTACCTTCTGCTTTCATTTCAGCACTTACATCTGATTCCCAATCTGGTAATAACTCTTTAGCAGGTTTCTCTATAAAAGATTCAATACAACTATCACTATTGGTTTTTAAAATTCCAAATTCAGGAGCATCTTTCGCATTAACTGGTAAAGTAGCAATCGTGATATCGGCTTCATTTTTAATGTGCTCTTCAAGCATATCATTAAAATCCATTTGATATAATTGATCGCCTGATAATATTAAAGCATAATCAAAATTGTGATTTAAAAAATGAGGCATACACTGTCTTACAGCATCAGCAGTACCTTGAAACCATGTTGGATTATCCGGCGTTTGTTCAGCTGCTAAGATATCAACAAAAGCTTGACTAAAAGCACTAAAAACATAAGTATTCTTAATATGCGCATTAAGTGAAGCTGAATTAAATTGTGTCAATACAAACATCCTATAAATATCTGAATTCATACAATTCGATATAGGAATATCGACCAATCTATATTTTCCTCCAACTGGTACTGCTGGTTTAGATCTAGTTTCTGTCAATGGATACAATCTGGATCCTTGTCCTCCTCCTAAGATAATAGCAATAACATTTTTTCTTTTTGCCTTCATATTCTGTTTAGTATTAAGTTGTACATTTCTATATATTCCTGACTGGCCTTTTCCCAAGAGTGATCGGTACTCATTCCTATGTTTCTTATTTTATTCAATCGCTCTTTGTCTTCGTATAAACTAACAGCTCTACGGATAGAATAACAGATATCTCCAACTGAAGATTGATCGTGGCAAATACCATTTCCATTGTCACCAAAATCAATTACTGTATCTTTTAATCCTCCTGTTCTCCTTACAATTGGAATTGTTCCATATCGCAAGGAATACATTTGATTCAATCCACAAGGTTCTACTCGCGATGGCATTAATAAAAAGTCGGCTCCAGCATAAATTAAATGAGCTAATTCTTCATTATAACCTATAAATGTATTGTAATTTCCTTTGTAATCCACTAATAAACTATTCAATTGATTTTCAATTTGTGCACTACCAGAACCTAATATTAATATATTGATTTCTTTATAATTTTCTGAAAGAGCTAAAGCAGATGCCTGAGGTAACAGATCTCCTCCTTTCTCATCCCATAATCTTCCTATAAAACTAAATAATGGTTTAGTTGGATCAAGATTAAAAAGAGTACATAGAATTTCCTTGTTTTGTTGTTTTCCTCTTTCAAAATTTTTAATAGAATAATTCTTTTCTAACATTTTATCCTTTGCAGGATCCCAAACCTGTGTATCAATTCCATTTAAAATTCCTCTGGACTTATAACGAACTAAATTAAATAATGATTCTAACCCATTAGCAAAATTATTTATTTCATTCAAATAACTAGGAGAAACAGTAGTTACTGCCGAAGCACATTTTACACCAACAGCTAAAGAATTAATTTGATGATCCCATTCTAAAATTCTCACATGAGTTTGATCAAATTCAGGAAAGTAACTTAATTTATCAAAACTAAATTGACCTTGATACAAACCATTATGAATAGTTATCATTGAAGGCGTGCTCAATAATTTATGATATTTATGACAATATTGCATCATAAAAGGAATTAATCCTGTATGATGATCGTGGCAATTAATCACATCAGGCATTGTTGCTCTGCCAATAATCCAATCTAAAGTTGCTATTTGAAATGACATAAAACGTTCTATATCATCTTCATATCCATACACTTCCTTTCTATCAAAAAGCTCTGGGATTTCTATTAAATACAATTCAAAACCTAACTTATCTGTTGTTTCTTTAAGAACACTAAAAGGAAAATTAAAATTCCCTAATTGAACCGTCCCCCAATGAACACATTCAAAATCATTTTCATTTCTAAATTTGGTCTCATAACATGGCATTACCACCCTAAGGTCATGACCTGCATTACTTTGGTATTTTGGCAAAGCTCCAACTACATCTGCTAAACCACCAACTTTAGCTACTGGATAACACTCTGCACTTATATGAAATATTTCCATTTATTGATTTAAGTTTATTTTAGGTTAAAAAAATACAAAACAAAAAAAGTTAAGTTAAATTTCAATCAAATTAATACAAACTGTCGATTATTTAGTAATTAAATAATTTTTAACTTTTTTTAAATATAGTGAAAAATAGAAATATACATCGTATAAAATTAAAAATATTAAGCTTAAAATATATTTTTTTTAATTAGCTAAAAGGTAACAAATACCGCGTTTTTTAACTCAACTAATAAAATTGATAATATTAAAAAAAACAGCATATTCAATCTATATTTTCTCACAATTCATTGCTTAAAATTATGTAATTATAATTTCAAAAAAGTCAAGCAATTTCAAAAAGTAATAATTTCATAACAATAGAAAAGAATAATAAACACAAAAAAAATAATTATTAAATTTGAAAATGGATTTATTTAACAATAACATCAATTGGAAAGCAGAATTGCAACCAATTTTAGAGAAATACAAAGATCAAAAACATCCCTTAGAGTACAAAAGCAGCTATCAATTACTAATTATGGTAATTCTATCTGCACAAGATTCAGATAAGAACATTAATCAAATTGCAGTTCAATTCTTCGAAAAATTTCCAAATATAGAATCTTTAGCAAATTCAAATTACAACGAAATCATCCCATATTTACAAACAGTAAAACACTATCAAAATAAAGCGAATTGGATATTAGAAAATGCTAAAATCATAAAATACAATATTAATATCCCTCAAACAATGAAATCTTTAACAACTTTAAAAGGTGTTGGTCGAAAATCAGCTAATGTCATTATGAAAGAAGCTAAAATTCCATTAGAAGGAATAATGACCGATTTACATGTCATTCGTGTAGCACCAAGAATTGGAATTATTAAAGAAACTAAAGATGGCCTAAAAGCCGAAAGAGAATTAATGACTGTATTGCCAAGAGAAATTTGGAATGATATAGGAATGTCAATTTCTTTTTTGGGTAGAGAGATTTGTAGACCTGTTCCAAAATGTATTGAATGCCCAATAAATTCTTGCTGTAATTATTATAATAAAGAATAAACGAGTAAAATATTCAATAATAATCTTTACAAAAATAGTATAAAACAAAAAACCCTGTTCGTTTAGAACAGGGTTTATAGAATCTGAAAGAAGTTCAGATTAAAGAAAGGCGACGAACCGAGCCGTTAGGCCAACACGTCGTATCTATAAAAAAAAGAGCCCCAACCTTTTCAGGTTGGGGCTCAATAAAGAAAGGCGACGACATACTCTCCCACAAAACTGCAGTACCATCTGCGCAGGCGGGCTTAACTACTCTGTTCGGGA
>NZ_JBZEEN010000008.1:0-210233 GCF_058309975.1 Flavobacterium sp. ST-158 | reverse complement strand
AATTGGTAGACACGCTGGACTTAAAATCCAGTGAACAGCAATGTTCGTGCGGGTTCAAGTCCCGCTCTGAGTACAAAACTTCAATTAGTATTACTAATTGAAGTTTTTTTTTGGGATTCAAAGTAAGAATATTTGTTTTTATTTGAACGAATTTCCTACTCCATTATCTGTTCTAGTTATTTTTTGAATAGTTCCATCCTGATTGAAATAAAGGTTTTCTGCGCATACTTGACGTTGTTTTTGTCCGCAATTGGATTTGTTTTCTAACCAACGGTGATAAAATAATATCCATTTTCCTTTGAATTCTACAATAGAATGGTGATTGTTACTTTCTCCTTCTTGGTCCATTATGACTCCTTGGTATTTCCAAGGTCCTGTAGGTGATTTAGAAGTATAATAGGTAAGTATTCTATTTTCCTCAGGCATAGTATAGTAGTATATTCCTTTTCTTTTAAATACCCATGGACCTTCTCTTTTAGGTTTGTAACCACCCATGTCCATTTTATGCATATCACCTTTTACGCTGAGTAAATCGTCACTCATTTCGGCAACTAAATAATCTCCTCCTCCATTAAAGTAGATATAGCCTTTACCGTCATCATCAATAAAAAGACAAGGATCGTTTGCGTAAGGTGTTGTCCATAATGGTTTTCCGACAGCATCCTTAAAAGGACCTACTGGTGAGTCACTTACCGCAATTCCTATTCCCATCCATTTAGTACTGTTTTTTGGATTAACACGATCTTTAAAGCCGGTTCCTGCGGGGAAACAGAAATAATATTTTCCGTTTTTATAGGCGCAATCAGGTGCCCAAGCAAAATTATCTGCCCACATAAGCTGCTCTACTGATAAAATAGCTCCGTGATCAGTCCAGTTTACTAAATCGCTAGAAGAGAAAACATGCCAATCTTTCATAAAAAAATCTGTTTGACATTCTAAATCGTGAGAAGTGTAAACATACATTTTGCCATCTTTCCAAACATGTGCCGATGGGTCGGCGGTAAATATTTTACTGCCAAAATTTAATGGATTTTGTGAATGAAGAGTATTAAATGATAAGCTAGATAGTGCTAGAGCTGTTACCAATTGTAAGTTTTTGTTTTTCTTCATGGTTTATTCTTTTTGTTAATAGCCTTGTAAATATAAACCATTTATAACAAAAAAACCTTGCTCTATTTAAGCAAGGTTTTGAAGATGAGTTATTTTGTTTTAACTAAGGTATATTTTTCAGTAGATGGTTTTCCAAATACTAGTCCTGAAATTTCAGTGATTATACTATTATTGGCAGTTTTTTTGTAACTGATTTTTTGTGGATAGTCATTTTTTTGATTTTCAAAAACCAACTCGTTTTCATTATTAGTTGTTAACTCAAGACTTATCGGTTTGTTATTATTCTGACCTTTTATGGTCGTGGTGTACTTTAGTGATTCCCCTTTTTGTTCTAGAAGAATTGTTTCATTATGAATACTGTCTTTGTCTTTAATAAAAAGAGATTGTGCTTTAAAGGTGCTATCGTTTACCTTTTCCCAGTTTTCAGAAAGTATTCCGGTATTTGTTTTTATTTGCCAAGTTCCAATAAGCCAATCGGCTTTTTTGATTTGGTCTTTTTCAATAGAATCGTTCTTTTGACATGCAGTAGCAAGCAATAGTATTGAAAGGAATGAAGCCGTTGTTTTCATAAAAGAATTGAATTGATGTTGTGTCAATTTCAGAGCAAAATTAGTAAAAATACTAATAGATTTTTAAGAATATTATTTAGGCCTTTTTAACATTATTTAGCCGTTTAAATGGTTTATTTTTGCAGTCCGAATAATGGTATGGCTTTATGACTTTAAACTATTTTGAAAATTTACGTCAATCGAAAAAAGGATATCGATTAGCAACTACAGTTTTTTTCTTTATTTCTGGTTTTGGATATTCTTCATGGGCATCTCGAATACCTGCTATTAAATCGCAATTGCATTTGTCAGAAGCTGAATTTGGAGCTGTCTTATTTGCTTTTCCAATAGGATTAATGTTAACGATGCCTTTTACTAAAAGAATATTAAATTTATTTAGTAGTCGTTATTGTATGTTATTGGGTGCTATATTATTTAATATTGTTCTGGCATTACCTGGGTTTGCTGCTTTTGTATGGCAATTGGTTATTATACTTTTAATTTTTGGTGGTTCAAGAAATATTTTGAATTTATCGATGAATGCGCAAGCCTTAGAAGTGCAACGGTTGTATCCTAAATCCATAATGACAACTTTTCATGCGGTTTGGAGTTTAGCAGGGTTTGCAGGTGCAGGTTTGGGATATGTAATGGTTACTCAGCGCATAGATCCTTCATTTCATTTGTTAGGAATTAGTGTTGCTATGCTTGCGGTAACGGCTTGCTTTTATCCAATGACTTTAGAATGCGAACCATCAAGGGAAAAAAAGAAATTTTTCTCGATGCCTGATAAAACGTTAATGAAATTTGCGATCATCTGTTTTGTTTCTATGGCATGCGAGAATACTATGTATGATTGGAGTGGGATTTACTTCCAAAATGTGTTGCATGCTTCACAGAAGATAACCACAGCTGCGTTTGTTTTCTTTATGACTGCTGTTACTTTAGGACGTTTTTTAGGTGATTATGTAGTAATGCGTTTTGGTATCAAAAATATTTTGTTTTACAGTGCTATTTTAATTTCAATTGGGTTTTTAATTAGTTTTCTTTTGCCTTTTGTAATTCCTACCATAATAGGATTTGTTATGATTGGAGTAGGTGTTTCCTGTACTGTTCCATTGGTTTTTAGTATTGCTGGAAAATCTAAAAGTTTGAGTAGTGGTTCGGCATTGACTTCGATATCAACGATTGGTTATTTAGGTTTTTTAGTAGTTCCACCGATGGTTGGTTTTATATCAGAAGCGGTGAGTATGAAATGGGCTTTTTTAATTATGGCTTTATTAGGTGGAGTTATGATTTATATGGTGAATAAAATTTCGGAAGAGAATTGATTTTTGTAACCTAAATGATTAGCCCTGATGGAAGCGGCATCCTTTTTCTAGTCTCGTTCTTGAAACGAGACTAGAAAAAGATACAGCGGACAGCAGGAAACAGCTACTAAAAAAATCTGAAACAGGGATTCTTAAATGTGCAATCTTTTTTGTATTTTTGCACTCCAATTATAAGGACTACAACTATGTTAGACAGACTTCAAATAGTGAAACAACGTTTTGATGAGATATCGGATTTAATAATCCAGCCGGATGTTATTGCCGATCAAAAGCGTTATGTGCAGTTGAATAAAGAGTATAAAGATCTTAAGGCTTTGGCTGAAAAAAGAGATGAATATGTTCTTTTGATGGCGAATATTGATGAAGCCAATGAGATTATTGCTGACGGTAGTGATGCTGATATGACCGAAATGGCTAAGATGCAGTTAGACGAAGCTAAAGAAAGATTGCCTATTCTTGAGGATGAAATTAAGTTTATGTTGATTCCTAAAGATCCTGAGGATGCGAAGAATGTTATGGTGGAAGTTCGAGCAGGAACTGGTGGTGATGAAGCAAGTATTTTTGCGGGAGATTTGTTTAGAATGTACACTAAATATTGTGAAAGCCGAGGTTGGAGAACATCGGTTGTAGATATGAATGAGGGGACTTCAGGAGGTTTTAAAGAAATTATTTTTGAAGTTACTGGTGAAGATGTTTACGGTACATTAAAGTTTGAAGCAGGAGTTCATCGTGTGCAGCGTGTTCCTCAAACTGAGACGCAAGGACGGGTGCATACATCAGCAGCAACCGTTATGGTATTGCCGGAAGCAGAAGAGTTTGATGTACAAATAGATATGAATGATGTACGTGTGGATTTCTTTTGTTCATCAGGACCTGGAGGACAATCAGTAAATACGACTAAATCGGCTGTGCGTTTAACTCACATTCCTACGGGATTAGTGGCTCAGTGTCAGGATCAGAAATCACAACATAAAAATAAAGACAAAGCTTTAGGTGTATTACGTTCTCGTTTATACGAAATGGAATTAGCTAAAAAAGAAGCTGAGGATGCTACTAAACGTACTTCTCAAGTAAGTTCTGGTGACCGTTCGGCAAAAATTAGAACTTATAATTATGCTCAAGGACGTGTAACCGATCATAGAATTGGTTTGACTTTGTATGATTTAGGAAATATCATGAATGGTGATATTCAGAAGATTGTTGATGAATTACAATTAGTTAATAATACAGAAAAACTAAAGGAAGCCAGTGAAGTTTTCTAAAAGTTAAAAAAATATTATCTGTTAAAAAAAGTATAATTTTTTTAACAAGATAAATAAGAAAAGCACTTAATTTGCGTTATCAAATTAGGTGCTTTTTTTTACCCCCAAATTTATTAACTTAATAATATTATGTATGAAGAAGAGAATTTATTTTTCGTTGTTTGCCTTTACTAGTTTTTGTGTGGCAAATGCCCAGTCTTATTTAGGATATATGCCAGATAATTACGCTGGTGTTCAAAGTGTATTGTATAATCCTGCCTCTATAGCCGATTCTCGTTTTAAAGTGGATATTAATTTATTATCAATTAGTTCAGCTGTTGGGAATGACTTGTATGGAGTAAAGATTTTTGACGTTTTTAAAAATGGTTATGATTTTGATTTAGAAGCTAAAAAGAATTTCAGCAATGCTAATAATGCATTTTTAAACACAGATGTCATGGGGCCATCGGTAATGTTTAATATAGCTCCTAAGCATACATTAGCAATTTATACAAGAGCTAGAGCATTTGTAAATGTTATTGACGTTAATGGGCAAGTAATTAATGATATCACTAAAGATAATAAAACTACTTTTCCTACTGCCACATTAGGAAGTCCAAATGCTGTAGGGAATTCATGGGGAGAACTTGGTATCTCTTATGCTGCTGTTTTGTACCAACAAGGTCAGCATTTCTTAAAAGGAGGTATTACTGCTAAATATTTGCAAGGAGTAGCTAATTACCACTTTCAAGGGACAAATGTATCTGTTAAATATGATGATTTTGGAGATCCACTTTTAGATACTTATACCACTACAGGAAATGCAGTATATGGTTCAAGCCAGGATTTTGCAACTAATTCGGATATTGATTTTGATTCTAAATCAAGAGGTTTTGGAGTTGATTTAGGATTAGTTTATGAATGGAGACCAGATTATACAGCCGATAGAGCTGATATTAATGATTTGAAAGATGTTAATAAATACAAATTACGTTTTGGTGTTTCTGTAACTGATTTAGGTTCTATGAAATACGACAAAGGAGTTCGTAATAGTTATGATTTGGGCGGTACATTTACTCAGGATGATTTTGATGGTTATGACAACTTTGATGATTTTATGAAAGGAGAGTTTACTCCAACTCCAATTAATGGAACAGTAAGATCTTATTTACCAACTGCTATTCATGCTGATGTAGATTGGAATATTCATAATAAATTCTATTTGAATGCTAACGGAGATTTAGGTGTAGTAAGCAAAACAAAATTAAATCAAAATAGTATTGCTAATCGAGTAAGTTTAACACCTCGATATGAATCTAAGTGGTTTAGTGCTTATATTCCAATTTCATACATGGATTATAGTAAGCAAGCCCAAGTGGGTGTTGGTTTAAGAACAGGTGTATTTTTTATTGGTTCTGGTTCTATTGTTTCTAATGCCTTTTCAAAAAACTCAAAAGCTGCAGATATTCACTTAGGATTTAAAGTTCCAATTTATCAAAAAAAGGCTAAAAATCTAGATGAAGATGGAGATGGTGTTTTAGATAAAGAAGATAATTGTCCTACGGTTGCTGGTCCGGTTGAAAACAAAGGATGTCCATGGGGAGATAAAGACAATGATGGGGTATTGGACAATGTAGATAAATGTTTGGATGTTGCAGGTCCTGCTGCCAACAACGGTTGCCCATGGGGAGATCAAGATAAAGATGGTGTTTTAGATAAGGATGATAAATGTCCTATTATTGCTGGACCAAAAGAAAATGCGGGATGTCCATGGCCTGATACTGATGGAGATGGTGTTTTAGATAAAGATGATTTATGTCCAAAAGTAAAAGGAACTCTTGCAAATAAAGGTTGTCCAGAAGTAACTAAAGAAGTGATTAAAAAATTAAATGATTTCTCTAAATCTATTTTGTTTGATTCTTCTAAGGCTACTATCAAGGCTGAGTCTAACGATAAATTAGAAGAAATTGTAAAAGTGATGAATGAATATAGTAATGCTAACTTTAAATTAGAAGGACATACTGATAGTACTGGTAATACCGCTAAAAATCTTCAATTGTCTAAAGATAGAGCGGCAGCGGTTAAAGATTATTTAATTGCTAAAGGTATTGCTGCTGATAGACTTTCATCAGAAGGATATGGAATTACTAAGCCAATAGCTTCTAACAAAACTGTAGAAGGAAGAGCCCAAAATCGTAGAGTTGAAATTATACTTGTAAAATAATTGGATTTATTTAATATATAAAATGAGGCTTTCGAGCCTCATTTTTGTTTTATACTAAAAAGGGAAAAGCTCCCTCTTTTAGTTTGAAAGAGGAAACTTTTGTATATATAGATTGGTAGAATTTTTGGGACTATTCTTTAGCTTCTATATTTTCTTTCGATTTTGCAGTTGCTCTGTTGATTCGATATAGAGTAGCAAATTTTATTTTTAAACCTGCAATTTTGATGTTGTTCTTAGAAGACAAACCTTCTTTCTCAACTGTATTTTTTCGAGTATCTAAAGCTTCGTAAATTAACTTTATTTCATCCCAATCTTCTCTAGTATAAGTAGCTTTATTTTCTTCTAATGTACTTACAAAATGCGAATAAACATCGGCAATATTATCTTTGTTTACCCATTCAAATTTCATGTCTTCGCCTACTTTTTCGGTAAAGAAACTGTTTCTGAAATTTTCACGGACAAGAGCATCTCTTTTTAAAATAACTAAGGCTTTGTATTCTTCATATTTGTTGTTGGTTTTATCCATAATAGAGTCCATATCTATTTTATTTTCCAACTGGTTTAAGGCTTCTTGAGCTTCCATTTTTGTTCTATCGTATTTGGCTTGAATACTATCCCAGTTTTCAGCTGTTTTTTCAGTAGCTACTTGGCTTACTGAATCAACATACATTTTAAATTCTTCTATTTTTTTATTTGCCATTTCTTGTTTTTCATCTTTACAAGAGGTTACAATTATAGCAAGTACGGTTATTACAAGATATTTATTTAAATTTTTCATTGTTTGGTAATTTTAATTAGGTTTAATTTTAGCGAGTAACGGGGGCAAATGCTACTCGCTGAATACTTTTTATTTAAAGTTTGAATCCGTAAGCCAGGCGCAAAGCTACTTGGCTTAATCCTTTGTCTGCTGTATTGTTTCGTATAGCAGGAAAATCAGGCAGGTATTCGTAGCGAACACTTATATCAATATATTTTGTTGCATATCCAATACCTGGACTCAATAACAACGATTTATCATTATAATGATTTGTTACTGCAAATGCAGCACCAGCTTCACCCATTAAATAAAATTGGTCTTTTAAAACAAAGGCTTTAAATCCTAGTTTAGCAGGAATATAGCCCAAGTCGTTATCATCTCCGCTAACAAATAGATTGCTAAAACCAGTTGTGGCAGTAAGAGAATATTTTTTAGATAGATCATATTGTAAACGAACATCTCCACCTACGTTTAAATTATAGGGATCCTCAAATGGATAACCAACATTTGCACCAATTCCCAGTTTAAATTTTTGTTGGTAATTGTCACCAGGGATATCTTGAGCCATAACTTTTGTAGTGCCTACCGTTAATAAAGCTAGGATAGCTAGATTTTTGATTGCATTTTTCATAATTATGATATATTAAGTTCTACTTTTATTTTTTTAATTCTAATAGAAAAACGCAATTGATTTAGTTTTTCTTAGCTATTTCATTTTCAATTTTCGCTTTTCCATCATGAAGCAATTTGTGTGCATCTTCAGAAATAGATTTGTATTTGTCATCTATTTTTTGAATCAATTTGTCAAAATCTTCTTTTGCATGATCTTTTATGGCTTTTGATTTATCAGCAATTTTTTTTCTTGTTTTTTTACCACTATGAGGTGCAAATAGAACTCCTAAAATAGCTCCTGTTGCTAATCCGCCAATTACTCCTAATATTACTTTATTTGTTTTCATAATTTTATATTTAAAGGTTTTTAATTAAAGTCTTTTTCCATTAATGATTCTCATAAGTACTGCAATTATTGCAATGACTAATAAGATGTGTATTAAGCTTCCAATGCTGTATACAAAGAATCCCAAAGCCCAAAATATTACTAATAATACTGCGGCTAAATAGAGTATATTTCCCATGATTTTATTTTTTTAGATTAATAATTTATTTTAGAGTTTGAATCCTATGTACAAACTCAAGGTACTGTTTTTTGAGTCAGGAAAAGTGTATGTGCTTGATCCAAATGTTCTTTCTTTTCCAATAGTTTGTAATCCATAATTGTAACGAACGCCTATTGAAGTTGATTCGAAATCAAATCCGACACCGGCTGCTAATCCGTAATCCCATTTATTTAAGTCATCATTATTGATGTTTTCCTCAAAATTAAAAGTGTTATTGTTGCTTTCGTTTGTAGCTTTTCCATCAATTAAATAGGCAGCATATGGGCCAAAATGCACATTGAAATTAGGTGTTACATTTAGCTTTAATAGTACGGGCATTTCTAAATAGTTTAGCTTTAGTTTAGTTGTTCCGGTTGCAAAAGCATTATCATATACTAATTCGGATCCTTTTCTGGAAAAATTAAGTTCTGGTTGTATAGAAACTGCTGATGAAACAGGAAGATTAGCATAAAGCCCGGCATTAAAGCTGGTTAGAATATTATTGTCGTCTACATCTTCAGTATAGAGATTGGTAAAGTTGATTCCTCCTTTAATACCTACCGAAGGACTTAGAGATTGCGCTTTAGTAAAACTTACAAATGAGAGGCAAGCTATCCCTGCTAAAAATAAATTTTTCATGGCGTTTAATTTTAAGTTATCAATTATCATTTATAGTAGTTCCTAGGCTACAGTACAAAGGTGCAACATGTTTGTATTAAAAATGTTACAGTATATTTTGAGACTTTTATACAATTACCATTTTAAATTTTTAGGCAAAAAAAAACACCTTGAAAAAGGTGTTTACGGTAATTATGTGAATGTAATTAGTTACCTGATAAAGAGAAAAGCTTAATTTGTTAAAGTGCTTTTTGTTCGTCTTGAATGCTAGAAATGTCCTTTTTAATTATTGGAATAGCTGTTTCTGCTAATGCTTTCAAATCAATATTTTCAGTTGTTGTACTTATAGATTGATATTGTTTTAATTCATTATGAAGTGAATTTTCTATTTTCTCAAGATATAGTTTGGTGGTAACTTCACTTATGAAGTTTTTTAAAACCGTCGTGTCGTATAAGGTGTTTGGAATAATGATGAAATTAGTTTTAGCAATTTTTCGAATTTTATTTTTCAATTGTCCATGGCTATTTTCAATTTCTTTCAAAACAATTCGAGTGCTATATTTAATTTTGCCTTCTTGTGCTTTTTGAGCGATAGCTACAATTTTTAGGTTTGTTTCTGCGACTTGTGTTAAAACTAATTCGCTTACTCGATTATTAGGAGCAACTAATTTTGTTTCTTCAACTTTTTCTTTGCAAGATGTAACCATCATACAGCAAATAGAAAACAGCATGAAGAATAAAAGGTTCGTTTTGCTTCTTATTGTATTCATTAGTCCAATTTTGGATAAAAATAATTAAAACTCGTTTAATTTATTTTATATGATTTTTTAATAATATTATATAATTCTAGTGTTTAAACAGGCAGATAAATTTCAAAAATAGCACCTTCATTTGGCTTTCCTTTGGCAAAAATATAGCCTTTATGGTTTTCGATTATTTTTTTACAAATGGCTAAACCAACACCAGTTCCAGGAAAATCTTTTTTACCGTGTAATCTGTTGAATAATAAAAATATTTTTTCGGCATATTTTTGTTCAAATCCCATTCCGTTGTCTTTAAAGGTAATCTTGATATATTCTCTTTTTGAGTTATCATTCAGTTTTGGAGCTTTAGAAGCTTTTATCTTTTTAGATGTAATTGTAACAACAGCCGCTTCGTTAATCTTAGCATATTTTAGCGAATTGCCAATAATATTAATAAATAACTGTTCCAGCTGAAATGGAATTCCATGTACTTGGTGTAATTTTTCAAAATGAATTTGCGCTTTTTTCTCAGCAATATTTTCTGAAAGTTCGCTAATTGCATTTGATGCTATGGTATTTAAATCGGTTATTTCAAATGTCTTTTCCGAACGATTAGTTCTGGAATACTGTAATAAATCATCAATTAGAATTCGCATTCTGTTTGAAGCTTCTTGTATTTTTTCAAAATAACTTCTGGCAGATTCAGACAAAGTATCTTTTTCTTTATCTTCAATTCGGGAAATAAAAGTTTGAATTTTTCTAAGAGGTTCTTGTAAATCATGGCTGGCAACATGATTGAATTCGGTTAGTTCTTTGTTGTTTTGTTCCAGTTCTTTATTTCTTAATTCAATGAGCTGTGTTTTGTTGTAATCTTCTGTGATGTCTTGTGTGGTGCCAATCATGTTTTTGTTGCCCAAACGATCGACAAATATTTTGGCAGTGGTTTTAAAATAACGAATTTCTTTATTGTCTTTTTTAATAATACGATACTGTATCAACGGTAAGATTTCGGTATCTTCTACAGTCTGAAACGCATGTACTAGAATTTCTTTGTCATCAGGATGAATATGGTCTAATAAGTTGTCAAAAGTAGGTGTGAAAGATTGAGGAGTACAACCCAATAAGCGAAATTGATTGTCCGAATAATTAAAAGTCCTGTCCTCAAGATTTAATAGCCAACTGCCATAATTTCCTAGAATTTCGGCCTGTTTACTGGATTCATCAAATATTTTCAATCTTATGTTTTGGCTTACTAAATCTTTGTAATTTTTTATAATTCGCAAATAACCCAAGCCTAAAATTAAAATGGATATTAGGAAAGTTGAGAAAACAATTAAAGGTGTATTGGAATTGTTGTATTTGTAGAGTTTGTCTTTTGAGTTTAATAATTTGTTTTCATTATTGAGCATGCTGTTAACCTCAGTTCTTAAAGAATCCATAACCATCTTGCCATCTTTAAAATCGTTGTTGAATTCTTTTTTACTCCTAAAATGATTTTTAAAATAAGAAAAGCGTTTGTCTACTAAATCGTAAATTCGGTTTAGTTTTTCTTGTTTGTTAGCATTGTTCTTGGTGCTATTGCTAAGTGTTTGAAATGATTTGTTGATATTCTTTCTCGCATCTATAAAAGGTTCTAGGTAGATGGAATCATTGGTAATAACATAACCCCGATGTCCTGTTTCAGCATCTTTTATATAGGATATAAGTTGGCCTAATTCAATGGAAATTTCATAGGTATTAATGATAGAATCGCTTATTTTATCTAATTCTTTAATATGTCTATAAGTAATAGAAGCTAAAAAAATTAGAATAAAAAAAGCAATCAAAAACAATGCTCTAATAAAGACTATTGAATCAAAAAACTTAGTTTTAAACATAGTTTACATGCGTAATAAAAAATTATCTTTATCTAATCCTGAAGTAATATATTGCCAGTTGAGTGTAACCACTTCGGATAGAACTTCTTTTAATTTCCCAAAATGGTTGGGTTTTTTAATATAAATATTGGCTCCTAATACAAAAGTATTTTCGATATCTTCTTCGGAAGAAGAAGTCGAGTAGATAGCAATTACAATATCTTTGAACTTTGCATCGGCTTTAATTTCTTTTAAACATTCCATACCCGATTTCAACGGCATATTTAAATCTAAGAAAATAATGTTGGGTAATACCCTTTCTGGATCATTTAGGAAATTCATTAAAGCTACTCCGTCATTTACAGTATTGACTACGGTATTAATTTTTAATTCATCAAAAGCATCAGTGAAAAACATTCTATCGTCTTCATCATCATCGGCAAGGGTTATTAAGATGAAATCTTTTTGCATATCCGTTTATGGGGTTTAGTTGATATTTTGATTACTAATTTCGTTTCGTTTTTTTATGATTCGTTGAAATGCCGAAGGTGTAATTCCAGTAGTGTTTTTAAATTGCGAACTTAAATGGGCTACACTGGAATAGTTGAGTTTAAACGCAATTTCAGTTAAGGTTAAATCATGATGTGTAATGAGTTTTTTTACATATTCAATTTTTTGTATAATGATAAAATTCTCGATAGAGGTATAGGTTACTTCCGAAAAAAGATTGGAAAGGTAGCCATAACTATGATCTAGTTTTTCGGCAAGATAGACCGAACTTTTTACCGTTGGAACCTCTTCGTTAAAAACCATTTCAATAATAGTTTCTTTAATTTTTTGGACGATAATATTTTTTTGATTTTCTATAATTTCAAAGCCATATTCGGTTAATACCGATGTGATTTTATCGTAAGTAACGCTATCAATAGTTTCTAAAAATAAAATTTCATTGGTATTAATTAGATTGTATTTAATGTTAAATACATCTAATTTCTCTTCTAATATTTTTCTGATTAGAAAATGAGTGTCTGTTTTTAAAAATAATTTCAAAGCTATTATTTTGGGGTTTTAGTAAAAGTAATAAAACGGTTGATTATTTTCTAGTTTTCCAAAGTTAGTTTGCACTAATGTACATACTATTATATAATTTTTAGAGAAACTTATACAATTCTTATATAAATTAGCTTTGGCTTTGTAACTTTGCGTTTTGTAAAATAAAATTGATGACTACACAACAGCTGATTGAGCAAATTAAGTTAAAAAAATCGTTTCTATGCGTAGGATTAGATGTCGATTTGAATAAAATTCCTCAAAGTTTTTTAGAATTAGAAGATCCTATTTTTGAATTCAATAAAGCAATAATTGATGCTACTCACGATTTAGCAGTTGCTTATAAACCCAATACGGCTTTTTTTGAAGCCTATGGGATAAAAGGATGGATGTCTTTGCAAAAAACAATTCATTATATTAACGAAAATTATCCTGATGTTTTTACCATTGCCGATGCCAAACGTGGCGATATTGGTAATACATCGTCTATGTATGCTAAGGCTTTTTTTGAAGATTTAAACTTTGATAGTATTACTGTTGCACCTTATATGGGAAAAGATTCAGTAGAACCTTTTCTGGCTTTTCAAGATAAACATACCATCATGTTAGCACTTACGTCTAATGAAGGTGCTTTTGATTTTCAAACACTTGATGTAGAGGGGAAAGAATTGTATAAACGCGTATTAGAAACTTCTAAAACTTGGAAAAACAGCGAAAATCTAATGTATGTAGTAGGGGCAACTAAGGCTGAATATTTTACTGAAATTAGAAAAATTGTTCCTGATAGTTTCTTGTTAGTTCCAGGTGTTGGAGCGCAAGGCGGAAGTTTGGCAGAAGTTTGTAAATACGGTATGAATGCTAATGTAGGATTGTTAATCAATTCGTCAAGAGGAATTATTTATGCTTCTAAAGAAGCTGATTTTGCCGAAAAAGCAAGAGCCGAAGCCTTGAAAATACAACAAGAAATGAAAAGTATAATGGAATCAAGAAATTAATTTTTGCTTCTATATTTTTATAAAACCATTAAAGAACCTAAGTTTTTTAGTGGTTTTTTTAGTTCTAATTTTAAATAAAATTTTTTAATGCTCTATTCTTTACCAGACGATATGGGAACGGTTCATGCTTTTGATAAAGTACCAGAACGAATTGTTTCTTTAGTGCCTTCGCAAACGGAATTATTGGTCGATTTAGGTTTGGGATCCAAAATTGTAGGTATTACTAAATTTTGCATTCATCCCAATGATTTAAGAAAAAACAAAACAATTGTTGGTGGGACTAAAAAAGTGGATTATGATAAGATAAGAACGCTTGCTCCTGATATTGTTATTTGTAATAAAGAAGAAAATACCTTAGAAATAGTCGAAAATCTTAGAGCGATTACTAAGGTGTGGGTAACTGATGTTATCACTATTGAAGATAATTTTAAAATGATAAGCGATTTTGGGAAACTATTTGATTGTGTAGAAGTTGCAAAGAATTTGGAATCCAACTTAACTTCAGCTTTGAACGATTTTCAAGGATTTATTGTAGATAAGCCAATTCAAAAAGTAGCTTATTTTATATGGAAAAATCCTTATATGGTTGCAGGTTCTAATACTTTTATCAATGAATTATTGAAACTAAATAAGTTAGAAAATATCTTTATAAATCAATCCAGATATCCGGTAATAGAACTCGAAAAAATAAATAAACAAGGAAATTTGGATTTAGCTTTTCTTTCTTCGGAACCTTATCCTTTCAAAGAAAAAGATACTTTAGAAATAGCAACATTTTGTAATTCAGCAAAGATTGTTCTTGTTGATGGTGAGATGTTCTCTTGGCATGGAAGCCGATTGTTAAAAGCTATTGACTATTTTAGAGAATTGCATCAAAAGTTATAGTTCGCATTCTTCTAAAACTAATTCTTTCTCTTCGTTTTTAGTTGTAGCAGTCTTTTTTGTTTTTATTTCGGTAAGAATTTTAAATTCTTTCTGTAATTTTTCAATTTCACTTTTCTCTATCAGAAGTCCTTTCATAGTGTTTGATTTTTTGCAAATTTACATTAACTTAACATTGAAATCCAAGTTTTTTGTGTTAAGTTTAGTATTTTGTAGTATAAAGTTAACAATAATTCAAAAAAGCAATAAGAGCAGTGTTGTAAGTTAAAAGAAGTTTTTAAGCTTTAAATTTTGAAAAGAGTACTGTTTAATAATTTTTAGAATTGTTTTTAAACAAAGAAGTGCTAGTATTTTTGAATACTAGCACTTGTTTTAACTAACCAAAACCAAATATAATAAATAACCAGTTCATTACATTGCAAAGATGCTACATAAAGGCGGTATTTGCTGTTAACGTTTTGTTATTACTTTGTTGGTTATAAGTTAAGTTTTAAACGCTTGTTTAACAAAAAATAAATCCTTTAAGAGAAAATAACGGTTTTATTATTGTACACCATTGTTTTTCTTTCGGCATGTAACTTTATTGCTCTTGCTAATACACTTCGCTCTAAATCACGTCCTTTTACAATAAAATCTTCAATAGAATGACTGTGCGAGACTCTGGTAATATCCTGTTCAATGATTGGTCCCTCATCTAATTCTTCGGTTACATAATGGCTGGTAGCTCCAATAATTTTAACACCTCTTGCAAAAGCAGAATGATAAGGTTTTGCCCCTGGGAAAGCAGGTAAGAAAGAATGATGAATATTTATGATTCTATTTTTGTAGAGTTCAATTAGTTTTGGAGTGATAATTTGCATGTAACGCGCCAATACAATAAAATTGACTTTGTATTGCTCTAATAAAGCAATTTGTTGTTTTTCTCCTTCTTCTTTTATGTTTTTAGTAAAAGGAACATGGTGAAAAGGGATTTCAAAACGTTCTGCAACACCTCTTAAATCTTCATGATTACTAATGATTAGTGGAATTTCCAATGGCAATTCGCCTGCGCTGTAGCGACCTAAAATATCATACAAACAATGGTCGTATTTAGAAATAAAAAGCGCCATTCTGGGTTTGTACTCCTGGGTGTAAATTTCCCAAGACATATTGAATTTATCGGCAAGATTGGTTTTGAAATCTTTTTTAATGTTTTCTAAATCCCAGTTTTGAGAAGCAAATTCACATTCTAAACGCATGAAAAAAACATTTTCATTGGCGTCAACATGTTGGTCTAAATAAATAATGTTACCTTCAATTCCGGCAATATAATTAGTAACTGAGGAGATAATTGCTTTTTGATCCTCACAATGGATAAGTATTGTTATTTTTTGCATTGTAAAATGTTATTTTTTCAGTGTCAATTTCTATTTATTGTCTTGCATAGCAAAAACTTTTTGTAATAAAGGAGAAGTTCTTGCGCTAATATTGGTTCTGATATTTTTTTCTTCAACAGCAATCATTTTAAAAACACCACTCATTGCTTGTTTAGCCACATAGTCCGTTAAATCTGGATTTACTTTGTTTACTAATGGAATACTGTTGTATTTTGTAATGATGTTTGCCCAAACTTTATCGGCACCAACTTTAGAGAACGAACTTTTAATTACGGGATTGAATTTGCTGTATAAAGCGGTAGAAGTACTGTTTTCTAAATAAGTGGTAGCTGAGCTGTCATTACCCAACAAGATTCCTTTTGCATCGGTAAAAGACATGTTTTTTACAGCACTTACAAATATAGGAGTTGCTTCTTTTACGGCATCTTCAGCGGCACGATTCATTACTTTTAAACCTTCATCTGCTAAGGAACTCAAACCTATTTTTCTTAAACCAGAATCTACTTTACGTAATTCATCTGGAAGTAAAATTTTAACGGCTTCATTTTTATAAAAACCATCTGTTGCAGTTAGTTTGCTTACTTGTTTGGTTATACCATTATTTAAGGCTTCTTTTAGTCCACCCGCAATATCAATTGCTCCAGTTGTTCCTACTTGAGGCATTTGATTTAGGACTTGTTGCATTTCGGCACAGCTAGACACTCCAAATAAGATGATGATGAAAGCTATTATTTTTTTCATATTGATTGTATTAAATGTTTCGTTTATTGTTGAAGCCAAAAATACTATTTAATTCAAATAGTAACTGTAATTTGTTTTAATATGTATGTTTTTTAGAAAATAAAATGATTTCTGGAACTATTATTTATAATGCTTTGATTCTTTTACGGACATTTCGTTAAATTTACTTTTGAAATTAACAGATGTTTTAGGATGGCTTTTATAAGTAAAATTAATCTGAGGGCAGTATTAGATAGAAATACTGGTTTTGGAACAAATGCAAATAGTTACGGAGGACGTTTTGTCAATAAAAATGGTACCGCAAATGTGGAGAAAAAAGGCATGCACTTTTTACACCGCATTAGTTGGTATCATACCATGATTGATATGCCTATTTGGAAATTCATGTTGGTAATTTTGTTTTTTTATGTAGGGATTAATTTGATTTTTGCCTTTGCTTATTTTGCCATTGGAATCGAACATCTTGATGGTATTCCTATAAACGATAGCGAATGGGTACAATTTGGACAAGCTTATTTTTTTAGTGCTCAAACTTTTACAACTGTTGGTTACGGACACATTAGTCCAGTGGGGTTTTTAACTAGCTTACTTGCTGCGGCTGAAGCCTTGATGGGATTGTTGAGTTTTGCCATTGCTACCGGCTTGTTTTTTGGAAGATTTAGCAAGCCTACAGCTTTTTTAAAATTTTCACACAATGCGCTTATTGCTCCTTATGGTGAAGGAAGGGGGTTGATGATTAGAATGACTCCTTTTAAGAATACCAATTTTACAGATGCCGAAGCAAAAATGACGTTAGCTATGAGTCTAGAAGAAAAAGGAGTAAAAGTAAATAAATTTTATTCTCTCGATTTAGAATTGGATAGAATTAATGCTTTAACCCTTAGCTGGACTTTAGTACATCCTATTAACGAAGCTAGTCCTTTGCATCAGTTTACTAAAGAAGATTTTGAAAACATTAGAGGAGAAATTTTTGTATTCATCAAAACCTTTGATGATATGTTTTCAAATACAGTAGCAACCAAGACTTCTTATACATTTGAAGAGGTGATTTATGGTGCTAAGTTTGTGTCTATGTATCATAGAAGTGATGATAATACTAAAACTATTTTAGATTTAGATAAGTTAAATCAATATGAGGAGATGGCTATTTAATTAGAAAACAAACTCTTTCTGAAAATAAAAATGTATATTTGTTTAATGTTATATAAAAATACATGAACAATATAAAAAACGTTTTTAGCATAAAAGACCTCGAAAATCTTTCAGGGATAAAAGCACATACCATTCGTATTTGGGAAAAAAGATATCAAATTTTGGAGCCTATGCGAACGGATACCAATATACGATTATATGATTTATGTAGTTTGCAAAAATTACTCAACATTACTTTTTTGCATGAGTATGGGTATAAGATTTCTAAAATTGCATCCTATCCTGAATCTGAAATTCCAGAATTGGTAAGGCAAATTGTATCGTCAAAAAATGCCAAAAATCACGCAGTAAATGCTTTTAAAATGGCAATGATGAATTTTGATCAGCAATTGTTTTTTAATACTTACAACTGGTTGGCCGAAGAGAAATCATTTAGAGAAATTTTTCATGATGTATTTTTACCACTGTTTGACGAAGTTGGTTTACTTTGGCAAACAGATACAATAACGCCTGCAAATGAGCATTTTATTAGTTATTTAGTAAGGCAGAAAATTATTTTAAATTCAGAAAAGTTACAGTTTTTAAACCCAACAAAAACAGATAAAGTATTTGTGTTGTCGCTTCCTTTGAATGAAATTCACGAATTAGGATTGATGTATATTCACTATGAAATTCTTTTGGCAGGTTATAAAAGTATTTACCTAGGCGAAAGCATGCCAATTGCTAATTTAAAGGATTTAAAGAAGCATTTTAGTTCTATTGTGTATGTTTCCTGTTTGACGGTTAAGCCAGATCGAGATGAAGTGAACACTTATGTTCGAGAAATGGTAGATGAATTACAGGATGATTCTACCGCTTTATGGTACACTGGAAGATTAACTTCCTTAATTGATCAAGAACAACTTTTAGATAAAGTTTCCGTTTTTAATTCTATACAAGAATTAATTATGCAACTCTAAATTATTTGTTTGATGTTTTTGTATATTTGTTAAACAAATGAAAAAGAAAATTACAATTATAGGTTCTGGTTTCTCCGCATTGTCTGCAGCTTGTTATTTAGCAAAAAGTGGGCATGAAGTATTGGTTTTTGAAAAGAACAATACAATAGGAGGTAGAGCGCGCCAACTTAAAAAAGAAGGTTTTACTTTTGATATGGGACCTAGTTGGTATTGGATGCCCGATGTTTTTGATCGGTTTTTTGCCGATTTTGGTAAAAAAACAACAGATTATTACGATTTGATAAAGCTTTCACCTGCCTATAGCGTTTATTTTGGTGTGGATGAATTTATTGCCATTGCAGATAATTTAGACGAAATTGTTGCAACATTTGAAAGCATAGAAAAAGGAAGTGGCAAAGTGCTATATGCATTTATGGCTGAAGCCAAAAGTAATTATGATATCGCTATAAAAGATTTAGTGTACAGCCCTGGTGTTTCTCCTCTTGAATTAGTAACAATTGAAACGACTAAAAAGATAGGGCAGTTTTTTAGTACTATCAGTCGGGATGTTCGAAAGAAATTTAAGAATGAAAAGCTCATTCAAATTCTCGAATTTCCAGTTTTGTTTCTTGGTGCAAAACCATCTAATACACCTTCTTTTTATAGTTTTATGAATTTTGCCGATTTTGGTCTAGGAACTTGGCATCCTAAAACAGGAATGTTTGATGTAGTGAGAGCTATGGAAAGTTTGGCAACAGAATTAGGTGTTCAGTTTTTCGTTAATTCGAATATAGAAAAAATTATTGTCGAAAATAAAACTGCCAAAGCCATTGTGGTTAATGGTAAAAGAATTGATTCGGATTTGGTTTTAAGCGGTGCCGATTACCATCATACCGAAACATTATTAGATACAGCGCACCGACAGTATTCTGAAAAATATTGGGAAAGTCGTGTTTTTGCGCCTTCATCATTGTTGTTTTATGTGGGATTTAATAAAAAATTAAAAAATGTGTCGCATCACGCGTTGTTTTTTGATACTGATTTCAATCAACATGCAAAGGATATTTATGACGATCCAAAATGGCCTGATGCTCCATTATTTTATGCTAATTTCCCGTCGGTGACTGATAAAACGGCTGCTCCAGAGGGAATGGAATCTGGATTTTTTTTAATTCCATTAGCACCTGGAATTAATGATTCCGAAGTTTTAAGAGAGGAATATTTTGATAAAATAATGCTTCGTTTTGAACAACTTACAGGACAAAGTATAAAGAATAATATTATATTTAAGGAGTCCTTTTGTAAGAATGATTTTGTCGAACAATACAATTCTTATAAAGGAAATGCTTACGGAATGGCCAATACTTTATTACAAACGGCTTTTTTAAGACCAAAACTAAAAAGCCAAAAAGTTCGTAATTTATATTTTACAGGGCAACTAACCGTTCCGGGACCTGGAGTTCCTCCAGCATTAATTTCCGGAAAGTTAGTTTCAAATTTAATAGACAAACAATTTCAAAAAGGATAGTTATGAAGCAATTATTTGACGATGTTTCCTTCAAATGCAGTAAGTTAGTGACTAAGGACTACAGTACTTCATTTTCATTGGCGGTATATATGCTTTCGCCAAGTATTAGAGATGCCATTTACAGTATCTATGGTTTTGTGCGCTTTGCTGACGAAATTGTAGATTCTTTTCATGGATTTGACAAAGAACACCTAATTAATGATTTCGAAATCGAATACTATAAAGCCTATCGCTCAGGAATTAGTTTGAATCCTATTTTAAATTCATTTCAGCATACGGTCAAGCAATACAATATTTCAGACGATTTAATTCAGGCTTTCTTGAAAAGTATGAAAATGGATTTAATCAAACAGGATTACAATTCAAAAGCGGAATACGAAGAATACATCTATGGTTCTGCCGATGTTGTGGGTTTAATGTGTTTGAAAGTTTTTGTAAAAGGCAATAATCAAAAATACGAACAGTTAAAAGACGAAGCCATGCGTTTGGGGTCCGCTTTCCAAAAAGTCAATTTCCTTAGAGATTTAAAAGACGATAATTTAATTCTCAATCGCAATTATTTTCCAGGAGTCGATTTGAAATCTTTTGATGAAAAAGCCAAAAAAGTCATTATCAACGAAATAAATGAAGATTTCCGAATTGCTTATCAAGGAATTGTAAAATTGCCTATTGAAGCTAAATTTGGCGTTTATACCGCTTATGTGTATTATAAAAAATTGCTCAAAAAACTCGAAAATACGCCTTGTAAAGAAATAGGAAATAGTAGAATTCGGGTTTCTAATTATACTAAAGCCACACTTTTAGCCCAATCTTTTGTGACTTATAAGTTGCGATTGGTAGAATAAATAATGATTTAAAGAATAAAAAATGATTTCATTTTTAATTACAATAGCTGTTTTTCTCTTCATGGAATGTGTCACTTGGTTAACACATAAATACGTCATGCACGGATTGATGTGGTATTTCCACGCCGATCATCACCAGCCGAAATATGAAAATGTTTTTGAGCGCAACGACATCTTTTTTGTCATTTTTGCCATCCCCAGCATCGTCCTTTTTTATTATGGAGTTGAAGGCGGAATTAACTATTTATTTTTTATCGGATTGGGAATCACACTTTATGGATTTTGTTATTTCATGATTCACGATGTCTTGATACACCAGCGTTTCAAGTGGTTCAAGAATACAAAAAACAAATATCTGGTAGGTTTACGAAAAGCACATAAAGTGCACCATAAACATTTAGGCAAGGAAGATGGCGAATGTTTTGGGATGCTTTTTGTTCCTTTCAAATATTATAAAATGTAGCATTATTTGGGCGTGCCCTTTTAGAAAAAACAAGAAAAATGTTTTTCCTTAAAGGTCAGGCTATTCGTTACAATCTTTTATTTCGTTGCACTACATAAAAGGATTTTCACTTCTATCCTTCACGCAAACTCACTTTGTAAAAAAATCATGAAAGTATATTCAAAACAATCAGTTCAATATGTAAATGCTTCTATCGAAGAATGCTGGGCATTTTTTTCCAGTCCACGCAATTTGCAAAAAATAACACCGCAATCTATGGGCTTTCAAATCACTGATTTTGATGAGAAAAACATGTATGCGGGTCAAATCATTCAGTACAAAGTTTCGCCACTTTTAGGAATCAAACTACCTTGGGTTACTGAGATTACCATCGTAAAAGAAGGACAGTATTTTATAGACGAACAACGTTTTGGACCTTATGCTTTATGGCATCACAAGCACTTTTTTGAACCAACCGAAAATGGTGTAAAAATGACTGATTTAGTGCATTATGCTTTACCATTGGGTTTTATCGGACGCATCATGAATACTTTGGTGGTTAAAAATAAACTCAAAGAAATTTTTGAATATCGTGAGCAAATAGTAAATCAAATATTTAATACGAAGTGATGAGTAAAACAGCTGTTTCTTTTTTTTGGTTTCGACGTGATTTAAGGCTTGAAGATAATATTGGTTTATTTCAGGCTTTACAATCTGAATTCCCAATTATTCCTTTGTTTATTTTTGATGAAGCTATTTTAGATAGTTTGCCTAAAGATGACGCTAGAGTAGGGTTTATTCACGAAACTTTATCAAATATCAATAAGGAATTGCAGTCGCTAGGAAGTTCACTTTTGATAAAAAAAGGAAATACTCAAGAAGTTTGGCAATCACTTATTCAAGAATATGATGTCAAAGAAGTCTTTTTTAATAAGGATTACGAACCCTTTGCCATTCAGCGAGATGAGGCTATTTGTCAATTATTAGCCGCCAATCAAAGCATTACATATTCTTTTAAAGATCAAGTCGTTTTTGAAGAAAAAGAAGTCACTAAAGCCGATGGTTTGCCTTATACGGTTTATACGCCTTATAAAAATAAATGGTTGGAAAAGTACCATCAGGAAAATCCATTACGAGAATATGAAACTTCTCCATTCTTTTCTAATTTTTATAAAAGTGATTTTAGTTTTCCTTCATTGGAACAAATTGGATTTATACAAAGTCCTATAAAAGTACAGCCGTATGTACTTGATAATTTAAGTAATTATCAGGAAACACGTGATTTTCCAGCGGTAGATGCTACATCTTATTTGTCGCCACATTTGCGTTTTGGAACGGTAAGTGTTCGAAAAATGGTCAATTTTGCAGCCAAAACCAATGCTTTTTTTTTAAGCGAATTGATTTGGAGAGAGTTTTTTATGCAAATTCTATATCATTTCCCAAAGGTGGTGACACAGAATTTCAAATCAGCTTATGATGGAATTCAATGGCGTAATAACGAAGAAGATTTCAAACGATGGTGTTCGGGAACAACAGGTTATCCTATGGTTGATGCAGGAATGCGGCAGCTCAATGAAACTGGGTATATGCACAATCGTGTTCGAATGGTAGTGGCGAGTTTTTTATGCAAACATTTGATGATTCAATGGCAATGGGGCGAAGCTTATTTTGCCCAAAAATTATTGGATTATGATTTGTCAGCCAATGTGGGAAACTGGCAATGGGCTGCCGGAACAGGTTGTGATGCTGCACCTTATTTTAGGGTTTTTAATCCTGACATTCAACTGAAAAAGTTTGACGAAAAAGGCATTTACATCCGAAAATGGATTCCCGAATTCGATTTTGGTTACGGCGAACCGATGGTTGATCACGCCTTTGCAAGAGATAGAGCGATTGCTACTTATAAGGCTGGAATATTGAAATGATATTCTAACATATAAATCATCTAAGTTTATCAATATTGGAATAGTAAAATTAGTCGTAGATATAAGTTCGTTTAGTTTTAAAACTTAATTTTCTTAATTTCTTAATGGTTTTAATAAAGGCTTTTTTTTTGTAAAAACTCATATGACTTATATGTTTAATTTATTGGATTAATTTCTTCAACATTCCCTCAAAAATAAACCCATGAAAAGGTAAAACGGAATACCAGTACAATTTTCCCCAAATCCCCTTAGGTCTAAATGTAGCCGATTGATACAGCGTATTTCCAATAATTTTGAATTCAAGCCAAGCTTCTCCAGGGAGTTTCATTTCGGCAAAAAGAACTAGTTTCCCCTTTTCTTTATCGGCATACAAAACCCGCCAAAAATCCAATACATCACCAGAATGAATGCTGTGTTTATTGGTTCGTCCTCTTCGTAAACCCACGCCGCCAAATAATTTATCGATAAATCCTCTAATATTCCACAGCCAATTTCCATAATACCAACCTGTTTCGCCACCTATTGACCAAATTTGATTGATAGTAAAATCACGGTTGATGATTTCTTTTTTGCGTCTGTCTATGTAACAATCTTTTTTAGGAACTTTTAGGTATTCACTAAGATTGTTTTTAAATCGTCCACTTACTAAGGAATCCTTCCAGCTTGATGCTACTTGATCTTCTTCTACTTTTAGTAATGCTTTAGATAATGCTTTTTCATAGGACATCGGTTGGACTTTTAATAATTCATTGATTGTAGAATCCTTGCATATTACTTCCACTTTCATGCTGCTTACTAAGGCAGATGCTAATTTGTAAGATGTTGAAGTTACAAAATACAACCAATAAGAAGATAATTTAGGAGTCATAACAGGAACCGTAAAAATCCAACGGCGTAATTTCTTTGCTTTTGCAAAACCTAAAAGCATTTCTTTATAAGTGAGGATGTCAGGACCACCAATATCAAAACTTTGATTATAAGTAAGTGGATTTAATAATGATTTGGTCAGAAACTCCAAAACATCATTTATGGCAATAGGTTGGCATTTGGTATTGAGCCATTTGGGCGTGATCATCACGGGAAGTTTGTTGACTAAATCCCGAATAATTTCGAAAGAAGCACTTCCAGAACCAACGATAATTCCTGCTCTTAGAGTAGTCATTGCAAAAGTTCCCGAAGTGAGAACATCTTCTACTTGTTTCCTAGAGGATAAATGTTTGGAAAGCGATTTGTCATTGACAATTCCACTAAGATAAATAACTTGTTTGGCTTGAGTTAGATTGACTCTTTCTACAAAGTTTTCAGCCGAAATACGTTCTAATTGATCATAATTATCCGAAGAACTGGACATGGAATGAATTAAATAATAAGCGGCATCAATTGATTCAGGAATATTTAATAAGCTTTCTTTTTTTAGAAAATCTACTTCAATGACTTCTATATTGTCTTTGAATTCAATTGGAATATAAAATCGATTTTTATCTCTTACACAGCATAGCACATCATGACCTTGCGCAACTAAAATAGGCAAAAGTCGTTTTCCAATGTAGCCTGTTGCACCTGTTAAGAGAATTTTCATGGTGTTAAATCTTAAATGTTACGATGCCGTAGTCCATTTCAAAAATTTGTCCTGAAATTGATTTTGCCTTTTCTGAAATTAAAAAATTAGCCATTTCTGCTACTTCTTTAGGTTTCAAATAGCCTTTCATAGGATGACGTTCCACCATCATTTCTTTCATTCTATCGTTTCTTAAAATAGTTGCCGAAAGTGAGGTTTCGGTAATAGTAGGGGCAATGGCGTTGATTCTTACGGATGAAGCTAATTCAGCTCCTAAGGTTTTAACTAAGCCTTCAACTCCAGCTTTGGCAGTGGCAATACTAGCATGAAAAGGCATTCCCAGTTTAGCTGCCACCGTACTAAATAACAGAATGGATGGACTAATTCCTTTTTTTAATTGCGGTAAATAGTTTTGTATGCATTTTACTGCTCCAATGACGTTGATTTCAAAATCATTTCTAAAATCATCGATACTTAAATTCCCGATGGGTTTTAGGTTGATGGAACCCGGACAATAAATTAGGGTATCAATAATTTCAATCTCTGGAAGTGTATCTTGCAGTACATCCATCGAGTAATGTATTAGGTTCGGGTGCGTAATCTCAGGGGCATTTCGGCTAATATTATAAATAGTATTGTTTGCTAATTGTTGCATTAAAATAGCATTTCCTATTCCTTTACTTCCACCTATGATTACGATGTTTTTCATGTTAAAATCTCTTTTGTTGTAATTTATCTCTTCGAAATCTTATTGTTGTTTATTTGCCTCTGTCTGCTACATTTAAAACGTCCATCAGTAAAATTTCTTAGTTTTTCATGTTTTGTTTTTCTGCCTTGAACTCTTTCGCGCCACATTCTAAAACTAGACGATTTCATTTCAGCACGCATCAAGTCAATTACCTCTTGTTCTTTTAGTCCAAATTGCAACTGAATAGCCTCAAAAGTAGTTCGGTCTTCCCAAGCCATTTCAATGATGCGGTCTTTGTCTAAATCGCTTAGTTCTTTTTTCATTAGGAATACTTTTGGTATTGATTTACGTCAATTTTTGCTTTCAAATCAAACATTAAATTGTACAGACCAAAAAAGGTTCGATTCATATAAATAAAATGTTTGGAACCTCTATTTCCGTTCATTTTTTTAAGATTAGTGTCTTTAGAAAAACGTTCTCCTAGCTGAGCGATGTTTTCAAAGAATACTTCATCCGAAAAATCAAAAGTTTCCGTTTGGAAAGGTTGGGTAAACAAAGACAACAAATCATAAAACATTTGAGTGAAATAGCTGATTTCTTCTGGAGAATCGTCTGTTCTAAGGATTTCTAATTCAAATAGTTTTTTTCTAAAAAGCTCTTGGTTGTCAATTACGTCTTTATTTACCAATTCAAAATAAGGAACATAAAAGTCATTTGGAATGCTTTTGATACAACCAAAATCGAGTGCAACCAATTCATTTTGCTCGTTAATCAAGAAATTTCCAGGATGCGGATCGGCATGAACTTTTCTAAGAATGTGAATTTGGTACATGTAAAAATCCCATAATGCTTGACCAATTTTGTTGGCAATTTCCGGATTAGAATTTTTAAATTCAGATAAATGTTTTCCGGTCATCCAATCCATGGTAATGATTTTCTCTGACGAATATTCAGGATAATATTCGGGAAAAACTAAATTGTCAATTTTTTTACAGGCTTTTACCACTTCCTGACTTTGTTTAAGTTCCAGTAAATAGTTGGTTTCTTCAATCAGTTTGTCTTCGACTTCTTTGAAATATTTATCAGAATCTTTTCCTTGCAAATTAAACATTCGGATAGCAATAGGTTTTACCAAAGCCAGATCGGATGAAATACTGTTGGCAACCCCAGGGTACTGGATTTTTACCGCTAATTTTTTATTGTTTTTTACTGCCAAATGAACTTGTCCAATACTGGCTGCATTGACTGAATTCGGATTGAATTCGTCAAAAATCTCATAGGGTGTTTTTCCAAAATTGGATTTGAATGTTTTTAATACTAATGGCGCTGAAAGCGGTGGAACCGAAAATTGAGAAAGTGAAAATTTCTCAACATAGGCCTGAGGCAAAAAATTCTTGTCCATACTGAGCATTTGTGCCACTTTGAGTGCGCTGCCCTTCAAACTTTTTAAGCCGTTATAGATGTCTTCGGCATTTTCCTCATTTAATTTGTCCCGATTTAAATCGGAATTCACCATTTTTTCGCCATAATATTTCAAATAATTCACTCCCACCTTAGCACCTGTCTGGACTAGTTTAGTGGCACGCTCAATTTTTGAAGTTGGTATATAATCGATGGTTTTCATTAGCTGTGTTGTATTTTTTCTTTAAAAATAAATTTTCCAAAATCGATTAAACTGTTCAGGGGCGCTACATTCATCAAATCGAAACTTAGTTTTACGGATTTTTCAATGTAGATGTCTGTTTTTTCAAAATTGGGAGAACCGTCTTCTAACCAAAATTTTAGGGTTAGTAGGAATTGGATCCAAGCACTTTCCTGAATAGCATTTTCCTGAAAATCTTTTATTTTTTCTTGTTGCATCCGTACTTCATCCGTGGTGATAGCAGCAATATATTTTTTGAAATTAGTCCTTAAGCTAGAAAGCTGCATCAGGTTTTTAAGTTGGTTTTTATCTTCTTTTAAACTCATGGATACATAACTTCTGTTAGCAGCTAATAATTCGAAAAATGTAAAGTAAAAACTCAACAACTTACTCTTCATGTCATAGGATTCGTAATTGGAATCTTTATGCAATAATTCTATGGTTTTTTCTAAAAAGAGATTGTAAATTTCTTTTTCAATGCTTTCTAAGTTTCCAAAGAAATTATAAAATTCCGATTCCGAAAAGCCATTCAATTTTGTGAAAAGGTAGACTGATTTTGGCTTTTCATTGTGCTCTAAAGTATAATTCATATACATAGAAACAATAGCGTCTTTTGTTATTATTGTTTTCTTAGTTGCCATTTTTTAAAATTTTAGATATTGATTATAAAGATAATGAATTGTTTAACTATTATATGTTAATGTTAAACAAAATGTTTTTGTATATTTGAATTGAACACAAAATAAAGAGTGATGAAGAAAAATATTTTGATAACTGGAGGAACTGGTTTTGTGGGCAAGCATTTAACACGGCTGTTAATTGCTAATGGATATTCCGTTTCGATTTTAAGTAGAAGTAAAAAAAAGAATACCGATGCTGTTTTTTATTATACTTGGGATGTAGAAAAGCAATGGATAGAAGATGAAGCTATCCAAAATGCAGATTATGTAATTCATTTGGCTGGAGAAAATATAGCGGGAAAACGCTGGACTGATAAAAGAAAAGAATCTATTCTATCGAGTAGAGTACTTTCGACGCAATTAATTTATTCTTCAGTGCAAAAAAGTGATAAGAAACCTGAAGCTTTTATTTCTGCTTCGGCTGTTGGTATTTACGGAGCAATTAATGGTCGTGCCATTTGTACCGAAGACATGCAGCCTGCCAATGATTTTTTAGGTTTAACATGTCAAAAATGGGAGGCTGCGGCAAAACCATTTGAAAAACTAGGAATCAGAACAGTTAAAATTCGTACGGGTTTAGTGTTAGGCAAAAAGGAAGGTTTGCTGGCCAAATTAAGCCCTGTTTTTAAGTTAAGATTGGGATCGGGATTAGGTTCTGGAAAACAATACATGCCATGGATTCATGTGGAAGATTTGTGTAGAATTTATATTGAAGCCATTCAGAATCCGAAAATGCAAGGCGCTTATAATGCTGCAATTACTGATGACACTACAAACGAATTGTTTTCAAAAACTTTGGCTAAAGTTTATGGATATGCTATTTGGCTACCTAATATTCCATCTTTCTTAATAAAAATAGTTTTGGGCGAAATGGCAAAAATAGTTTTAAAAGGCCGGAGAATATCCAATGCAAAATTAGTTGCTGTAGGATTTCAATTTAAGTATACTAATTTAGAAACAGCTTTAAAAGATTGTTTGTCCAAATAATATTATTGGAGTTCAACATTCAAGTCTACATTAACATTTTTAGATACTTTACTGCGAACAATATAGGGAATGTCAATTTTAAAATCGTCGGTATTTAAGTTGAATTTTGATTGGATTACAATAGTGTTTTTGGCTGTTTTAGAAAGCCGTGCAAGCACTCTAATGTTTTTTGTTACACCGTGTATTGTAATTTTTCCTTTGAGATAATATTCCGTTAAAATATCGTTGATTTTTTGATTAGAAAACTTTTCAATTTCTCCTTTAAATACTGCCTTTGGATATTTTTTGCTCTCCATGTAATTGGCATTGAAATGATCTTCCATCAAACTTCTTTCAAAATGAAAGTTTTTTATCATTACAACAAATGTAATATTTCCGTTTTTTGTATTTAAAAAACAATAAACCTGATTGTTTTTAGCTTCCACAGCTTCATAAAAGGGTACCGAGGCTTCAAAAGTAATGCTGCCATTAGTAGTCATTTTTTTATCTTGAGCCACTAATGATACACTGAAAAAAAATAAAAAGGGAAGTAGAATTTTTTTCATGACAGCATTTTGTTTTCTACTTAAAGTTAGAAAAAAAAGTGTAAAAATCCTAATAAAAAACTGGCTAAGTATAGGTAGAATAACGGTTTTTTATGCTTTTTGTCTATAATAAAAATGAAAAGAAAAAAAGCATTTGCTTATTGAATAAAAAAGTAAGAAAGCTTTTTTATAATTAATTTGTTTTTATGATTTAAAAATGGTTATTCAACTCAATTATCATCTTTTTTAGCTCGAGCAATGATGCTTTCCGGAAGTGCTTTTTTGGCTTTGGCTCCCATTTTTTTTAGTTTCTCTACTCTTGTAATTAGGTTTCCACTTCCGTCAACTAATTTATTCATAGCGCCACTGTATTCTACTTTAGTTTCGTCTATTTTTTTACCAATCTTGATCAAATCGGCCACAAAACCTTCAAATTTATCGTACAATGCGCCTGCTTGACGAGCAATTTCTAATGCGTTTTCCTGTTGTTTTTGGTTGGTCCACATACTGTCAATGGTACGTAAAGTGGCCAAAAGTGTTGCAGGAGTAACAATGACGATATTTTTTTCGAAAGCTTTATTATACAATGCCGTATCTTCGTTTAAAGCAATGGCAAATGCAGGTTCAATTGGGATAAAAAGCAATACAAAATCAGGACTTTCAATTTGGTATAAATCCTGATAATTTTTGTTCCCTAATTGCTCCACGTGACGTCTGATAGAATTAACGTGTTCTTTTAAATAAGAATTTTTTAATTCCTCATCGTCTTCGTTAATGTATTTTTCATAAGCTGTCAAAGAAACTTTAGAATCGACAATCATCTTTTTTCCATCAGGCAAATTGATCACAACATCAGGAAAAACACGATTACCTTCATCGGTGGTGAAACTTTGTTGCACTTCGTATTCACGACCTTTTTCTAAACCTGATTTTTCTAAAACGCGTTCTAAGACTAATTCGCCCCAGTTTCCTTGCATTTTGCTATCGCCTTTTAAAGCTTTGGTTAAATTTAGGGTTTCCTTACTCATTTGAATATTCATTTCGCGTAAGCCTAAAATTTGTTGGCGCAAAGCCGCATGATAATCAATGCTTTCTTTATGAGTATCTTCGACTTTCTTTTCGAATAATTGAATTTTATCTTGCAAAGGTGTCAAGATATTTTTCATGTTTTCCTTATTCTGTTCGGTGAATTTATTCGACTTTTCGTCTAAGATTTTGTTGGCTAAATTCTCAAATTCTTTGGTGAATTTTTCCTGTAGTTTTTCTACCTCGTCTTTTTGTTCTTTATTGCGTTCCCAAAGATTTTCAAAATCAACTTCTTTTTTCGAAAGTTGGATTGCTAAACTGTCTTTTTCGTTTCGAATGGCTTCTTTTTCCAGATTAGTATTTTCTAATTGTTTCTCGAAATTGTTTTTTTCGTTAGCAAATTGTTCTTTCAACTGATTGATTTGTGATGTAAGAGCAATTAATTTCTCTTCTAGACTTGTTTTTTCAGACTGAAAACGAGCAGAGAAAATTAATTTTCCAATAAAAATACCAAGTCCTAGTGCAATGATAAATGAAAACAGAAAAGAGAGCATATTTAGCATAAGTATAGTTTATAAGTAAAGTAAGCAAAAATAAAGATTAAAGCCGATTTTGTGTCTTTTTTATTTCAATAGAATAACTTTTTTTTAAAGTTTTTTACGCAACCTTTTCAAATATTCTTTGTCTTTATCAATATCAAGCAACTGCTGTTATGAGAAAAGTGATTCGGTATTTTTTTATCCTTTTTTTATTGTTTCTGTCTTTTTGTTCCCTCAAAAACGACCGAGAGTATACTCCCAATTCACTTACCATTGTAGGTACTTGGTATTGGCAAAAATCTAGCGGAGGCTTTAGCGGAAAAGAGGTGGTAACTCCCGAAAGTACTGGCGTGGATAAAAAATTAGTTTTTGATACTCATGATGAAGTGAAGGTTTTTACCAATAATATTGAAACAGGAAAATACAGCTATACAATAACTATGGGGAAAAGTATTTTTGATGCTAAACAGCATTATTTGTTGAATTTTAATGGAATGAGCTATGTGATTCAGTATATAGATAACAAAAGTTTGAGTATTCAGGACAACTTTGTGGATGGTTATGTTTTGACTTATGTAAAGTAATTAAGAAGAAAGAATGTTTAAATTTGTTAACGTCAAACTGTTTTAAGAGTTATTTTTTGAAAGAACCATTAGACCATTATATTCAGCTGTGTATCGAAAATGATAGAGGAGGACAACAGAAAATTTATCAGTTGTTTGCTCCTGTATTGTATGGTTTGTGTATGAAATACATGAAGAACGAAGAAGATGCTAAAGATGTCTTTCAAGAAGCATTTGTAATAGCTTTTCAAAAAATAGGTCAATATCGATTTGAAGGCAGTTTTGAAGGCTGGTTGAAGCGTATTTTTATAAATAAATTGATAGAAACATTAAATAAAAGAAAACGGGATTTTCTTTTTGTTGATGAAATTTATCAGGAAGATATAGTTGATGATGAATCAGAAATAGACAGCTTTTCAATTCCCCAGGAAAAATTATTAGAATGCATCCAACAATTGCCCAATCAATACCGATTGGTTTTTAACTTGTATTATTTTGAAAAAATGAAACACAAAGAAATTGCCATTGCATTGAATATTTCAGAAGGCACCTCTAAGTCTAATTTAAATAGAGCAAAAACTAATTTGCAAAAAAAAGTTTTAGCATTAATGGCTTCTAAAAATGTATAAGTAATGTTTGGATTTCGATGAAAGAAATGCAATAAGATGAGATTATGAAAAAAGACGATATAGAAAAACTGTTTTCTTCACTAGAAGATTTTTCTAAAGTTCCTCCAGACGAATTGTGGAAAGGGATTGAAGAAAAATTAGTTGCTCCTAAAAAGAAAAAAAGAACGCCATTTTGGTGGCCGATTGCTGCAAGTTTGGTTGTTGGTTTAGGACTTTTAGCTACTTTTTATTTTAATTCTGATGAAGGGAATTCCTTAAAAAACATTCCTAGTTCATCTGAAAAAGGAGTGGTAAATCAATCCAGAGGAATCAATGCTGTTAGAGACGGAGATAATCATGTTATTAAAGAATCTGAGCAAAAAGAGAATAAACAAAATAAAGAGGAATCAATACTAAACGGAGTAGTAACGAATAAGGATAGAAAAGATAAAAAAGTAGCAACACCATCTTTAATTTCAAGCACAGATAAAAAGCAAATTTCAAAATCAACGAATGATTTACAAGAAACAATTTATAATAGGAAATCTTCTGTTTTAGCCAATGAAAATCATACCTTGGTAGAATCAGAAGTAAATGAAGATTTGCTAAATAAAACAACTACAGAAACTAAGAATATTACAGGAAAAGCTATTGCTGATACAAGTACAAAAGAAAAATTAGAGACTGTTAACATCGAAGAAAATGCTTTGGCTGTGTTGGCTAAAGAACAACAAAAGAAAGAAAAAACAAACACCGTTGCTGATAAATGGTCGTTGCAAGTTTTTGCAGGAGTCAACAGTTCGCAGAATGTAAAGAATCAAAAGTCATTAGGAAATACTATAGAATCTCAAAAAGGATACAGCTATGGTATAAAAACTAATTATAAACTCAATCGTAAATGGGCTGTAGCAACAGGTTTGAAAATTAGTGAATTGGGTCAGCAATTGGCTAATGTTTCCTATGTGAATTCGGCTCAAAGTTTGGTTACCACTTCTAGAGCTCCATTTTCAGGATCTAAAGAAAAAGGTAGTATTTCAACAAATTCTAATTATGTATTTATTGAGAATGCACATGATAATTCTAAAAATGCACTAACAAATAGTTTTTATGAAACAGGAAATTTATCTCAAAAAGTCCAATACTTACAAGTGCCTATGGAAGTTTCTTATGTGCTTTTAAACAAAGGAAAAATCCAGTTAAACTTGAATACAGGAGGATTTGTGGGTAAAGTAATTTCAAATGAAGTTTTACTCGATGATAGTTCGATAGGGAAAAATTCAGATGTAAACGAAGTGATTTTTGGTTCAGTATTGAGCAGTTCTTTGCAATACGAATTGTTTAAAAAAACAAAGGTTTTTGTTGAGCCTGGAATGAATTATTATACTAAGCCAGTTGAAAATCAGAATTTCAATCAGTTTCAGTTGCTGTTTAATTTTGGTTTAAATGTTTCTTTTTAATTGATTAGAAATACTTTGAGACTGCCGCTATTTGTGTATTTTTGCCCCAAATCTACTTTTTTAGTATGTCGCATCAGCATTTTATTCTTCATAAACCATATGGTTATTTAAGTCAATTTATTTACGAATTGAAACGAAAAAAGAAACTATTGGGAGAATTATATGATTTTCCGCAAGGTACGATGGCTATTGGTCGTTTAGACGAAGATTCGGAAGGTTTGTTGTTGTTAACTACCGATGGAAAAGTGAGCGAGCAAATTCGTTCCAAGAAAGTCGATAAAGAATATTTTGTTCAAGTGGATGGAATCATTACTCAAGAAGCTATTGAACAACTTAAAAAAGGAGTTGAAATAGGTTTTAATGGAACTAAATATAAAACCAAACCTTGCGAAGCTCGATTAATTCTAGAAATTCCTAATTTTGGCATTCGAGGAAAAAAAATCCGTGATGAACGTCATGGTCCCACTTCTTGGGCTTCAATAACCATTAGTGAAGGCAAATTTAGACAAGTAAGAAAAATGACTTCGGCTGTAGGATTTCCTACTTTACGTTTAGTACGTGTTCGAATAGGTAACGTATATTTGAATGATTTAAAAACCGGTGAAGTAATTGAAGTTGAGAATTTCAATGTCAAATAATCAAATTAACAAATCAAAAAATGCTTAATATTGTTTTAGTAGAACCTGAAATCCCAAATAACACTGGTAATATTGGTCGTTTGTGTGTGGGAACTGAAAGTCGTTTGCACCTGATTCATCCTTTTGGATTTGTGATTAATGATAAAAATTTAAAACGTTCCGGTTTGGATTATTGGGTGCATTTGGATGTGACTGAATATCAAAATGTAAGTGAATGGCTGGAGCAAATTTCTGATAAATCACGCGTTTTTTTAATGAGTTCTCATGCAGCGAATTCCTATTTGGAAAATAATTTTCAAGATGGTGATTGGTTGGTTTTTGGAAAAGAAAGTGTGGGATTAAGTCAAGAATTTTTAGATTTATTTGATAAAGAAAATCAATTAACGATTCCGATGTCAGATAAAATCAGGAGTTTTAATATTGCTAATTCAGTAGCTTTTGTAGTTGGAGAAGCGAAGAGACAGATTTTTTTGAAGTAATCAGTATTCAGAAGGCAGAATTTAGATTTCAAAAATTAGAAAATCTTAGTGTTCTTTGCGAAAAACTTTGCGCTCTTTGTGGTTAAAACCAAAACTAACTAATTACAAATTTTCCTTTTGTTTCATCAAAAACAATATGCTCATCTTTGAATAAAGTATTAAAACTTCCTTTTGAAATAAAATTACAAGGCTCGTCTTGAACAACATTACCGGGAGTCATGATAATCATTTCGTCACTTAATTGAATTGCCATGTCAATATCATGCGTAGAAAACAAAATGCATTTTTGAGTTTCTTGAGTAAGTTTTTTCAAAAGTTTAAATAAGGCTACTTTATGCAGTAAATCCAAATGCGTAGTAGGTTCATCTAAAATGATGAGCGGAGTATCTTGTGCTAAAGCTCTTGCTACAAGAACTTTTTGTAATTGTCCATCACTAATTTCGAAATGTTTTTTGGATGCCAAGTGTTCAATTTGTGTAAGCGCTAAAGCTTCATTTACCTTTTTTATATCTTCTTCACTTAGCGTTCCAATCCAGTTGGTATAAGGCTGTCTGCCTAGAGCAACCAGCTCAAAAACGGTTAAATTACTGGGAGGTAATTTTTCGGTTAGTACTACGCTTAAGTTTTTGGCTAAAGCCAAAGCATTTATCTCATGGATGTTTTTTCCGTTTAATAAAACGCTGCCAGCCATTGTTTTTTGTATGCCAGTAATGGTTCGCAATAAGGTTGATTTTCCAATACCATTGGCACCAACTAAGGCAATGAGTTTTCCCTTTTCTAAGGTCAGGTCAATAGCCGAAGCAACAATATTCTGTTCTTTTTTATGGCTGTAGCCGATGCTTATTTGTGTAGCTTGTAATATGATATTGGAAGTACTCATTGATTATTCTGCTAATGAAAATTGAGAATCGTACAGGTTTTTATAATACCCAGATGCTTTGTTAATCAATTCTTGATGCGTTCCTTCTTCAACAATCAATCCTTTGTCCATTACCACGATTTTATCAGCATTGACAATGGTTGCTAATCGATGCGCAATAACAATGGAAGTTCTTCCTTTGGTTATCGTTTCAGTTGCACGTTGAATCAATTCTTCCGAATAAGTATCGATTGATGAGGTTGCTTCATCTAAGATTAAAATACTAGGATTGCTTACATAAGCTCTCAAAAAAGCAATCAATTGGCGTTGTCCAGAAGAAAGCATAACTCCTCGCTCTTTTACGTCAAAATCATAATTGTCAGGTAGACTCATAATGAAATCATGCACCCCAATTTCTTTTGCGGCAGCATAAACATGGTCTCTAGTGATTTCGGGATTGTTAAGCGTGATATTGTTGTAAATGGTATCAGCAAAAAGGAAAACGTCTTGCAATACAATAGCAATTTGTTTTCTAAGCGAACTCAAGGTATAGTTTTCGATATTTTCATTATCAATACAAATAGTACCGCTTTTAATTTCATAAAAACGATTCAAAAGGTTGATGATGGTTGATTTTCCAGCACCTGTAGAACCTACAATGGCTATAGTTTCTCCTGAATTGACACTCAAATCAATGCCTTTAATCACTTCTTCGTCTTCAATATAACTGAAATGTACTTTTTTAAATTGGATACTTCCTTTAAAAATAGGTGCTTCAATTTTTCCAGTATCTTGAATTTGATCTTGGGTATCAATAATTTCAAAAACACGATTGGCAGCAATCATTCCTAGTTGCATCTCATTGAATTTATCTGCAATTTGGCGCAAAGGATTGAAAAGCATACTGATGAACATAGTATAAGAAAACAAATCTCCAAAAGTGGTAAAATGGTCACCATTTAAGATTTTTATTCCACCGTACAAAACCACAAACCCAAGAGTTAGTGACGAAATAATATCGGCAATAGGGAAGAAGATGGAGTTATATAAAATGGTTTTTATCCAAGCGTTTTGATGTTTTTCATTAATGCCTCTAAATTTTTCGGACTCAATTTCTTCGCGGTTGAACAATTGTACAATCTTCATTCCTGTAACGCGTTCTTGTACAAAAGTATTCATATTAGCAATTTGCGTACGTACTTCCTCAAAAGCAAGCTGCATTTTGCGTTGGAAAATTCGAGTTATAAAAACTAAAATAGGCATTGCAATAATTACAATCCAAGTTAATTTCCAGTTCATGTAAAACATAAAAATAAGCACCACCAGCATTTTCATCATGTCACTTATAATCATGAATAAACCTTGACTAAAAATACGGGCAATGGATTCAATATCAGATACGGAACGAGTTACGAGTTGCCCCACAGGAACCAAATCAAAGTATTTCATTCGGAAACTTAGAATATGTTTGAACAACTTAATTCGGATGTCTTTTACAATGTCTTGTCCCAACCAATTTGCCCAATACACAAAATAAAACTGCGAAAAGACCTCTAACAAAAGTACAATTCCCATCAAACTGATGTACATTAAAAGTCCATTGGCATCTTGCGTTTGGATGTAGCTATCCACGGTTTGCTTCAATAAATACGGACGCAAAGCTGCGAAAATAGATAATGAAATGGCAAAAATTACTACGCCATTAAAACGCCATTGATACGGCTTGGTATATTGTAAAATTCGTTTGAATAATCGGGTATCAAATGCTTTTGCTTTCATTTTTTTATTTTAGTCCTTTTTTTAGTCCTTAGTTTTTAGTCCCTAGTCCTTAGTTTTTATTTATGAAATAAATTTACTAGGGACTAAGTACTAATCATCTAAATAGGGATATTCTATTTTTGTTAAATACAATCCGTGTGCTGGAACCGAAAAACCCGCTTTTTCTCTGCTTTTACTTTCAATAATAGCATTAAAATCGGCTAGCGTTATTTTGTGTAAACCAATATTAACCAGTGTTCCTACAATAGAGCGTACCATGTTTCTCAAAAAACGATTGGCTGAAATTGTAAAAATTAATTTATTTCCTTCTTGTTTCCAATAAGCTTCAAAAATAGTACAATCAAACGTATTTACATCGGTATTTACCTTAGAGAAACATTGAAAATCAGTATGATTGAATAATAATTTTGCGGCTTCGTTCATCAAATTAACATCTAACTCTTGATGAAAGTACCAACTTTGCTCTTGTAGAAAAACATCTTTATACCTATTGATGTGGTATTCATACGTTCTTTTAGTTGCATCAAAACGACAATGCGCATCGTCTGCAACAGCCAAAATGTTATAAATAACAATGTCTTTAGGAAGAAAGGAATTGAGTTTGTGAATTAATTTTGGAATATCAAAATCAGCTTCAAAATCAAAATGCGCATACATTTCGCTAGCGTGAACTCCAGTATCGGTGCGTCCAGCGCCCATTAAACTAATTTCTGAATGTAACAAAACCGAAAAAGCTTTATTCAAAGTTTCTTGTACCGAAGCAGCATTTGGCTGAATTTGCCAACCATGATAAGCGGTTCCGTTGTAAGCTAATTTTATAAAATATCTCAAGAGTAGTGTTCCGTATTCAGTGTTTCATATTCACGCAATAATGCCGAAAAATGTTCATTGAAAATTAATAGTGACAAATTTACAAAGTTTTATCTTAGTTGTTGTTTAAAAAAGCCTAAAACTAAAAAGCACAATTGGTATTAAATAATAACTTTGCTGACTAATCTTTGAAGCACTTTTAGCTAAATGAAAAAAATCCTTTTACTTTCAGATACGCATAGCCATATAGACGATGCCATTTTAAAATATGTAAATCAAGCCGATGAGGTTTGGCATGCAGGGGATATTGGCGATTTGAAAGTGACTGATACTTTGAAAAAACTTAAACCTTTGCGTGCTGTATATGGTAATATTGATGATGCTCAGGCACGTTTAGAGTTTCCTTTACATAATCGGTTTATGTGTGAAGGAGTTTCGGTTTGGATTACGCATATTGGTGGTTATCCAGGAAAATACAATCCGAATATTAAGGCCGAAATGACTGCGAATCCTCCACAATTATTTATTTGCGGACATTCCCATATTTTAAAAGTTATGTTTGATAAGAAACACAATTTGTTACACATGAATCCCGGTGCTTGTGGGAAAAGTGGTTTTCATCAAGTTCGTACCATGTTACGATTTGTAATTGAAGCAGATAAAATTAAAGATTTAGAAATTATAGAATTGGAAAAAAGAGTTTAATTAGCTTTTGTTCTCAATTGGAACCATAATTTCGATAGTAGTTCCTATGTTTGGTTTTGAAATAATTCGAAACTTTCCATTCATAGTATTGATTCTGGCTTTAATTTGGTTCAAACCAAAACCTTCAATAGTTTGGTATTGTTTAATTTCAAAGCCGATACCATTGTCTTCAACAAGAATCTGTAATTTACCGTCTTTTTGTTTCAAGTCTAGTTTGGCAACCTTGGCCTGACTGTGTTTGATAATGTTGTTTAGTAATTCGCTAATGATAAAATACATTTTCATTTCATAATCTTCATTATAGCGTGTTTCTGCATCGGTATTTGTGCTGAAATGGAAGAGGATATTCGAATTAGAGTTCATTTCGCATAAATCATTGAGTGCATAAAACAATCCAAAACGAACCAACAAAGATGGTAATAATTGGTGTGATAAATCCCTTATTTTATAATGAGTTTGTATAAGAATGGCTTTTGTTTTAGTGATTTCTTCGCTGTTAGTCTGGTTTTTTGAAGAAAAAATGGTGAGATGTAAGGCAGCCGAAGAAAGTAAAGCACTGATGTTGTCATGTAAAAAGGCAGCGATTTTTTTTCGTTCTATTTCTTGCCCACTTATAGTAGCCGTAATGATGTTTTCCTGAATTTTACTCTCAATATTTTTGAGTTTATTGGTTTGTTTTAATTGGCTATTTTGAAAATAAAAATATGAAAAAACAATAATTAGTAACAATATTGATATAATAACAATGCTTATTAGTTTGTTTTTGGATTGTTTTTCAATTAAAAGTTGGTGATTGGTTTTGTATTTAGTTTTAATATTGTCAATCTCTCTTTTGTACTCATCAATCTCCAGATTGATTCCTGCAACATTGAGTTTTCGTAGTTTTTCTTCGGTATTAAGATAGTCAGTAATTTTATTATAAGCTTCAAGATGTTGATAAGCTTTTTTGTAATCTTTAATTTTAAATAGAAATTTTGAATACTCTAAATGGGAATAAGATAAGTCTGATTTCTCATTGCCATTTTCGCCTAGTGCAATAGCTTTTTCAAAATAAAAATGCGCTTTTGTATTGTTGTTTATATGCGAATTATACATGCCGTTGAGCATGTTTAATGCAACAATGGTTGAGGTGTCACCAAATTTGTCATGATATTTATTAATGTATTTTAAATAAGGAAGTCCTAAATTGAATTTTTCAATATCAAAATATGCCCAGGTAATATTGAGTTTGGTAAAGACTATTTCAGAAGAATCGCCTGATTTTTGACTGTATTCAAGTGACTTTTTATAATAATAAATTCCTTTAGCATATTCTTTTTTGTCAAAACAATAAATATTGCCAAGGTTGTTGTTGATCCAGTTTTTTAGATGGTTATTGTTAGTTTTATTCGCATAAACAAGACCTTTTTTATAGTAAAATAATGCCTTTTCATATTCAGTTAATTGATCAAAGTTACTGGCAATCGTATTGTAACACAAAGCAATCAAGTTGTCGTCTTTTAAGAGTATGGCTTTTTCTAAAGTTTGACGAGCAAGAATTAATGATTCCTCATATTTGTCGGCTCTCATCAGATTTTTGGCTTTTTGTGCCAGAACAGTTGTTTCTTCTTTTGTTAATTTGCTGGTTTGTGCATACAAAAAGTTATTAGTGCTAATCCATAAAAGCACCAATAGCAGGTTGTAAATACGTTGGTAAGGCATAATAAAAAGTTGAAATGACTGATGTTAAGGAGTAATCAAATTGTTTTTTAAGGCAAATTTGACCAAACTGATGGTGTTTTTAGCGTTGAGTTTTTTTAGAATGTTTTTTCTATGGGTTTCTACAGTATTTGAACTGATGAATAGTTTTTCAGAAATCTCTTTTCCACTATATTCTAAAGCAATTAAAGTGACAATTTCAATTTCTCTATCGGTCAATTGAAATTCTTGATTGATTTTGCTCTTGTTTAATTTTGGATTTTTCTTTGTTGCCGAATTGAAAATAGTTTCTCTAACTTGACTACTAAAATATTCTTCCCCAGTGCTTACCACCTGTATTGCTTCAACGATGTTCTCACCGGCACATTGTTTTGTTAAATAGCCACTAGCACCTAATTTCATTACTTCCTGAATGATTTTGATATCATCATAGGTAGAAAGTACAACCACTTTGCAAGGAAATCCTTTTTTAGCAAATTCTTTAAGCACTTCAATTCCGTCTTTTTCGGGCATACTAATATCTAATACTAGAATATCTGTGGAATTATTTGTTACTTCTTCATAAAGTGTCGTCCCTTTTAGAGAATATCCCACCACATTAAAATTGGGGATAGAATTGAGCAAGGTGCGCATGCCATCAATAAGTACTTTGTGATCGTCTGCTAAATGAATTCGTATTGGAGTTTCCATGTGTAGTTTCTAATATTTTCAAATGTATAAAAAATATAGCACAAAAAAACCCGAATTTTCATTCGGGTTTCCTTCGCACTAATAAATTAAAATTTATAGGTTTACCTCAATCTGTCCACAGATTTTACAAGATCCTCATCCTTTTTGATCGCTTTATTAGCCAAAACCAATGCTGCGATAGCAATAATAGGTAGAAACATCCCAATACCTTTCTCAGAAACCTCAGGAGTTTCTCCAGATAAATTTAGTGAACGATATAAAAACAATCCTAATAAAATCAAATTTAATATGATATTCAATCTGCCAATAACAAATTGATTTTGTCTTTTCTTGTAGGATATAATGCTTAAAATTGATAATGTGGTACTTAATCCAAATAACACAACATAAACTTGACTTTGCATAAATAAGAAAGATTTACCATCGCTAAGTGTCCATAATGGAAAAATAAAAGGTAAAATTCCTGTGATTACAAAAGCAAGAAGTAAATATACGGTTTGAATTCTTTGTATCATTAGTATCAATATTGCTCTACAAAAATATATTTTCTTTTTTTAAAATACTATTGTATCCTAAAATTTTATTCGTATTATTGCAATACAATACCGTAAGCACTTCATACTGCGGTGAATTCAAAGTAAAAAAAACACACCTAATCTTTTCAAGGTTCCCCATTTTAATTAAACTCATAGAACATTCATGTTTGATATTTCGGCATTAAAAGAAATGAAGCTTTCTGAGCTTCAACAAATAGCTAAAGCTGCTAAAACAATAAAATACAACGGTGTTAAAAAAGAAGCTTTAATTACGAGTATTTTGGATTTTCAAAATTCTTTGGCAGCAACTCCGGTGGTTGAAGAAACCAAAATAACAACTGAAGCTGCTGATGATAAGGCTAAAAGGGTTCGTATCACCCCAGTAAAAAAGCAAATAACGCCTAAAAACAAGTCGCTTGCTTCTAAGGAAATTGATGCTCAAGTTGCAGTAAAGAATGTGGAGAAGATTGATTCCTCTGGTGAAACTACAGAAAATACAAAGCTAAACGAGCAAAAGGAAGAAACAGCAAAAGAAGTTGTTCCAACTGAAAAACCAAAGGTGGTAAAATTTAATAAGGCAACTTACGAAAAGAAAATTGCTTTAAAAAAGAATAAGGAAACCCAAAATGAGGATCAGACAGATGCTGTAGTTGAGGATAAACCAAAACAAGCAGAAACGTCTGCTGAGAATACTCCAGCACCTCAAAAGAAAATCAATCCGAATCAACAAAATAAGCAAAATCCAAACCAAAACCAGAATCAAAACGGAAACCAAAATCCGAATCAAAACCAAAATCCGAATTTTAAAAATAAGAAAAATAATTTTAGAGATTCCGATTTTGAATTTGATGGAATTATAGAAAGTGAAGGTGTTCTTGAAATGATGCCTGACGGTTATGGATTTTTACGTTCTTCCGATTATAATTATTTAGCCTCACCAGATGATATTTATTTATCTACTTCACAAATTAGATTATTTGGTTTAAAAACTGGAGATACCGTAAAAGGAGTGGTAAGACCTCCTAAAGAGGGAGAGAAATTTTTCCCCTTAGTTCGTGTACTGAAAATAAATGGACATGATCCTCAGGTTGTTAGAGATCGAATTTCATTTGAACATTTAACTCCGGTTTTTCCATCGGAAAAATTCAAATTAGCCGAAAGAGATAGCTCTATTTCAACCCGTATTATCGATTTGTTTTCTCCAATAGGTAAAGGACAACGTGGTATGATTGTAGCTCAACCAAAAACGGGTAAAACCATGTTGCTGAAAGAAATAGCCAATGCTATTGCTGCTAATCATCCTGAAGTCTACCTTATTGTTTTGTTAATTGACGAACGTCCTGAGGAAGTTACAGATATGCAGCGTTCTGTAAGAGGTGAAGTTATTGCTTCCACTTTTGACAGAGAACCACAAGAGCATGTTAAGATTGCAAATATCGTTCTTGAAAAATCAAAACGTTTAGTAGAATGTGGCCATGATGTTGTAATTCTTTTAGATTCCATCACGCGTTTAGCTAGAGCTTACAATACAGTTCAACCAGCTTCAGGTAAAGTATTAAGTGGTGGTGTAGATGCTAATGCGTTGCAAAAGCCAAAACGTTTCTTTGGAGCTGCGCGTAATGTTGAAAAAGGTGGTTCATTAAGTATTATTGCAACTGCATTGACAGAAACAGGTTCTAAAATGGATGAGGTTATCTTTGAAGAGTTCAAAGGAACAGGTAATATGGAATTGCAATTGGATAGAAAAATTGCTAACAAACGTATTTTTCCTGCGATTGATTTGACTTCTTCTAGTACACGTCGTGATGATTTATTATTAGATAAAGATACATTGCAAAGAATGTGGATCATGAGAAAATACCTTTCTGATATGAATCCTGTGGAAGCAATGGAGTTTATCAATGATCGTTTTAGAAAAACTAGAAATAACGAGGAGTTCTTGATTTCTATGAATGACTAATTCAGTTTGCAGTGTTCAGAAGGCAGTATTCAGTGTTCTGACTAAAATATATAAAAAAAGCGATTTTCAGTATGAAAATCGCTTTTTTTATATCTGTCTTCTAAAAATAGTCTTCTGCTGACTTAGAATTGAAGTTATGCTTTTCTTTCTAACAAAGCCATGTAGAATCCATCAAAACCAGATTCTGAAGCTAAGATTTTATGGTCTTTTACAAAGGTGAATTGTTTTCCAATTTCGGTAGTTAAAAAACGTTCAACTTGCTTTTGATTTTCCGAAGGCAAAATAGAACAGGTTGCGTAAACCAATTTTCCGCCTGGTTTTACAATTTTAGAATAGCTTTCTAAAACTTCCGATTGTACTTTACGGATATTATCAATAAATTCAGGTTTCAATTTCCACTTTGCATCAGGATTTCTTTTTAAAACTCCTAAGCCACTACAAGGCGCATCAATCAATACGCGATCAGCTTTTTCATGTAATTTTTTAATCACTTTAGTGGTGTCAATAATGCGGTATTCGATATTAAAAGCACTGTTTCTTTTAGCCCTTAACTTTAATTGCTTTAATTTGCTTTCGTATAAATCCATAGCAATTAATTGCCCTTTGTTTTCCATCAAAGAGGCTATATGCAAGGTTTTACCACCCGCACCCGCACAAGTATCTACAACACGCATTCCTGGTTTTACATCAAGAAATGCCGCAACTAATTGTGAATTGGCATCTTGAACTTCAAACAAACCTTGTTTAAAAGCATCGGTCATAAAAACATTAGCACGTTCTTTTAAAACTAAAGCATCGGGTTGGTCTTTTAGATATTCGGTATCGATATCTAAATCCATTAAAATAGCTCTTAGTGCTTCTTTGGTTGTTTTAAGTGTGTTTGTTCTTAGGATTACTTTGGCTGGTTGGTTTTGCGCTGCAATTTCTTTAGCCCAAACTTTTTCGCCTAATTCTTTAACCCCTAATTCGTCCATCCAGTCTGGAATAGATTCTTTAAGCGGTCTTATTTTTGAAAGTTCGTCAAAACGACCTTTGATTTTTCGTTCTGGAGTTCCTTCAAGTTGACGCCAATCCGGAATTGGGTAACCTCTTAAAACTGCCCAAACAGCAAACATTCTCCAAAGATTATCTCTGTCAAATGGCTCTTTAACTTCAGCAATTTCGGCATATAATCTTTTCCAACGAACAATTTCGTAGATTGTTTCAGCAACAAACTTTCTGTCGGAACTTCCCCAACGCTTGTCTTTTTTTAATGCTCTTGCTACTACTTTATCAGCATATTCTCCTTCGTTAAATATTGCATTTAGAGAATCGATAGTAGTATATACTAAGTTTCTGTGTAATCTCATTGTATTTATTTGAGCTGCAAAGGTACTATTAAATGAATTGAAAGTTAAATTTAAATTTCATTTCTGTAAAAATGATTTTCTCTTTTGTGGAATCTGTTTTATTTTAATTTCTCTTTAAAAAAATCAATGGTTCTATTCCAGGCTAATGTTGCTGCTTTTTCATCATAACGAGGTGTGGTATTATTGTGAAAACCATGATTGACATTCGGGTAAATGTATGCGGTATTAGGAACTTTGTTTTCATTTAATATTGTTTCAAATGCGGGCCAACCAGCATTTACTCGGGTATCTAAACCTGCATATTGTAATAACATTGGTGTTTTTATTTGTGCGGCTTCCTCGGCAGTAGGTTGACCACCATAAAAAGGAACTGCAGCGCCTAAAGTTGGAATTTTTACAGCCATTAAGTTAGCAATCCAACCACCAAAACAAAATCCGACTACTCCGATGTTTCCGTCGCAATCGGGATGATTTTTTAAGTAATAATACGCAGCAATAAAATCTTCGAGCATTTCATAACGGTCTCTTTTTTTCTGCATTTCCCTTCCTTCATCATCGTTGCCGGGATAACCTCCCAGTGGGGTTAGCGCATCTGGTGCTAAACTGATAAAACCATCAACCGCTAGGCGTCTTCCTACATCTTCTATGTAAGGATTTAGTCCTCTGTTTTCGTGAACTACAATTACTCCTGGTAGTTTTTTATTGGTTTTGCTTGGTTTAGAAAGTAATCCTTTGATTTTTCCTCCTCCTTTTGGAGATTCGTAAGTAATATAATCTGACTCTATTCTGGGGTCATCTGGCTGAACTGTTATTGAGTTTACATAATCAGGTGTTATAAAACTCAATAAGGAAGGTAAAGTTAATGTACCAACAGCAAATACAGATAGTTTTTCAATGAATTGTCTGCGTTCAATTTTATTATGAGCGTAATCGTCGTAGAGGTCAAATATTTCCTGACTGATATCTTCTTTGGTTATTTTTTACATTGCTGTAGCGGTTAGTTAAGAACACTTTAAATATAGTTAATATTCTGGTTGGTTATGAAACAAAAAAAGCTCCTGAAACGACAGGAGCTTTAAAAAAAAATAAAATAATCAATATTAGAACTTATATTTAAGACTTGTCATTACTTGACGAGGTGCAATTGGGTTAGCACTATAGTTTTCGTGAACGGTATAGTTTAACTCATTTGTAATGTTAGATAATTTGCATAAGATTGAGAATTTTTTCCAAGTATATCCAATGGATGCATCTACTGTAGCATATCCGCCTACTGGAACTTCTCTGTCCCAAATTCCGGTTGGATATTTTGTTAAATCATCTTTATGTTGATTGTTCCATCCTGCAATACGGTCTCCGATGTAATTTCCAATTGCTCCAATAGAAAAGCCTTTTAAAGTTCCACTTGGCACTGTATAAAAGAAACTTAGATTAGCCGTAGTTGTTGGTGTTCTTGCAACACGGTCACCTTCAACAAAACTACCATCAAGTCCTGAAGTTTTCGTGTATCGCATATCGTTGTAGCTATAACCAGCATTAATTTTGAATCCTTCAAAAGGTCTTGCCGTTACATCTACTTCTACACCTTTACTTTTAGTTTCACCGCTCATTACTTTGATGTTTGGGTCATTATTTTGGGTAATACCATCGGCTAAAAAGGCTGCAGTTTGTACCAAATTATCGTTATTTATAATGTATAAAGTAATATTAGTGCTTAAGAAGCCTCTCCAAAAATCAGTTTTAATTCCTGTTTCATATTGATCAATAATTGATGGGTCAAGTGGTTTATCGTCGTATGTATTTCCTGTATTTGGTGTGAATGAATTAGAATAACTAGCAAATAAAGAAATGTTTTTTGTTGGTTGCACCACCAATCCTACTTTTGGTGAAAAGGCATTGTCTAAACGTTTTGGATCTTCAGAAATAGCTACTGGATTTTCTGTAAAGTTGTAGATTGTTGCCTGAGATTCTTGCCAAGACCAACGTACACCAGCTAACACTTTGATATAATCAGTAAATGAGATTAAATCCTGAGCGTACGCTCCAAAACGATTGTATTCTGTATCCGTATTTTGAGTAGCAACAGTACTGTATGGATTTACAGTGCTTTGTGTACTTGGATCATAAGTAAAAAGATTAATTGGAGTATCTTCAGTTGTTTTAAGGTTACCGTTACTATCATAAAATGCAAATCTGTATGAGGATGTTAAGGAGTTTTCAAAATCAACACCTGTAAAAATTTGGTGTTTGATAGCTCCGGTTTTGAAATGGCCTTGTAAACTTAATTGATTACCAAATACTTTTTCTCGATTATCATTTTTGGTTAAACCTCTTTTCCAATCACCAGGAGTTGCATAACCATCTAAACCTGATAATTGAGATGTAGAGGTTTGTGTTCTTTTATAATTTTGGAAAGAAGTATTAAAGTTTAATTTCCAGTCTTTGTTGAATTCATGATTTAATAATATTGAAGCACTTGCTGATTTAGTGTTACCATTAGACCAAAGCGCTCCGTAGTATGCACTTCGAGGTGTGTCAAGGATTTCTTTACCAATGATTCCTGTTCCAAAATCAGGAGTCCAATCGGCACTTAAATAGTCTCCTTGTACAGTAATTTGCGTTTTGTCTGTAATTTTAAATAAGAACGAAGGGTTAAAATAAATGCGTTCATTCTTAACGACATCTCTAAAACTTTCCGAGTTTTCATAAGAACCAGTAAAACGATACGCGATAGATTTGTTTAAAGGACCATAAAAATCAATAGAAGGTTTGTAATAAGAGTAACTTCCAGCCTGCATTGAAATTTCTCCACCTTGTGTGAATTGAGGGGTTTTTGTAACTAAATTTAGAATTCCTCCCGGAGCAACGTTACCAAATAATAAGGCAGAACCTCCTTTTAAAAATTCTACTCTTTCTAATGATGAAACTTCAGGGATAGAACCTGCATTGTAACGAAAACCGTTTTTTAGCATATTATTAGCACTCATGTCGTATCCTCTTGACCAAAATGATTCCTGAGCGCCACCACGAGCAGAACCTACATAAACACCGTTAGCATTTTTTATAACTTCACTCAAACGGATGGCTTGTTGTTGTGTGATGATTTCGTTGTCTATAACTTGAACACTTTGTGGCAAATCCATTGGTTTGATTCCAGATCTTGTTGCTGAAATCGGTTTTTGTGGTTTGTTTCCAGTAATCACAATTTCTTTAAGGATTTGACCTTTTTTATTTTTTATAGTATCAAAAGGAGATGTTGTGATTTCGTTAGAAATAGAATAGTTTATTGCAGATGCTATTTCTTGTGCTTGGTTAGATATTGAAAATAATAGTGCTATTGAGGGCAGTAAAATTCTTTTCATTCGTTTTTTATTTGGATTTATTTAAAATAACGGTGCAAATGTATGAGCTAAAAACGATTTAAACAAATGTTATTTGGAATAAATAAAAATAAAAAACAACAAAAGTTTTAGAAGTTGTTTGATTTATTTTTGGAAATCAGTTTTTATTTAGAATAAATCTTAGTAATGGAGTTGTTGATATTTTGTTAAGTAGTTGTTTTGTAGGTCTTTATAATGTATTGTTGAGTGTTGCAATGCAAATGTATCTTCCAAAATACGTAAAGCTATTTTTTGTAAAATTTTTTTTGACAAGAAATTTTTATTTGGATTTTACGCTATTTGTTATTTAGACACTGAGGTTGCTTTCAGATTGATTGCGAAGAAATGGTAGAGTTCGTTTAAAGTACTAGCAGTTTGCGGTATAGCATGACCTTTACCGTAATTTACAAGAGTAGATGTTAATACACCTAAATTATCTAATTTGGCTTTGAAATGTTTAATTTGGTCAGCATAATAGGGATCATCATCCGTGTTGTAAAAGAAAAGGGTAGGAGCAGCTGTTTTTTCAACCAAAAACGATGAACCCATCGATTCCCATAAAGTTCTGTTTTCGTCTAAGTTTCCCCAAACCCAAGGGCATCTTTGTTCTAAATTTTTATCTCCATCATTTAAAGCATTATAAATTAAGGTGTAATCAAAAACACCTGGCCCTAAAGCTGCTGCTTGAACATCATCTTTGATTTCTGTGTGGAAACCAGCGTTTTCTATAGTATCTATTTTTTTATCTCCAATAGCCATAGAGCCTGCTGTAGAGCCTCTGGAAAAGCCAAAAATACCTATTTGATTTGAAAGTTTCATTTTGTTTGCAAAAACACGTAAGGTTCTAATAGCCGATTTTACTTTTTGTGCAGTATCAGGATTTGTTTCAAATGACTTGTAGGCATCATTAGGTCCGTTAGTAGGTTTTCCTTTTCCCCATTGACAATATTTTGGATGATCGGCAATAGCCCAAGCCATTCCGATGGCAGGAGCTCCTTCTAGAAAAGAATCATTAAAGCCAGCAAATGAATAGGGCAGATAAAGTCTTTGGTCTTTATAAGCATTCGTCAATATTTCTTTTTTGTTATCAAAAAAAGCATAGCTGTTGCTGTAGGAAAAAGATAAAATAGTTGGGATTTTTATTTTTGGATTTGCCGGATAAATAATATCCATGTGCAAGGAATCACCCACAATGTATTGTTCTGGGCTGTTGTATATTTTAGGATTGTCGATAAAATAACTAATATCTCGGGCTATGCGATATCCTTCAAAAAGAATATAAGATTTATTAAGAGAACAATTTTTTAAACCACAAAAACTTCCAGCAGCTATGGAATCGTTAATAGCAATAATATCCTCATTAATTTTAAGTGCAACGGCATTTTTATTTTTTTTATAATCCAATTCAATAACACGGTAACCTTGTGATAGAAGCCAATGAACGTTTTTTTTATTACTGTTTCTTCCGATTTTTTTTATGGACAGATTTTCCAAATAAATGACGGTTACAAAATTTCCATTGTAATCTTTTATTGGTTTTTTGGATTCTGTTGTTTTGTATTCAATAGTTCCAGCTGTTGTTTTACTTGTCCATCTTCCAGTAAATGCCTGAGAACTTATTGTAAGTAGCAGACTTGTTAAAAACGCTAATAGATTTTTTTTTGAAATAAAATTTAAAAAAAGGATAGGGCTGTATCTCATTGTGTTTTTATTACGAGTAAAGATTTCTAAATCTTAAGATTATTATTTTAGAGTTACAAAAATAAGTTTTTAAGTTTGTTTTGGACAGATACAATAAGCTTGAGTTTTTAATTTTAGCTTTTTTAAGCTATGATTAAAGGTTTAGATAACGATTTAATAATATAATAGGTGGCTTTAATTTGTATTTTTGCTTTTATATCCAAATTTAATATGAAAAAAATACTTTTACTTTTTGCTTCTACAGCAATTTTTAACACTTATGCGCAACAAAGGCCCAAATTAGTGGTTGGTATTGTGGTAGATCAAATGAAGATGGAATACCTCTATAGGTTCTCTGATGATTTTTCAGCTAATGGCTTTCGCCGATTGATGAATGATGGTTTTGTATTTCACAATACTCATTATAATTATATGCCAACTTACACAGGTCCGGGTCATGCTTCTATTTATACCGGAACTACACCAACTACTCACGGAATTGTGGGAAATACATGGTTTGATAAATCAATGGGGAAGTCTAGATATTGCACGGATGATGCATCGGTTACCATTTTAGGAATTGGGGATGCAGATGAAGGAAAAATGTCACCGTTGAATTTAGAAACCACAACCGTTACTGACGAATTGCGTTTGGCCACAAATTTTAAAGGAAAAGTAATTGGGATTAGCATAAAAGATCGTGGAGCAATTTTACCTGCTGGACATTTTGCAAATTGGGCATTTTGGCTTAGTGATACTGGGAATTTTATTTCAAGTACTTTTTATGGAAAGGAATTGCCTAATTGGGTTAAACAATTTAACGAAAAGAAACTTTATGAAACTTATTTGAGTAAAGATTGGTCTTTACTTAAATCTGAATCAGTTTATGATAAGAGTTTAGCTGATGATAATGCATACGAAGGTCTTTTGTATGGAAGTAAAAAACCTATTTTTCCTTATGATTTAAAATCAATGTATGCTAAAAAAGGAGCTAAGGTAATTAAGTCAACTCCTTTTGGAAATGATTTATTAGCAGATTTTGCTAAAGAAACGATTGCGAATGAAAATTTAGGTACGGATAATGATACTGATTTTTTAGCCGTAAGTTTTTCTTCAACTGATTATGTAGGACACTTGACAGGCCCTCGCTCTAGGGAAATTCAAGATACTTATTTGCGTTTGGACAAAACCATTGCTGATTTTTTAGACTATTTAGATGAAAAAGTAGGTAAAGATAATTACCTTTTGTTTTTAACTGCAGATCATGCAGCAGCTGAGAATGTAAACTTCTTGAAAGATAATAAATATGCAGTGGATGCTATAGATTATAAAGAAATATCAAATAAACTACATGAATTTTCTAAAGCTACTTTTGGAGTTGATTTAGTATTGAATTACTCTAATTACAATTTGTTTTTTGATAAGAAACAAATTCAAGAAAAAGGACTTTCTTTAGACAAAGTAAAACTTGCTTTTAAAGGTTTCTTGATGGCAATGCCTCATGTGAAAAGAGTTTATACAGAAGAAGAAATTCTAGCTGCTCCTAGTTCAGATTATTATTTAAATTTTATTTCAAAAGGATATGATCCAAAACAAAATGGGGAATTGGTTATTTTAGATAAACCTGGATATATTGAGCATGAAGGAACAGGAACTTCTCATGGAACACCTTATAGTTACGATACGCATGTGCCTTTGTTGTTTTATGGTTGGAATATCAAAAAAGGAGAATCTTTTGATAAAAAAGTAATTACTCAAATAGCGCCAACTGTTGCACAGAAAATTAAGGTTGATTTTCCAAATGGGACTCATGCAGAAGTTTTGCCTGAGGTTTTAGGAAATTAGATAAAAAAAAGGGACTTTTTAAAAGTCCCTTTTTTATGGTTTAGTATTATTTTGCTACCGAAACAGGCAATGGAATTTGATTTTTTAATAAATCTTCAAATGTTTCATGAGCTCTAATTAAGTGACCTTCTCCGTTAATCCATAAAACTTCTGCTGGTTTGTATCTGGAATTATAGTTAGAAGACATGGAGTAGCAATAAGCTCCTGCATTTCTAAAACAAAGAATATCACCTTCGGCAATTTCTTGAATTCTACGGTTGCTTGCAAAAGTATCTGTTTCGCAAATGTATCCTACTACAGAGTAAAAACGCTCTTTTCCTTTTGGATTCGAAATGTTTTCAATGTGGTGTTGAGAACCATAAAACATTGGGCGAATCAAATGATTGAAACCAGAATCTATTCCGGCAAAAACGGTAGAAGTCGTTTGTTTTACTACATTTACTTTTGCTAAAAAGAAACCTGCTTCGCTTACCAAAAATTTACCTGGCTCAAAAATTAAAGTTAATTCTTTACCATATTCATCGCAGAATGCATTGAATCGTTTAGATAATTTTTTACCTAATTCTTCAATATCAGTTTCAATATCATCTTTTTTGTAAGGAACTTTAAATCCACTTCCAAAATCTAAGAACTCAAGATTTTTGAAGTTTCTTGCAGCATCAAATAAGATTTCAGCAGCATACAAGAATACTTCGATATCTAAAATATCAGAACCAGTATGCATATGAATACCTACAATGTTCATATTTGTGTTCTCAACAATACGAACTAAATGAGGTAATTGATGAACTGAAATACCGAATTTACTATCGATATGCCCCACTGAAATGTTTTCGTTTCCTCCAGCCATTACGTGTGGGTTGATACGAATACAAACAGGAACTGTTGGGTGTTTTGCACCAAACTGCTCTAAGATGGATAAGTTGTCAATATTAATTTGGACACCTAAAGCGTGTACTTCTTCAATTTCTTCTAAAGAAACACCATTAGGAGTGTAAAAAATTCTTTCTGGAGCATAACCTGCATGAAGACCTAATTGCACTTCTTGGATAGAAACAGTGTCTAATCCAGACCCCATGTCTTTTAGAAGTTGTAGAATAGCAACATTAGACAATGCTTTCATCGCATAGTTAATGCGTAATTTTTCTACTTTTGAAAAAGCTTTAGTTAATCTATTATATTGTGATTTTATTTTCTCGGCATCATAAACATATAATGGACTGCCAAATTGTTCTGCTAATTGAAGTAAGTCTTTTGATTGCATTGCTGTTATTTTTACACAAATTTATTATTCTTTATCGATACTACAATAGATAAAAATATTTCTAACAAATTATAACAAATTGTTTTAAAATAAACATACAACGTTGTAATTATTATTTTTTAAACAAAATTTAGATAGTTAATAAAAACAAAAAAGGCTATCTGAAATTGCTTCCAGATAGCCTTTTATATAATTAGTTAAGTACTACAATGGAGGTAGATCTCCACCTTCTTTAGTAGGAAGGTTAGTAGTTCCCATTAAGAACAAATCAACTTCTCTTGCAGCCTCACGACCTTCAGAGATTGCCCAAACGATTAATGATTGTCCTCTTCTCATATCTCCCGCAGTAAATATGTTTGGTACATTAGTTTGGTAATTATTGGCTTTGTAATTGCTTCTGAAATCAGTTTCAAGACCCAATTGTTCTGCTAAATTTTTCTCTGGACCTGTAAATCCTAAAGCTAATAAAGCTAAGTCACATGGCCAGATTTTCTCAGAACCTTCAATCTCGATTAATTCAGGACGTTGCCCTGGAACCATTTTCCATTCAACATTTACAGTTTTAAGAGCTGTTAATTTACCATTAGCATCTTTAATGAATTCTTTAGTGTTAATTAACCAGTTTCTTTCACATCCTTCTTTATGAGAAGAAGATGTTTTTAATTGTAAAGGCCAGAAAGGCCATGGAGTAGATTCACTTCTTCCCACAGGTGGTTTTGGCATAATCTCAAAGTTTGTTACTGATTTTGCACCGTGACGGTTAGAGGTACCCACACAGTCAGATCCTGTATCTCCACCACCAATTACGATTACATCTTTACCAGTAGCTAAAACTTGGTTTTCAATTTTTTCACCCCAAACTACTTTAGTTTGTTGTGTTAAGAAATCCATTGCTTGTACCACACCATCAGCATCTGCTCCTGGAGTAGGTAAGCTTCTTCTTTCAGTAGCACCCCCACAAAGCACGATAGAATCAAATGCTTTTAAGTCTTCAATTGAGTAGTTTACCCCAACATTAGTATTTACTTTAAAAGTGATTCCTTCTGCTTCAAGGATAGCAATACGTCTGTCGATAATTTCTTTTTCTAATTTAAAATTAGGAATACCGTAACGTAATAAACCACCAATAGCGTTGTCTCTTTCAAAAACAGTAACAGTATGACCTGCTCTGTTTAATTGTTGTGCGGCAGCTAAACCTGCAGGACCTGAACCAACAACAGCCACTGTTTTGCCAGTTCTGTTTTTTGGAGGTTGTGGTTTAATCCACCCTTCTTGGAAGGCGCGCTCCACAATATTTTTTTCTATGTTTTCAATAGAAATTGGATCATTGATAATTCCTAAAACACATGCTTTTTCACATGGTGCAGGACATAAACGCCCTGTAAATTCAGGGAAGTTGTTTGTTGAATGTAGGATCCATGAGGCTTTTTGCCATTCACCTTGGTGTACCATGTGGTTGAAATCAGGGATTAAATTCCCTAATGGACATCCACTGTGGCAAAATGGAATACCACAATCCATACAACGAGATCCTTGTTTTGTAATTTCAGCTTCACTCAAAGGAACTGTAAATTCTTTATAATGTCCTACACGCTCTTGTACTGCTGTGTATGATTCATCTTTTCTTTCGAATTCTTTAAAACCTGTTACTTTTCCCATTGTATTATGCTGTTAATTCTTCTACCATTTGTACCTCAGTTTCCAAACGCATTAATGCTTTTTTGTACTCTGTAGGCATTACTTTTACAAAATTTTCTAAGCTTGTGTTCCAATCACTTAATAATTCACTTCCTTTTGTACTGTTAGTGTACTGAACGTGTCTTTCTATTAAAGTTTTCAATTCATCAGCTTCGTTTCCTTCTACTGTTTCAAATTCGATGGTTTCAGTATTACATAAACCATTTTTAAATTTGTGTTCTGGATCGTAGATATAAGCAATACCACCACTCATACCTGCAGCGAAGTTTCTTCCGGTTTTACCAAGAACAACTACTTTTCCACCAGTCATGTATTCACAACCATGATCTCCCACACCTTCAACAACTGCTGTAGCTCCTGAGTTACGAACTGCAAAACGCTCTCCAGCAATACCATTGATGAAAGCTTCTCCTTCAATAGCACCGAATAAACAAACGTTTCCTACGATGATGTTTTCAGAGGCAACAAAAGTTGCTTTGGCTGGTTTTTTGATGATTAGTTTAGCTCCAGATAAACCTTTACCTAAATAATCATTAGTATTTCCTTCAACAGTAAAAGTCAATCCGTGTGCACTAAATGCTCCTAAACTTTGACCGGCAGAACCTGTGAAATTGATGTTTAATGTGTCTTCAGGTAAACCTAAATGTCCATATATTTTAGAAATTTCGTTACTAACAATAGCTCCCACGGAACGGTCGGTATTTTTAATAGCGTATTCTAAAGTCATTTTTTCTTTTCTATATAAAGCACGGTGAGAATCTTTTAAGATTTGGAAGTCCATAACATTGTCTAATCCATGATCTTGTTTCTCAGTGTTACGAACCGTCATTTCTCTGTAAGATGCTGGACGGTGTAGGATAGAAGATAAATCTAAACCTCTTGCTTTGTAGTGTGTAATGGCTTTGTTAGAATTGATTTTGTGTGTTTGTCCAATCATTTCTTCTAAAGTTCTGAAACCTAAAGAAGCCATAATTCCTCTTAATTCTTCCGCTACATAGTAGAAGAAGTTAATTACGTGCTCAGGAGTTCCTTTAAAGTTTTTACGCAATTCTTTATCTTGAGTTGCAATACCTACAGGACAAGTATTTAAGTGACACTTACGCATCATAATACATCCAGAAGCTACAAGTGGAGCAGTAGCAAAACCAAATTCTTCAGCACCTAATAAAGCTGCGATAGCTACGTCACGACCTGTTTTTAACTGTCCGTCACATTCTACAACAATACGGCTTCTTAAGTTATTTAATACCAAAGTTTGTTGTGCTTCGGCTAATCCAAGCTCCCAAGGAAGACCGGCGTGTTTCAATGAAGTTAATGGAGAAGCTCCAGTACCACCATCGTAACCTGCAATTAATACAACGTCAGCTTTTGCTTTAGCAACACCAGCAGCAATTGTACCAACACCAACTTCAGAAACAAGTTTCACGTTGATACGTGCTTCTCTGTTAGCATTTTTCAAGTCAAAGATTAATTGAGCTAAATCTTCAATAGAGTAAATATCATGGTGAGGCGGCGGTGAAATCAATCCTACGAAAGGAGTTGAGTTACGAGCTGATGCAATCCAAGGCAATACTTTTTCACCTGGTAATTGTCCACCTTCTCCTGGTTTAGCACCTTGAGCCATTTTAATTTGAATCTCTTTTGCACTAGATAAATAGTGAGAAGTTACTCCAAAACGTCCAGAAGCTACTTGTTTAATAGCTGAGTTACGGCTATCTCCGTTTACGTCTGGTTGGAAACGAGTTCTGTCTTCTCCACCTTCACCTGAATTAGATTTTCCTCCAATACGGTTCATAGCGATAGCTAAGTTCTCGTGTGCTTCTCTAGAAATAGATCCGTAAGACATCGCTCCGGTTTTGAAACGTTTCACGATTTCTGTCCATGGTTCTACTTCGTCTAATGGAATAGGGTCAAGATTGTCGAATTCAAATAAACCACGAATGGTCATTAAACTCTTAGCTTGATCATTTACTGTTTTAGCATAAACATCATAGCTATCTTGATCACTTAAACGTACTGCTTGCTGTAATTTAGCTATAGTAGTAGGGTTAAACATGTGTCTTTCCCCGTTACGTCTCCATCTGTATTCTCCACCAATGTTTAAACCTAAACGGTTTGGAATTAATACATCTGGGTAAGCATAGTTGTATCTTTCGCTAATTTCTTTTTCGATTTCGTATAATCCGATACCTTCAATTCTTGAAGCGGTGTATGGGAAGTATTTTTGAACAAATTTAGAGTTGAAACCAACAATTTCGAAAATTTGAGAACCTCTGTAAGAGTGTAATGTAGAGATTCCAATTTTGTTCATGATTTTTAAAATACCTGAACCAATTGCTTTGTTAAAGTTGTCAACTGCTTTTTGTTCGCTAATTCCAGTGATAAACCCTTCTTGTACTTGTACACGAATAATTTCGTTAACCATATAAGGGTTGATTGCACTTGCACCATATCCAAATAAAGTTGCAAAATGATGTGGTTCACGAGGTTCAGCTGATTCGATAATGATATCAAAGTACGAACGTTTACGTAAACGGTTCATTTGATGGTGAACATAAGAGCAAGCTAATAAAGCAGGAATTGGAGCGAATTCTTTATTTACACCTCTATCAGATAAAATAATGATGTTAGTTCCTCTGTCTACCGCTTTACTAATTTGGATGATAATGTCTTCTAGAGCATTTTCTAAACCATTTAAACCTTTTTCTTTAGCATATAAGATTTCAATTGTTTCTGCTTTAAAATGATCAATATCAATATTTCTGATTTTTTCTAAGTCGTCGTTAGAAATAACCGGATTCTGAATTCTTAATTTTCTACATTGTTTGCTAGAAATATCAAAAATATTTCTGTCTTGACCTAATGCTAAACTAATATCAGTTACAATTTCTTCACGGATACCATCCAAAGGTGGGTTAGTTACCTGAGCGAATAATTGTTTGAAATAGTTAGGGATTAATTGTGGTCTGTCTGATAATACAGCAAGAGGAGTGTCGATACCCATAGAACCCAAAGCTTCTTTTCCAGCTTGAGCCATTGGAGTAATCATATCCTGAATATCTTCTAAAGTATAGTTGAATAAACGCTCTCTTGTCTTTAAATCGATAGTTTCAATTGGGCAAGCTTTAGTTGTAGTAGGAACGTCTTTTAGGTTCAAACGGTATTGTTTCAACCATTCTTGGTAAGGTCTTTCAGAAACAATTTTGCTTTTGATTTCCTCATCATTAATAATACGTCCTTCGTTCATATCAACCAAGAACATTTTTCCTGGTTCTAGTCTACCGTGGCTTTCTACATCTTCTGGTTCAACTGTTACAACTCCAATTTCTGAAGCCATAATCAATTTACCACTTTTGGTAACAGTATAGCGAGAAGGTCTTAAACCATTACGGTCTAATAAAGCTCCTACGTAATCTCCATCAGAGAATGGTACAGAAGCAGGTCCATCCCATGGTTCCATGATACAAGCATTGTATTCGTAGAATGCTTTTCTTTCTTCCGACATGGTTTTGTGTTTTTCCCATGCTTCAGGGATCATCATCATCATTACTTCTGGTAATGAACGCCCTGTGTGAGTTAACAACTCAACTACCATATCCATAGAAGCTGAATCTGATTTTCCTGGAAGAATAATTGGGAATAATTTCTCAATTTGTGGACCAAAAACATCACTTTTCATGATTTCTTCACGAACACGCATTCTACTTACGTTTCCACGTAAGGTATTAATCTCACCATTTTGACACATATATCTAAAAGGTTGAGACAACTCCCAAGTAGGCATAGTGTTAGTAGAGAAACGTTGGTGTACTAACGCCAAACGAGTTACTAAATCCGTTTGTTGTAAGTCAGTATAATATGGCCCAATATCCTCAGGCATAATGATACCTTTATATATTAAGGTAGTAGTAGATAAACTTGGAACATAAAAATAAGAACTTTGAGATATTTTAGAATTCGCAATTGTATGTTCTGTTATTTTACGGGCAGCATATAATTTTGCTTTAAATGTAGCTTCGTCAATTTCTTCTTTTTTGCCAACAAAAATTTGCTCAATAGTAGGTTCAGAAGCTAAAGCAATTTCACCTAATTGAGTAGAGTCAACAGGAACTTCTCTCCATCCTAAAACAGTTAGTCCTTGTGCTTTAATTTCTTTTTCAAATATGTCTTTACAAAAAACGTATTGATTTTGGATTTTAGGTAAAAATACCATTCCAACAGCATATTCACGTGCAGCAGGTAATTTGAAATCACAAACTCTATTGAAGTATTCATGAGGAATGTCAATCAAAAGTCCAGCTCCATCTCCCGTTTTTCCGTCAGCACTTACACCACCACGGTGCTCTAGTTTTACTAGAATCTCTAATGCGTCGTGAATAATTTGATTCGTTTTCTCACCTTTAAGGTTGCAAATAAAACCAGCTCCACAGTTTTCATGCTCGAATTCTGGCAAATAAAGGCCTTGTTCTTTAAGTTTCATGCTTGATAATTTTTTCTACAAAAATAGATATTTCATTAAATATATTCCATCCATTGCGGTTATAATGAGCTACTTTTACAGGAATAATAGAAAAATGTATAATAAATAATAATAATTGCATTATTTAGGTCATGTATTAACAAATCGTTAATATAGTTATGCTTTTTGACTGATATTTTGACAATTATTTCTGATTTTTTTAAATCCTTAATTGCTGTATTCCACAAAAAAACGTCAGTTAGCTTATTTTTTTTCTGCAAAATCTTTTTTTTGATAAAAATAAAATGGCAAAAGCATCTTTTTTTAACTTTATTTATAAGATATTTTAAATCACTAAAAAGATTTCAGATTTAAGTTCATTTTTGCTACTTTTGTCGCACTCATGTTTTGAAATAACTTCAAAATCCAGACAAATTCTATATTATGAACATACACGAATATCAAGGAAAAGAGATTTTAGCTAGCTACGGGGTTCGCGTTCAACGCGGAATCGTTGCTAATAATGCAGTTGAAGCTGTTGCTGCTGCAAAACAATTAACTACCGAAACGGGAACGAGTTGGTATGTTGTAAAAGCCCAAATTCACGCTGGTGGACGTGGTAAAGGAGGCGGGGTTAAACTTGCTAAAGGAATTGACAAAGTAGAAGGCGTTGCAAGCGAAATTATCGGAATGCAATTGGTAACTCCTCAAACTTCTGCAGAGGGAAAAAAAGTACACAAAGTTTTAATTGCTGAAGATGTTTATTATCCAGGAGAATCTGAAACTTCAGAATTTTATGTTTCTGTTTTATTAAACAGAGCAACTGGTCGTAATATGATTATGTATTCTACTGAAGGTGGAATGGATATCGAGGAAGTGGCTGAGCACACACCTCATTTAATTTTTACTGAAGAAATTGATCCTACTGTAGGATTACAAGGTTTTCAAGCAAGAAGAGTTGCTTTTAACTTAGGTCTTTCAGGAAATGCTTTCAAAGAAATGGTGAAGTTCATCGATGCATTATACAAAGCTTATATTGGTTCTGATGCTTCAATGTTTGAAATTAACCCAGTATTAAAAACGTCTGATAATAAAATTTTAGCGGTTGATGCTAAAGTAAATATTGATGATAACGCATTGTACAGGCAAAAAGCTTATGCTGAAATGCGTGATATTCTTGAAGAAAATCCAATTGAAGTAGAAGCTAAAGAAGTAGGATTAAACTACGTTGATCTTGACGGAACTGTAGGATGTATGGTGAACGGAGCTGGTCTTGCTATGGCAACTATGGATTTAATTAAATATGCAGGTTTTGAACCAGCTAACTTCCTTGACGTAGGAGGAACTGCTGATGCTAAACGTGTAGAAACGGCTTTCCGTATTATCTTGAAAGATCCAAACGTAAAAGCAATCTTAATTAATATTTTTGGAGGAATCGTTCGTTGTGACCGTGTTGCTCAAGGAGTTGTTGATGCTTACAAAAACATGGGAGATGCTATTAAAGTGCCTATCATTGTTCGTTTGCAAGGAACAAATGCTGAAATTGCTAAAGAATTGATTGATAATTCTGGTATGCCAATTTTATCTGCAGTACAATTTCAAGAAGCTGCTGATCAAGTACAAGCTGCGCTTTCTTAATTAAGGAATTTAGTTATATATCAAATCCTGTCTCTTTTTAGAGGCAGGATTTTTTTTGTTTTAACTGAAACGGGGTGTTAATCTATTCTTATATTAATTTAATATTAATTGGTTAAAAGTTGCTTTTTTAATGGTGTTTTGCTTGTTTTTATGCAATTGATGTAATTTTAGTTTTTCTTTTTTATGAGGGTCTTATTTTATGTACAGATTCTTTTTATACCTGATAAATATTAAAAAAGAATTCTTTTTATGATTAGGTTAAGTAATTGTTTTTATGGTTTTTATGTTGAAAACAGTGCTAATTTTGAACTGTAATTAAAAACTAAAAATCATGAAAAAATTATTTTTATCTGTTATTGTTACTTTATTTATGAGCACAGCTTTTGCTGCAGATAAGTCTCCCAATGCAGCAAAAAATTTTGATGAGACTTATAAAGAATTAACTAAGATGTTGAATACGTATCCAAATTTTGGTAGTTTGGACGAAGATGTTGTTGTGAAAGTGAGAATTGCAATTAATGAAAATCATGAAATTGTAGTAATGAGCACAAACACAACTAATGAAGATTTAAATTATTATATTAAAAATACATTAAACTATCAAAAGTTGTTGGCCGAAGAATTAGAGGTAGGTAAAGGACTTGTTTTTTTGGTTAAGTTTGCTAAATAGTTGAATGTCAATTAAAGTTTTAAATCCTGTTTCATTTATTTAAATGAGGCGGGATTTTTCGTTTTTTGGTCTTTTTTGTTGAAAAATTCTTAGAAATTATTCCTTTTTTGGGTTTTTTGTTGTTTTTTTCTTTCTGATTTATTGATTTTTGTGTGAATAGTTAAAAATTAATTATTTTTTTTTATTATCCTTTTAAAATATTGCGTTGAAAATTTTTGTAATCGTAAAACTTGCATAATCAGCAACATATATTGTTTTTTAATGATGTTTTTTGATAATTTTGTAATGAAATATTAAATCACTTATGTTTAATTTAAAACTAAGAAATCATGAGAAAGTTATTTTTATCAGCTGTTGCAACATTATTTTTAACAACAGCATTTGCGGCAAAAAGTCCTTCAACTAATCCAGATGATTATAGCAAGACTTACAAAGAAATAACAAAGTTACTGAACAGTGCTCCAGTTTTAAGCGGATTGGAAGGAGATGTTTTAGTGAAAGTGAGAATTGCTATTAATGAGCATCACGAAATGGTTGTGATGAGCACTAATACTACTAATGAGGATATAAATTATTATATCAAAAGTACGTTGAATTATAAAAAACTATCAGCCGATGATTTGGAATCAGGAAATGGACTTGTATTCTTGGTTAAATTTACCAAGTAATAAAATGTAAATCCCGTCTTTAAGTAGACGGGATTTTTTTTTTATAAAGAAGAGAAAATCAAAGAAAAGATTTCCAATTAAGATTTTTTGTTTTTACCGTTGTTGAATTTTACTTTTTCTACAACTTGCACTTTAGGAGTGGCTTTAGGATTATTTTTCTTGTATGGCTTTTTGGTGCCTGTTCCTGTTTTTAAAGGTTTTTGATCTCCTCTGGCTTTTTGGGTATCTTTAGGTGTTGCTTTAAATTCAGAACGCTCTTTTGTGTTGTCTTTTTTAGGAATTTCGGCTCTGTGTTTGGCTAACACTTCATTAGGGTTCTTAGGATTTTCTTTTGTTCCGCGTAGGTGAATTACTAATCCATTTAGAAAATTACGTAATACTTGGTCTCCGCATTCCATATAATTAGGGTGTTTCTCATCACGAAAAAAAGCACCTAATTCTGATTTGGAAATTCTAAAATCTACCAATTCTAGTATTTCTACTATTTGGTCATCGCGCAGCATCAAAGCTACTCGTAATTTTTTAAAGATATCGTTGTTTGTCATTTTTCAAATTTTTACAAAGGTACGTTATTATAACATTAGCTAGTCAATTTGACTTTGATATTGATTCAGGATTTGAATTATTTTGTCTAGATCCTTTTTTTTGTGATTAGCAGTAATAATAATTCGATTCAAAAATTGATTTTCGGCGTATTTAAAATGAGTTATAATAATTTTATGGGCTATCAAAGTATTGTTGAAATCCTTTATTTGTGGATAAATAACAGGGTAGTTTTTATCAAAAAGTATGTCTTTGTTGAGGAGTAAAGTCTCATTTATATAAGCTAAGTTTTCTTTTAACTTTTTTATTTTCTTGTAATACAGTTTTTCTGCATCGGCAAGAGTGGCAACAAAAGCGGGATTCATTCCAGCACTGGAAATAAAAGTATCATTTTCTTTAATTTTTGTAATACAATCTAAATCACTAGCAATTACTCCACCAGATAAACCCATCGCTTTTCCTAAAGAAGCAACCATAATTTTTCTTTTAATGTTGGGCTGATTTATAGAGGCGTAGATTCCTCTTCCATTATGGTTTACAATTCCCAACGAATGCGATTCGTCAATAACTAAAGTTATTTCTTTTTGATGGGAAATTTGTTCTATTGCCGATAAATCTGTTATTTTAACATTATTGCTGGATACAGCATCGGTTAGCAGACAAATTTTTTCTTTTTTGTCATCCAATAAACGTGGATTGATTTTGTCATTTATAAAAAAAGGCAAGCTGTCAACAGGATTAATAGCGGGATGTATATCTGGAAAATGATAGAATACTTCTGTTTCTGGTTTTAAATATTCAAGCACTAGACTTCCTGCTAACATTCCTGATGATATGGTAAGTGCAGCCTCAGCTTGGATGAATTTTGCGAGGAAAATTTCTCCTTTTTCGTAAGCTTCTAATTGTATATTGGCATTCCTGGAGCTTCCATAAGCGGTTCCCCAACGACTAATATTTTTAGAGAGTATTTTTTGGAATTTTTTATTTGGCGGAAGTCCTAAATAAGCGGTTCCGCCAAAATATAAATAGTTTTCATTATCAATTTTTACAACTCGGTCTGGAAATTTAGTTACTTTCATTAAATGTTATTTTAAAATAACGCCCGTTCCATTTAATTCAGAATAGTCAATTTTTCCATTTTGAATTTGAACGCCATTTGCAATATCTTCAGATAAAAGTAGGGCACCATCCATGTCCACATAATCCAATTGTGGCAATAAATGGGCAATTGCCGAAATACCGACAGAGGATTCAGTCATGCAGCCTACCATGGTTTTTAATCCTAGTTTTTTGGCTTGTTGAATCATTCTTCTGGCAGGAGTTAATCCGCCACATTTTACCAATTTAATATTCACACCGTGGAAATGATTGTAACATTTGGCTACATCTTGTTCAATAATGCAGCTTTCATCAGCAATAATTGGTAAAACAGAATGTTTGAATATGATCTCGTGTCCCTTCCAATCATCTGCTTTTAGTGGTTGTTCTAGAAATTCGACTCCAAGTTTTTTGAATTCAACAGCATTGTTAAGTGTTTCTTCAATTCCCCACCCACAATTAGCGTCTATTCTAAAAATAGCATCGGTATGTTCTCTTAAGGCTTTAACTATAGCTAAATCTTCACTTGTACCTAATTTTATTTTATAAATAGGCCATGGTAATTCTTTCATTTTAGCTACCATTTTGTCTATAGTATCAATTCCGATGGTGTAATTAGTCAACGGGTTTCTTTCAATGTTATAATCCCAAATTTCATGGAGTTTTTTTCCTTTTTTACGCGCATGCAAATCATGGAAAGCCATATCTAAAGCACAAAGTGCAAACATGTCGTGTTTTAAGTAAGGATGTACTTTTGCCCAGAAATCCTCGGGAGTTTCATCTGCCATAGATTCAATGAGAGTTCGTATTGCTTCTAAATCCTGTTTCATCATTGGCACACTAATGTTGTAATAAGGGTTTGAAGTTGCTTCACCATATCCGGAGAATCCGCCATTTTTTAATTCTACAATTAAAGAGGGCTGAATATCGATTGATTCTCTAGAGATTGTAAAGGTGTGCTTTAATTGTAGCTCGTATTCTCTAATAATCATTTCCATAATAGTCGCGTTTTATGATAAAATTAAGCTATAAAAATGAATATTATTTACTACAGATGAAGAATTTTTATTTTCGGATTATTTTAATCTCATTTTGCAGATATAATAAAAAAGCATAGTCATAAAAAAGTATTCTGTAAAAACAGGATTTTTGAACTACGTATTTAAATCGACGAAATGCAACATCTTGTGATTTTTAAGTCTTTTTTTGCTTTTTTATGTTGAAAAAAAAATATGATTTTTCAATTAAATTGTTTAATTATCGGTATTTCTTTGGGATATTATCATAAAAAATGATATTTTAGCTAAAATTATTTACGATATGGATACTTGTGAAGAAAAAAAGAAATTGCTTTTAGAGATGATTGCTTTTGCGACAGTTGATGGTCAATTGAGTAAAAAAGGCTATGATTTTTTATTTCTAATTGCTAATGAATTGAATTTTGAAAAAGGAGGGTTTATTGACTTATTGAGTCAGGAATTACCAAAGTTGCCAGAGAATATGAAATTGAACCGAATCAAACAGTTTTATCAGTTGGTGGTCTTTTTTCAGAATGATGGTGTTTTGTATAAACAAGATCCTGATTTAATAGTTCATATCGCTATTAGTATGGGATTAGATATTGATGCAATTAGAATTTTAATGAAAAAGGTTAAAAATGCTCCAAACAATGTTATACCAGACGAAGTATTATGGAATATTTTTCACGAAGAAACTGAATATTAAGCCAGTTGTTCTTGTAATTTTTTTATTTCATCTCGTAATTTTGCGGCTTGCATAAAGTCCAGTTCTTTTGCGGCTTTTTCCATTGATTTTCGTTTCTCACGAATGCGTTTTTCAATTTCGTCTTTAGATAAGTATTCGGTAACTAATTCTGCAGCCGAATTCATAGTGTGACCCAATTCGTATTCCACCAGTGGGTTTTTAGTAAAGGCACTGTCTATTTTCTTATTCAATGCTTGCGGAACGATGTTGTTAGCGGTATTGAAATTAATCTGTTTTGTTCTGCGATAATTGGTTTCGTCAATTGTTTTTTGCATGCTATCTGTAATTTTATCGGCATACATAATAGCTTTTCCATTTAAGTTACGTGCTGCACGACCAATAGTTTGCGTCAACGAACGATGCGAACGCAAGAAACCTTCTTTGTCAGCATCTAAAATAGCTACAAGGGAAACTTCAGGTAAATCCAGTCCTTCACGTAATAAGTTGACTCCAATTAAAACATCAAAAATTCCTTTTCGTAAATCCTGCATGATTTCAATACGTTCCAGAGTATCTACATCAGAGTGAATGTAACGACAACGGATGCTGACTTTAGTCAAATATTTGGCCAGTTCTTCCGCCATTCTTTTGGTTAAAGTCGTCACCAAAACACGTTCGTCTAGCTCACAACGTTGTTGGATTTCCTCAATTAAATCATCAATTTGATTCAAACTGGGACGAATTTCGATAATTGGATCCAATAATCCAGTAGGACGAATTACTTGTTCTACATAAACCCCATCGCATTTTTGTAATTCATAATCCGCTGGTGTTGCTGATACATAAATGACTTGGTTTTGCATGGCTTCAAATTCGTCAAACTTTAAAGGACGGTTGTCCATTGCCGCTGGCAAACGGAAACCATATTCCACTAAGTTTTCTTTTCTACTTCTATCTCCTCCATACATAGCATGAACCTGAGAAAGCGTTACGTGGCTTTCGTCCACCACCATTAAATAATCTTTTGGGAAATAATCCAATAAACAGAAAGGACGTGTTCCGGCCAATCTGCCGTCCAGATAACGGGAATAATTTTCGATACCGGAACAATAACCCAATTCGCGAATCATTTCTAAGTCGAAATTAGTTCGTTCTTCCAGTCTTTTGGCTTCCAGATGTTTGCCTATTTCTTTAAAATAATCTACTTGTTTAACTAAATCTTGCTGAATTTCCCAAATAGCGCCTTGTAGCACATCTGGAGAAGTCACGAACATATTGGCTGGATAAATAGTGAGTTTTTCAAATCGTTCAATCACTTGAGCTGTTTGAACATCAAAGCTTTCAATTTCCTCGATTTCATCACCAAAAAAGTGAATCCGATAGGCATCATCTGCATAACTTGGGAAAATTTCCACGGTATCCCCTTTGATTCTGAAATTACCAGGTGTAAAATCGGCTTCGGTTCTGGAATACAAACTTTGCACTAAACTATGCAATAATTTGGTTCTGGAAATTTCCTGATCTCTTTCTAATGCAATGACATTTTTTTGAAATTCGACAGGGTTTCCGATACCGTACAAACAAGAAACTGAAGCTACCACAAGAATGTCTCTACGACCAGAAAGTAGGGAAGAAGTGGTGCTTAAACGCATTTTTTCCAACTCTTCGTTGATAGATAAATCTTTTTCGATAAAAACCCCTGTAACCGGCATAAATGCTTCGGGTTGGTAATAATCGTAGTAGGAAACGAAATACTCTACCGCATTATTAGGGAAAAACTGTTTGAATTCCGAATACAACTGAGCTGCCAGGGTTTTGTTGTGTGCCAAAACTAAAGTTGGACGTTGTACTTCCTGAATAACATTTGCTACTGTAAAGGTTTTTCCGGAACCCGTAACCCCTAAAAGTGTTTGAAACTTTTCGCCATCTATGATACCTTGCGAGAGTTTGTCAATAGCTTGGGGTTGGTCTCCCATTGGTTTGTAATCCGATACGACTTGGAAATTCATTTGTTTTTTGTTGCAAAGTTTGAAGTTGCAAAGTTACAAAGTTTATTGGCAATCTGTTTTAATTGTTGTTAAAGCTATGTTGAGCTACAATAGAACGAAACATTGTCTATTAGTTAATCATCTAGTCCTTTTCCGCTAAGAATTTTTTCAAGGTGTTTTTCAATGCGGGCTTCGCGGGTTTTAGCTTGTTTGGCCGAAGAAAAATATAATAAATAGGCTTTTTGACGACCAGGAGTTAAAGTTTGGAACGCTTTTTTTAGTTCAGGCATATCATCTAAAACAGTCTGGAATTCTTCTGGCATATGGAATTCTGCGGTAGTTTTCATTACGACTTTTAAACCTGCTTTTTCTATAGCAATCGCTTCCTGTATGTATTCTTTGATAACTGATTCTAATTTTTCAATTTCTTCCACATTTTTAAATCGAAGTTGTCTTCGGTCCTGAACGTTTTCTGTTTGTTGAATTAGAATTTTTTTCTCGTCTTTCATTAAAACTCCCTTGAAAAACAGTAAAGCACAATAGTCTTTGAAACCGTGAATTAATACCACGTTAGCGTTATCTTGGGTGTAGCAAGGATGCATCCATTTGAAATCTTCCTCTAGTGCGCATTCCATAATTATTTCTCTTAGCAGTGTCATTTCGTCTTGCCACTTTTTTGCTTTGCTTAAAAATTGGGCTACTTTAGGATTCATAATTTTTTTAATGTTAAAGTTACTATTCGAGCTCGAAAAAAAAAGTTAATCATTAAATTATTTTAGCCAACTCCATCGTTTAGCCCAATCTTCTAGGATAGCATTACGCCATTTTAGAATGGTTTTTCCGCCTTGAATTTTTCCATCAAATAAAGAGCTGTCTGATTTGTCACTGTACCAGTTGTTACCTAAAATATAACTGTCTTTTTGTTGTTTGCCAGGCCATAAATTAGTCACTACAATATCGCCTTCAAGACCATTGAGTTCGGCAATTTCGGAACGAATTTGATAATGTATGTTTTCTGCTTTTTTAGGAATGTATCTTATGGCATAATCGCCATTTCCTAAATAGTAACCAGACCATTTTTGGATATTATTCCCGTATGGTATTTCCATAGTAAAACAAACAGTATTGATAGGAAGTTCTTTTTTTGGGCCTTTTAAATGCATTTCAATAATGGAACAATAAGCAACAGTGTCTTTTAGAGTTGTTGTACCGTGGTAGATAGTTCTAGGGCTATGCGTTATTTTTTCAAAGCTGCCTCCCCAGCTTTCTCTGCCTGGATTATCAGGATTTCCATCCATTAGGTAAAATAGAGAAGGGGAGTCACCCATTTTGATTTCTCCGTTATAATAGCTTTTAAAGTCTTTTCCCAGATGGCCTGCTCCCTGAATAACGGTGTCAAAATAGTCAGAGGTTTTAACGGTATCGGGTTCGTTATTGTGAGAAAAGAATCCGTAATAACTAGAGTTTACTTCGATAAAGAACAAATTAGGAAAGTTTTTTACGATGTAGGCATAGCTGTTAGCGCTCCATTTTTTGTTGGGTCCGCCTATCCAGTATATTTTGATTTTATTCTGAATTTCAGGTGCATCGTGCAAGGCTTGTGCAATATCTTCAAGACCGCCCCAACCTAAAACCCATAAGGGTTGATCGCTTTGTTTTTTGGCACATTTAATGATCCAATCGGAACCTTCGGTTGCTTTGGTGAATCCTGAAAAGGGAGCATTTCTTTTAAGCCCCTGTTTGGTAATGGAGCGGAGGTATTTTGGCTGAGCCAGTTTTTTATTGTGTTTTTTCAGTTTTGGAAGATCCTTTTCGTAAAGGTCAATCATTCTAAGAATCTCTTCTTTATTTCCGTTGCCATAGGAAGGAGATGAAACCAAACCTTCTAATTGAAACAAATCACTGTATATGAATAAATGCGTCATGGACTGATTGTCATCAGGATCGGTACCTCCAATATCAGTACTTATAAGTACCCTGGGTTTTGTAGGTGTCGGATTTTGTGCTACAATTGAAAATTGGGTCAAACAAATAAATGCCAGTAAAAACAGCTTTTTCATAATTCTTTTTTGTTTATAATCGATGTTGGTTTTTTTCTAGTTGACTAATGCTTCAATTAAAAACTGTTTAATTGAAAAACAGATGCGTTAAAGATATTTTTTTTAGATAAAAAAAACAAACAAAAGAAATAAAAAGAAATAAAAAGAAAGTAAAAGAAAATAATAAAAAATTATTTATTAAAAAAGAGGCTGCTTTATCTCAAATTCCCAGTCTTGTTGTTGGGTTTCGGTCAGGAAAGACCAGGCTAGTATGCGACTTGTTTTTTGTCCTTGTGTCATGTCGATGGTTCTAATTTGAGCAGCGTTGACCTTGTTTAAGGTTTTGTATAAACTTTTAAGGTGTGAATGTTTAGAAACAAGTGTGGTAAACCAAAGGCACTGCATGGGGTAGCGTGCACTTTCATAAATCATTTGGGTAATAAAGCCCAGTTCGCCACCATCGCACCATAATTCGCTATTTTGCCCACCAAAATTCAAAATGGCTTTAGTGTTTTTTTTATCAGCTAAATTATTTACTTTTCTCAGGCTACCTTTGCTTGCTTCTTCTGCTGATTTATGGAATGGAGGATTGCAAATGGTAAATGCAAATTTATCTTCGGGAGTGATGATGTTTTTAAAAATAAATCTCGGCTCCAGCTGTAGTTGTAAGCTAATGGCATCAATCAATTCAGGATTCGCTTCGATTATTTTACTGCAATTATTTAAGGCTTTTTCGTCAATATCAGTTCCAACAAAGCTCCATCCGTAAATTTTATTACCAATAATAGGATAGATACAATTAGCTCCAACGCCTATATCTAAACCTTCTACTTCGTCTCCTGTGGGTACAACTCCGCCATTACTTTCCGCTAATAAATCGGCAAGATAATGGATGTAATCAGTTCTGCCAGGAATGGGTGGGCAAAGGTAATCTTTAGGGATATCCCAGTTTTTAATGTCGTAAAAGTAAATTAATAAGCTTTTGTTAAGGCATTTTACCGCATCAGGATTACTGAAATCTATGCTCTCTATTTTGTGTTCGTTAATGAAAACAAAAGGTTTTAATTCAGGGCAACTTGCTATAAGTTGTTCAAAATCATAACGGGAACGATGTAAATTTCGTGGGTGTAAGTTTGATTTTTCAGTAATTACTGCCATTTTAAGGAGAGCTTAATTTTTTGCAAAGGTAGGGTTTTTATTTATGAATGGCAATGCTTAGTTGTTTGTCTTTGAATTTGTTAGGGATATTTTATTATTCAAAATAAGAAATGGGAGTTTTGATAGAAAATCCATCATTCTTTTTATTGTAAATGCATTAATCCATACATTCCATCAGTAATAAATCGCCTTCTTGGTGTTCAATTACAACCAAACCATCTTGTGCCACATGATTGCTGCTCCCTGTACGATAACCAATGGTAAGACTGTCATCTTTTAATGGGTAAAATAGGTTTTCGGAATGAATTCCGCTCACGTGTCCTATTGGAATTAAGGAAATTGGAGTGTTGGCAGTATACCATTTTTCGAATCTTCGAGGCAATAAAAATACTTTAGAATGATCGTCTAGGATTACAATTTTTAGTTTGTCTCGATAGCGTACAATATTGGTCAGATTCGTAATGGTATGATCGGCGCGTCTTCCGGTAGCCCAAACCACATTTACCGCAGGGATTTTTCTTTCGTACAAATAATCAAAAGCTTTTTCTAAATCGGTTTTGTCTTGGTCAGGAGTATGGATAATTTCTAGTGGATATTGTTTCTCTTTGTAATAATTTGGGTCAAAATCGCGGTCAAAATCACCTAAAAGAACATCTACTTTGATATCTAACTCCATAACACGTTCTATGGCTGAATCTAATACAATTACTAGCGGAGACCATTCCAGTAATTGTCCTAATAATTCAGGATTGCAAGCAGCGCCATTGGCTATAATTAAAGCAGGTTCTTGATCGTCGCGAACTATATGATGTGATGACAAAGGAGTATAGATTTAGAGTTCGGTATTGAGTTAACAAATATAGCTATTTTTTCTGCCACAGATTCGCTGTGTTTAGTAGCTTTTAATAGAATCTAAAATTATTGGATCTCATAATGGCGCATGTCTGTTTCTCCTAATGCAAAATACCCTAAAGGATAGTTTTGTGGATTTGTTAGGTTTTTAATATTTCCTCTAACCGTTGCTGGTGGAGTTTGAAAAGGGCCGCCTGAATTGTTACCTATTATTCCAATTAAAATTGTCATGTAGTTGTAGTATTCTTTAGAAATCCCCATATGAGTCAATTCAATTGCATCACCAGTTTTTAGTTCATCATTTTGAGATCGACTAAAAAATTCATTTCCTTGAAAGAACTTATCTTCATCTGCATTATAATTTACTGTGGCTTGGTTTGAGTATTGGTAACGGTATAAATAGTAGTTGTCTATGTTATCAGGATCATTAAAATAAGCTTTGATTTCGATGTCTTTTCCTGTAAAACCGCCATTGTTGTTTTGCTCTATTCGGGTAATAGGCGCTAAGGATTGAAAGGTTTCTGTTCCGGTATAGGTTTCTTCATTGTAAATGATAGTTAGTGTATAGGTTTCGCCTATTTTAGGGACAAAATTGGTACAGGCATATTCACCTGTTTCAGGAATTTCGTCAAAAGTAAAAACGGTATTTTCGCTGTTGTTAATGGTTACTTTTGCGCCGGTAACAATAGGGATTTCGGTATTATAATAGGAGGTTGTGGTCGTTAATTTTATTTTTTGGGCTTTTCCAGTGCTGCCTTTTATCCATACAATTGATGCGTCTACCACTAAGCGTGGAGGAGCGGTGTCTAATTTTAAATCGACTACTTCTTCGCAACTTGTGAATAAGCAGATAAGAAGAATAAAGAATGGTAAAAATATTTTTTTCATATTTTTAAAATTTAAAATTATAACTCACCGCTGGTACGATTCCAAAAATGGAAGTTTTTACGGCTTCATTAGCGCCAGTGTCTGTATTTTGTCTAAAATTCATAGAAGCTGCATTTTGTCTGTTGTACAAATTGTAAATACTAAAAACCCATTCGCCTTTCCAGTTTCTATCTTTGTTTTTAGTTGGCGTTAAAGTTGCTGAAATATCCAGATGATGGTAGGTAGGTAAACGATTTGCGTTTCGTAAACCATAACTAGGAACATCTACACCTAAATAATTATATTTGCCATCAGGATAAGTTACAGGTTGTCCGGACTGCAAAATAAAATTGGCTCCAAAATCCCATTTTTCATTCAAATGATAGGCAGATGTTATGGCTAAATTATGTGTTTTGTCATAGGCCGAATTGTACCATTTTCCGTAATTAATTCCTATTTCTTCAGGAGTTCTACCCGGTGTTTGTTGTTCAGAGCGCGATAAGGTATAAGAAATCCAACCGTTTAAGCGACCTTCGTTTTTCTTGAACATCATTTCTAAACCATACGAACGCATTCTACCATTTAGCACTACTTGTTCAATGGCGTCATTTGCAATCAAATCGGCGCCATCAATGTAGTCCATTCGGTTTTGGATTTTCTTGTAATAGCTTTCTATTTCAATAGCATAATCGCCATTGCGAATATTTTTAAAGTAACCAATAGCAACCTGATCTGCAATTTGTGGTTTGATGTAATTGTCACTCGGCATCCATACATCCAATGGAGTAGGCGAAGCAGTATTAGAAACCAATTGTAAATATTGCAACATGCGGTTATAGCTAGCTTTAATTGCCTGATCATCGTCTAGTTGATAAGAAATCGCAAAACGTGGTTCTAGATTGTTGAAACTTTTAATGGTTTTGTTTTTGCCGTAATAAGTACTGCCTATAGGTGTCGCTTTTTCGTATATCTGTAAATCTGAATTAAAGTGTACCGGATTGTTGTTGTCGTATCGATTGATGGTCGAATTTCCTAAACGATAAAACAGACTATAACGCAATCCATACGCCAGACTTATTTTTTTAGTAAGCTTGTTTTCAGCTTCGATGTATAGTGCGGGTTCAAAAGCATATTTTCGGTCTAATTGATCAGGGTTGATTCCAGAATCGGCACTAGAAGGTTTGATGGTTCCTGGATTAAAATTGTAATAAATAGCATTGGCACCGTAATTTAACTTGAATTTTTCGGAGATGTAATTCTTAAAATCATATTTGATGTTGTAGTTCTTAATCCCCGAATCCCAATTGAAACCTACAAAATCTAAATCCAGTCCGTAGTAGTAATCGCTGTAAATCAGGGAGAAATTTGAAAATAATTTATCAGAGAACAAATGATTCCAGCGTAAATTCAATGTTGTATTTCCATAAGTATTGCTAAAACTTTGATTGATAGCAAACACATCACGACCAAAATAACCCGACAAATAAAGGTTATTGTTGTCGTTTATTTTATAGCTCAATTTGGTGTTTAAATCATAAAAATAGGCCGAATTGTCTTTTTGTTCCGGTGAAAGTTTTAGGAACAAATGAGCATAAGAAGCTCTTCCGCCAATTAAAAAAGAACCACGATCTTTAACAATTGGACCTTCGGCAAGCAGTCGACTTGAAATTAAACCAATTCCGCCATTCATATGGAAATCATTGCTATTTCCATCTTTTTGATAAATGTCTAAAACCGAAGAAGCTCTTCCGCCAAAACGAGCCGGAATTCCTCCTTTATACAATTTTAAATCCTTGATAGCATCGGGGTTAAATACAGAGAAAAAACCAAAAACATGGGACGAATTGTAAATAGTAGCTTCGTCAAGAAGAATCAAATTTTGATCGGCACCACCGCCACGAACATTAAAACCGGATGCTCCTTCGCCAGCATTTGTAACTCCAGGCAAAAGCAAAATAGATTTAATAACATCGACTTCTCCTAAAACAACAGGCATTTTTTTAATGGTAGACATAGCCATTTTGTTTACACTCATTTCAGGAGTTCTAGTATTCGCGCGACCATGATTGTCAGTGATTATCACTTCATTCAATAGCTCTCCGTTTTCAGTAAGAGCCCAATTCCTTTTGGTACTTTGAATCAAAGAAATAGTCTGTTCAGTGTTTTGATATCCTATATAACTAATGAGTATTTTTTGGTTTCCTTTTGGTACACTAATAGAATAAAAACCATATTCATTAGTAGTAGTCCCAATTTTTAAGTCTGGAAAATAGATATTGACACCTATTAGAGTTTCATTGTTTTTAGCGTCAGTGATAACTCCGCTTAAGGTAAATTTTTCCTGAGCAAAAATAGTGGTGCTGATAAATAAAAGGACAAAAAGAAAACTGATTTTTTTTGAATTCATTTTAGAAAATTTGTAATGCAAATGTCAATTATTTGCAAAGGAATATCAACTGAACAACTGTTAATTTATACTTATTATTGTGAGCTTGTTCTTATTTATACTTCAGAAACCGTTAATAGTGATTCTGATTCCTGTTCCGGATTCTTTTTTAAATGTTGGTTTACTCGACTCAGTAAAACAATGGACAGACAGGAAATCCCAATAATGATATATCCTAAGGTATTGTAGTGTTCTAATGGGCTGAAATTGTCTTTTTGTGTCACAATTGTCCCCGCGAAGGCAGCAGCAATTCCTCCTGAAATTTGTTGTAATGAAGAGTTGATACTCATAAAAGCGCCTCTGTCTTCTTTATCAGGAACCGAGGTAACCAAAGCTGTGGAAGGAACCATTCGACTCATAACTCCCATCATCATAATCACATTAATTAAAGCGACTAATAAGAATGGCGTTTCTCCTAAATTGGTGTAAATAGCAACTGTAAAAATGGTCCAGATAGTTGCGGCGGTAAAAATTTTGAATTTATCAATTTTGTCACTCAGTTTTCCAATAACTGGCATAATAATTAAGGTCGATAAGCCAGCAATCATGAAGATTAAAGGAAGTTGTTCTTCGGTTATTTTTAGATTATTAATAGCAAAAGCACTACCGAAGGGCATCAGCATAAAACCTCCAATAGAAAGAATAGCTGTTGCCGCAAAACCGATACGATATTCTTTTTTGCTAATGGTATGAAATAAATGTTGGAGTGGTGATTTCTCTTTTTGAATGGCTAAATGTTCTGTAAGAGGCTTTAATTTTAAAGCAATTAAAACAGCTATTGCTATTGCCATGACTGCTACCCATAAAAAAGGAGCGTGCCAATCCCAGGTTGTAGCAATATAAAGACCGAGCGGGATACCAAAGATTTGGCTTGCGCCAAAAGCCATTTGGATAAATCCCATGACACGACCTCTTTGTTGCATCGAAAATAAATCGGTTACAATGGCCATTGAAATCGATCCGATGACACCGCCAAATAATCCTGTAATAATTCTTGCTGCAACTAACAAAGGATATGAAGTGACCAATCCGCACAAAATAGTTCCTAGGATAAATCCTGTATAGAAAAAAAGCAATAACTTTTTACGATCAAATTTATCTGCGAACCCAGCAGTTAATAAACCTGATATTCCTGCACTGAAAGCATAAGCCGAAACAACTAATCCAAAATGTGAAGGTTTTATTTGCATTGATTTCATTAAAATATCTCCTAAAGGCGACATGACCATGAAATCTAATATGACTGTAAATTGAGTGATGGCTAAAATAAAAATTGCAAATTTTTGGTAAGAGGTAAATGGGATGCTATGTGAGGTGTTTTTTTTCATAACTTATTCATTTAGTTCAGAACATTTGTAATCTTGTTCTGTTATTATTTTTATTACTTGTTCCGTATTTAATGTTTTGGTTTCAATACGTAAAACAGAATCGATATCTTCTAAATCAATATGCCATTGTTCAATTTCAGGATGAGCATTCAATACGGGGCTTACTATGGCTCTATCTTTCTCGGTTTTGATATTAGTTCCAAAAATCAAAATAGTATTGCTATTCGTTTCCATACGTTTTTAGTTTAAGGTGTTAATGCTTTTAGGACTAACTGAAATGTTTCGTCTGTAATTTTTTTGTTGAGTTTAAATGGGCCTCCGCCAAAATTTTTTCCATCTCTTTCAAATCGAAGTAAAGAGTATAAAGGACCATAGGCTATACTCCAGAATACTTCTTTGGAAATTGTAGGGATGAGTTCTTTTCGATCAATTGCATTTTTAAAAAACGTTCCCATTATAATTTTAAATTCGGTCAAACTTTCATCTAAAATGGATTCGCTATAACTGGAATGAGTCAATACTTCCCAACAACTTACCTCCATGGGGAATTCTTGGGTAAAAAAACTTCTGTTTTCCCATTGTTTGTATAATCCCTCTTTGAAAGACATTGTAGGAGAGAAATCCTTAGCCATTTCGCTGAAGAATTTTTTTCCAATTTCGATCCCAATTTTTTTGATTAATTCATCTTTGTCGGAATAGTAGATGTACAAGGTAGCTACGGAAATCTTACTTTCTTTAGCTAATCGATTCATGCTAAAACCTTCAATGCCTTTCTCGACCAACAATTCAATGGCTTTTTGTTTTACAATTTCTTCTTTTTGACTATCTCTGGTTCTCATGGTTTTAATTCTTGCAACAAATGTATTAATTATAAATGAATGTTCGTTTATTTATAAATAAAAAGCAAAAAAAAAGACAACCCTTTCGAATTGTCTTTGGATATATGATAAGAAAAAATTAAGCCGTTTTTAAGGTGGTAATTTTATCTAAAATAGTATTTAAAGTTACACTAGGACGCATCGCTTTGCTTACTAAAGCTGGATTTGGTTGGTAGTAACCTCCAATTTCCTGAGCTTTTCCTTGAGCGCCGATTAATTCAGCATCAATTTTAGCTTCGTTTTCAGAAAGTTCTTTTGCAATAGGAGTAAAGATAGCTTTTAAATCAGCATCTTTATCTTGAGCAGCTAATGCTTGAGCCCAATATAAGGCTAAATAAAAGTGAGAACCACGGTTGTCAATTTGGCCTACTTTTCTAGCCGGAGATTTATCGTTTTGCAAGAAAGCATCATTTGCCTGATCTAAAGTTTCAGAAAGAACAATTGCTTTTTCATTGTTTAAACTTTGTCCTAAATGTTCTAAAGATGCACCTAAAGCTAAAAATTCTCCTAAGGAATCCCAACGTAAGTAACCTTCAGTTACAAATTGTTCAACATGTTTAGGAGCTGATCCACCTGCACCCGTTTCGAACAATCCGCCACCGTTCATTAATGGAACGATAGATAACATTTTAGCAGAAGTTCCAACCTCTAAGATAGGGAATAAGTCAGTAAGGTAGTCGCGTAATACGTTTCCGGTAACTGAAATCGTATCTAATCCTTTTATAAGTCTTTCGCAAGTAAATTCAGTTGCAGCAATTGGGTTTAAGATACGGATGTCTAATCCAGTTGTATCGTAATCTTTTAAGTATAGGTTTACTTTTTCGATTAATTGTCTGTCGTGAGCTCTGTTTTCGTCTAACCAAAAAACAGCAGAAGTATCGGATAGACGTGCTCTGTTTACAGCCAGTTTTACCCAGTCCTGAATAGGAGCGTCTTTTGCTTGACACATTCTGAAAATATCATTAGCTTCAACAGCTTGTTCCATTAAAACAGTTCCGTTTGTATCAACAACGCGAACAACTCCGTTAGCTGACATTTGGAATGTTTTGTCATGAGAACCATATTCTTCAGCTTTTTGGGCCATCAAACCTACGTTTGGAACTGATCCCATTGTAGTTGGGTTAAAAGCGCCGTGTTTTTTACAGAAATCAATAGTAGCAGTATAAACTCCAGCATAAGAACGGTCTGGAATAATAGCGATAGTATCTTGTGGTTTTCCTTCTTTGTTCCACATTTGTCCAGAAGTACGAATCATAGCTGGCATAGAAGCATCTACAATTACATCTGATGGTACGTGAAGGTTAGTGATTCCTTTGTCTGAATTTACCATAGCAAGAGCTGGTCCGTTTGCAATTGCCTGATCGATAGCAGCTTTTACTTCTGCTTCTTGTGCGTTACCTGCAATTTTAGCATAGACATCACCTAAGCCGTTTTTAGTGTTTACTCCTAATTCAGCAAATAAAGCAGCGTATTTTTCGAAAACATCTTTGAAATAAACTTCAACGATAGCGCCAAAGATGATTGGGTCAGAAACCTTCATCATAGTCGCTTTCAGGTGAACAGAAAGTAAAACTCCTTTAGCTTTAGCTTCAGCAATTGTTTTAGCAACAAAAGATTTTAAAGCGTTTAAGTGCATTACAGAACTATCAATAATTTCACCTGCTTTTAATGGAGTACTTGCTTTAAGAACAGTAGTTGTTCCGTCTTGTCCAACAAATTCGATTTTTACATCAGTAGCATCAGCTACCGTAAGTGATTGCTCGCTTCCGTAGAAATCTCCACTTTCCATAGAAGCAACTGCTGTTTTTGAATCAGCAGACCAAGCGCCCATTGAATGTGGATTTGCTTTAGCGTAGTTTTTTACAGCTTTCGGTGCTCTACGATCAGAGTTTCCTTCACGTAAAACCGGGTTTACTGCCGAACCTAATATTTTAGCATATTTTGCTTTTATTGCTGCATCAGCATCGTTTTGTGGAGCCTCTGGGTAGTTAGGAACCGCATATCCGTGTGCTTGTAATTCAGCAATAGCTCCTTTTAATTGAGGAACAGATGCAGAAACGTTTGGTAATTTGATGATGTTTGCTTCTGGAGCAGTAGCTAGTTTTCCTAATTCAGCCAATGAATCTTTTACTCTTTGCTCCTCAGTTAAAAACTCAGGAAAATTAGCAAGAATACGAGCGGCAACTGAAATGTCTTCTGTTTCAATTTCGATTCCTGCAGTAGCAGTAAAAGCTTCAACGATAGGTAAAAACGAATAAGTAGCTAACAAAGGTGCTTCGTCAGTTAATGTGTAAACAATCTTTGATTTTTGTGTCATTTTTTTTATTTTATAATCGTAATTCTTTAAGGAAGAATATGAAATGTATTGTTTGCTTTGAATAAAGCGGTGCAAAGATATGTAAATCAGACTAAAATACAGTCTTGTTTGTTATAGAAATAGCTGAATTATGGGATAACTAACGACAAGCTTGTAAAATGTTATTTTTTTTAAGAGATTTTGATGACTTGTCTTTGTTTTAATATGGTTTTGTAAAAAAAAAGTCTCGACATTGTCGAGACTTTTATGATAAAGAGATAAAAAATTATCTTCTTTTGTCTTTAATTTTTGCTTTTTTACCAGTAAGTTCTCTGAAGTAGAAAATTCTAGCTCTACGTACAGCACCTTTCTTATTGATTTCAATTTTTTGTAAAGCTGGTAAGTTGATAGGGAAGATACGCTCAACACCTACTGAACCTGACATTTTACGAATTGTAAAAGTTTCAGTAGTTCCACTACCTCTTCTTTGGATTACAACTCCTTTAAAGAACTGAGTTCTTGTTTTTTCACCCTCTTTAATTTCATAGTAAACTGTGATTGTGTCTCCAGCTCCGAATTCAGGGAAATCTTTTCTTGTAACAAATTCGTTATTAACGAAATCTACTAAATTTGCCATTTTAATTGCTAATTTTTTGTTTAAAATCGGATCAACATTCACGGGTATCGCCAGAGGTTAATCAAATGTGGGTGCAAAAATAAAAAAAAGTTATGAGTTATCAGTTATGAGTTGTGAAATATTTTCGTTAAAAAAAATGAGTTATAGGTTAAGAGTTAGAGATATAACTCTTAACCTATAACTTTTAACTTTCTTCCAATAAATCCGGTCTTCTGTTTTTAGTATGTTCATAAGCCATGTCTTCGCGCCATTTGTCAATTTTTGCGAAGTTTCCACTGGTTAGTACTTCGGGAACTTTCCATCCTTTATAGTCGGCAGGTCTAGTGTATATAGGACCTGATAACAAATTATCTTGAAAACTATCAGTCAATGCTGAGGTTTCATCGCTTAAAACTCCCGGAATCAATCGGATTAAAGCGTCTGATAGTACTAATGCACCTAATTCACCTCCGCTCAATACATAATCACCAATCGAAATTTCTTTAGTGATAAAATGGTCGCGAACTCTTTGATCTACTCCTTTATAATGTCCACATAAAATGATAATGTTTTCGAACATAGACATCGTATTAGCCATTTTTTGGTTCAGAGTTTCTCCGTCTGGAGACATATATATGATTTCGTCGTAATTTCTTTGGCTTTTTAAATGTGTAATACAATCGTCAATAGGTTGTACTGTCATGACCATTCCTGCTCCTCCACCATAAGGATAATCATCCACACTTTTTTGTCTGTTTGTGGTATAATCTCTTAAATTATGGATGTGTACTTCAACCAGTCCTTTATCAATAGCTCTTTTCATGATCGAAGCTTCAAATGGACTACGTAGCAATTCAGGTAAAACAGTAATAATATCAATTCGCATATGTGCTTGTCTAAATTTTGAAGCCACAAATGTACAAAGTTTTTTCAGGAGCTTATAAATTGATATGGATTAAAGCTTTTTTTAGGATTAATTTTTTGAAAATTAGTATGTTAATTTTTTTTGATATGTATTTTGAATTTAAAAAAGTTATATTTTTGAGTGTCCCAAATTTATTATCAAAGTGCAAAAGAAAAAATTAATTAAGAATTTGATTTTGTGCCGCATACAATTTTAACCTGCGAATGAAAAATATACTATTAGGAGTATTTGTGATAGGAATACTTTGTGGTTTTGGAGTAAATTCCAAATCTTTGAAAAAAAATCAAAATGAAAGTCGATTGGAATTTGTAACCAAGGAAGAAAGAATTTCCGAACAAATTGTTGCAATAAAGTCGATGCTAAAATCAAATCCGAAGTTTAATAATAAGATTGTTTTTTTGCTGGATATGAAAATAATGTCGGGTAAAAATCGCTTTTTTGTTTATGATTTAATTCAGGATAAGATTATCGATCAGGGTCTGGTAGCTCATGGACTGGGTTCAGGAATGTTTAGCGATTTAAGATTTAGTAACGAAAATAATTCCTATTGCACTTCATTGGGTAAATATTATATTGGGCAAAGTTATTTTGGTGATTTTGGAAAAGCCTATAAATTATATGGTTTGGAATCGACAAATAGCAATGCTTTTTCAAGAAATATTGTTTTGCATCAATATGATAAAGTCCCTTATGAGGAACAGAATACTTATATCTGTAATAGTTTAGGTTGTCCAATGGTTAATGAAGTTTATTATAGTAGAATTCAAAAGTTGATTGATAATTCAAAGTCTAATATCATTTTGGATATCTATTATTAATAGTCTCTTTTTTGCTTTAGCAAACTATAAAGTTTTCCTAATATTTTCTTCGTAAAATTCTTTATGGTTAATTTTGCTGTCCCTTAAAATTAAAGAGTTTTAGGGAAGTTAAACTTATTTGTTCTACATGTATTTATCTAAAAAAAATGTCCTTTTTATGGCGTTTGCCACAGGATTGATAGTGGCTAATTTGTATTATTGTCAACCTTTGATTGTTTTAATAGCCCGTGAATTTAATATTCCTAATTCCGATGCAGGGACTATAACCTATCTTACTCAAGCTGGTTACGCGATTGGTTTGTTTTTTATGGTTCCGCTAGGTGATAAAATTGAACGGAAAAATCAAATTTTGATTACCACTTTTGCAACAGTGATTGCTTTGATTGTTGCAGCTACTGCACAAAGTTTTTTGGTTTTAGAAATTGCGTCTCTTTTAATTGGGATTAGCTCTATTGTGCCTCAACTTATTTTACCATTGGCCGCGTCTTTAAGTGAACCGGAACAAAGAGGTAAGGTTGTGGGAACTATTATGAGTGGTTTGTTAGTTGGTATTTTGCTTTCGCGAACCTTAAGTGGTTTTATTGGAGAAGTTTTAGGATGGCGTGCCATGTTTTGGATTGCAGCAGGACTGTGTTTGTTTTTATTGTTAGTTATCCAAAAGCAATTTCCGTACAACAAACCTGTTTTTGAAGGTTCGTATGGTCAGTTGATTGGTTCACTTTTTACTTTGATAAAAGAACAGCCTTTGTTGCGTGAAGCTACTTTAATTAATATGTTTTCTTTTGCGCAGTTTGGTGCTTTTTGGACAACGATGGTTTTGTTGTTGTCAGCAGATCCTTTTTCATTTAATAGTGCTACTATTGGTTTGTTTGGAATTATAGGAGCTTCAGGAGCTTTGGCGGCTCCTTTGGTGGGAAGATTAGGGGATAAAGGAGGTTCAAGAGTAGCGGTAGGCTATGGCTGTTTGTTAATTGCTTTAAGTTTTGTGATTTTTTATTTTTCAATCACGAATATTATTGGGATTGCTTTAGGAATAGTATTTATTGATATTGGTTTGCAAGGAATTCATATTTCTAATCAAACCAGAGTTTATGCTATATTGCCTGAAGCTAGAAATAGAATGAATACGGTTTTTATGTCTTTTAGTTTTTTAGGAACTGCTGCTGGTTCGGCTTATGGTTTGCTTTTATGGAAACTTGGCGGGTGGCAGGCCGTCACTTTGGGATGTTTATTGTTGTCGGGTTTTGCTTTTGCAGTTTATGGAATGACATATCAATCCAAACGGAAAGCGTTAGAAAGCGTTCACGAATAAAAAATTAATTTGTAAATTTGCACTTCAATAAAAAATAATAAAAATGGAAAACGGAATATATGCTAAATTCAATACCGCTAAAGGTTCGATTTTAGTGAAATTAACTCACGATTTAACACCAGGAACAGTAGGTAACTTTGTGGCTTTAGCAGAGGGAAATCTAGAAAACAATAAAAAACCTCAAGGAGTAAAATATTACGACGGATTAACTTTTCACAGAGTAATTCCTGATTTTATGATTCAAGGTGGATGTCCATTAGGTTCAGGTACAGGAGATCCTGGCTATAAATTTGACGATGAGTTTCATCCAAGTTTAAAACACGACAAACCAGGGGTGCTTTCTATGGCTAATGCAGGGCCTGGAACTAATGGTTCTCAGTTTTTTATTACTCACGTACCAACTTCTTGGTTAGATGGAAAACATACTGTTTTTGGTCATGTAGTAGAAGGACAAGATGTTGTTGATGCTGTGGCTCAAGGTGATGTTTTGGAAACTTTGGAAATTATCCGTGTGGGTGAAGAAGCTGAAAAATGGAATGCTGTTGAAGCTTTCAGAGTTTTTGAAGGAAACAGAAAAAAACGTTTAGAAGCAGAGAAAGCTGCTGCTGAAGAAGCAATGGAAAAATTAGCAGCTGGATTTGAAAAAACAGAAAGCGGATTGCGTTACCAATTCATCCAAAGAGGTGAGGGTAAAAAAGCAGAAAATGGAAAAACAGTTTCTGTTCACTATACAGGACAATTGCCTGATGGAAAAGTTTTTGACAGTTCTTATCCACGTAAAAAACCAATCGAATTTCCATTAGGACAAGGAAATGTAATTGAAGGATGGGACGAAGGTATTGCTTTGTTGCAAGTAGGAGATAAAGCGCGTTTTGTAATTCCGGCTCACTTAGGATATGGTTCTCGTGGTGCAGGTGGAGTAATTCCGCCAAACGCTACTTTGATTTTTGACGTTGAATTAATGGACGTTAAATAATTTAGATTTCAGAAAGCAGAATTTAGAATGCAGTTTTGTTTAAATATAAAAGCGATTTTCAATTTGAAAATCGCTTTTTTTATAAGTGCTAAAAGATGATGTTAGATGATTATTCTAAATCTAATTCTTTTTTTATAATTTGACTTTCATTTTTTCTTTCAGACTTTCTTCTCTCAGACTTTTGTTTTTGAATATACTTATTTATGTTCCCAATACACATTTCGTATTCAGCCATGAATGAACCTTGTTTAATCATTATGCCATTCATAGGACAAGTTTCATATCCACAATTATGTTTAGAATATTCACCGAAATTTTGGTGCCTGATTCTTTTTTCGCGTAGTATTTTTTCTTGATTTATTCTGATTTCATTCCAAATTTTTTCTTTGTCTCCATTTGTTAATTCCAATCCTAAAGTTTTTACTTTAATATAAGTCCAAGGATCTTTTATTTGAAGAAATTCGAAAGTTTTGAGGAAAATATTATTGGCAAAATCTCGAACCTGAATTTTTTCTTCAATGGTTATTTTTTCATTCTCGGAAATTGAACGATAAAGTCCTAAAGTGTTGAAATCAGAGTAGTTTTTGTGGTTTTTTATATAGAATTGATATTCTTCAAAACTCATGCTGTTAAATTTTTTTTCAATTACCATATTATTCCTTTTTTTGAATATTTACATCTAATTTCTGAATTCTGCTTTCTGAATTCTACAAACTATTTTTTCCATTTAATATTACAACCAATACTAGGTTTTTGGTCTGGATTTATAATTCGGTTGTAGAGTACGCTGTCAATGGCGCCTCGCAAATCACTTCCGCTTAATGGAATTCCATTTCCGGGACGGCTATCGTCCAGTTGTCCGCGATAAACTAATCGGTCTTGTTTGTCAAATAAATAAAAATCAGGAGTGCAAGCTGCTTGATATGCTTTGGCTACTTCTTGTGATTCATCATACAAATAAGGAAATTCAAATTTGTTTTCAAAGGCAAATTCGCTCATTAATTCCGGAGCATCCTGCGGATAATTGACCACATCGTTACTTGAAATCGCAATGATACCAATTCCCTGAACCCGATAATCATTGGCAATGCGAACTACTTCTTCCATAACATGATGTACAAATGGACAATGATTGCAAATAAAAAAAACCAATGTTCCTTTGTCTCCTTTTAAATCTGAAAAAGAATAGTAGTTGTCAGATTTGGTGTCTTTTAAATAAAATTCAGGAGCTTTTGTTCCTAAATCAATCATATTGGAGGGAGTTCTTGCCATTTTTTTAATTTTTTTCAGTCTATAAAGTTACTAAAATAGAAGGCTGTTTGTATCGTAAAAGCTATTTTTGACTAAATTAAGAATTTATAATTTTTTGAATTTAATGGTAGAAAGTAATTTGACTTGGGCTGAATTTGAGAAAGTAGCTATGTATGTAGGGACAATTATTGCGGTAAATGATTTTCCTGAAGCCAGAAAGCCAGCATTTCAGTTAAGTATTGATTTTGGAGAATCTATTGGCGTTAAAAAAACTTCGGCACAAATCACAAAAAGATATTCTAAAGAAACGCTTTTAAATCGTCAGGTGGTTGCGGTAATTAATTTTCCAAAGAAACAAATAGGCAAATTTATGAGCGAATGCCTCGTTTTAGGTGCAATGGGGCATGAGGGAGATGTTATCCTGTTAGCACCTGATTTTAAAATTGAAAATGGCTTGCGAATAGGATAAATTATTATGCATTAATGCAAACTAATAACTTTGGTTATTTGCCATTGGTTGTTGATAAAATGCCAAATGATAATAAATTTACTAACTTTAGAAATAGTTGATGACGGTTCTTGATTGTTATGGAATTTATGCAGTCCTATTTCTACCGCACCAAAATTCTTTATAGGGTAGACTTCGATACTTCCTTTAACTAATTTACGGGTAACTTTTCCGCAAATATTTTTTTTAGTAGCATCTAATATTTCTTTTTTGGAAGTCATTAAACCTCCCTGATCGTGGTAAAATTCCAGGCTGTCCGAATATAGTGTAGCTTGTTTATTGATGTCACAAGTATTGTAAGCGGTAAAAAAAATACTATCCATCATAGCGATAGTATCGTATAGTTTTTTATCGTCTGTAATATAGGTATATGTTTTTTGCTGCTTAATATTTTTTGAAGTAATACATGCGCTTAGACAAACTGTGATGAGTATTAAAAATAGAAATTTAAAAACAGGTTTTTTCATGAATTTTATAATTTTAGCTCCTAAATAAACAAAGAGGAATTAGAAGATTGTTTGGTTTTGTATGTTGAGGAAATTTTAAAATTCATTTTATTTCTGGTTATAAATTTAAGCCTAATTCATTTTTCTATTTTTCTACCGGTAAGTTATGGTCTTGTCCCCATTCTGTCCAGGAACCGTCGTAAATGGCTTTGGGTTGGTTGTTTGAAATCAATTCATAAGCAATTAAATTGATACAGGCGGTAATTCCGGATCCACAAGAAAAATACAGGTTTTGATCCTGATGTGGTAAAATTTGCTGCAGTTCTTCTTTGCTTAGATAATGTCCATCTTTTAAAACTTTTGAAAAAGGTAAATTTACTGAATTCGGAATATGTCCGCTTCTAAGTCCTTCGCGAGGTTCTTCTGTTTCTGCATTAAATCTGTCAGCAGAACGAGCGTCGATAATTACAGCATCTTTTGAAGTAATATTGTGTAAGATTTGAAATTTGTTTTTAAACATTTCAGTTTTGTAATGTGCTTCAAAATCACCTTCTCTAAATGATTTTGGAGCTACTTTTTCGGTTTCAAATCCTTCTTTTTGCCATGCTGGAAAGCCTCCGTTTAATACCCAAACATTTTCATGTCCCATACTTTTAAATAAATACCAGGCTCTTGGACTGGAGTAAATTCCTTTAGTGTCATAGACTACTATTTTGCTGTGTTTGCTGATACCTAGTTTTCTTGCTTCAGCGGTAAAAGTTTCTGGGCTAGGGAGTGTATTGGGTAATGGGTTAGAAGTATCGCTAAATTTATTTTTAATATCAAAAGTGCGTGCCCCGGCGATTTGTAAATCATGAGGCGGAGTGTCTAAAACAGCATCCAGAATGATAAGTTCGGGATTGTTAATGTTCTCTTGGAGCCAACTTACGGATACAATTGGGATTTTCATAAGGCAATTTTTTTGAGATTAAATGTAGCACTAAGTTACAAAATGCTTCCGCAAAATTGAAGTAATTCGACCAATAAAAAAACCTGAAATTATTTCAGGCTTTAAATATATTATGTAGAGGCAGCGGCTTCAGTTGCTTTGTGGATGACTAATTGTGGAAACGGAATTTCGATTCCTTCTTTGTCAAAGGTTATTTTGATTCTTTTACGCAATTCACCGGTGATGTCCCATTTTTTATCCGGTAAAGATTCTCCTAAAATTTTAATGACAATGGATGAATCAGCAAATTCATCAATGCGAAGAAACTGCGGCGCTTGGATAATGTAATCCTTCCATTGCGGGTCATTGGTCAGGTCGTTACCAATTTGGTTTATTACCGTAATTACTTTTTCGATGTCACTGCTGTATCCCACACCAATATTGATGTTGATTCTGGAAAATTCATTAGAAAGATTAGAAACCTTTTTGATTTCTCCATGAGGAATATGATGTACTGTTCCGTCAATATCTCTTAAGGTAGTTTTGCGTAGGCTAATTTGTTCGACTTTGCCGCTGGCTAAATCTAAATTGACAACATCACCTACACGGTATTGGTTTTCTAAAATGATAAAAAGTCCCGAAATAATATCGCGTATCAGGTATTGACCACCAAAACCAAAAGCTAAACCTACGATTCCCGCTGCGGCAAGAATAGGGCCAATTTCTATTCCGAATTCTTCCAGAACCATCAGGGAAGAAATACATAAAATGGCAATTTTTGATGAGGTGGAGAAAATTTGAATAAGTGTATTTTCTCTTTTTTCTTCGGCTTCTTTTGAAGAATATTTGTCTGGCCTAACGGCTATACGGACAGCTTTTTCAATAAAACGATGCAGTATTTTATTTAGAAAAAATGAAACACCTAGGATAAAGGTAATTTTGATACCGCTGGTTAAAAGCCAGGGAATAATGAGTTCGCTGTATTCACTAAGGTATTTGTTGGTGAGTTCTTGCCAATTAATTGTTGTTAAATTCATAGTTTGTTGTTTGTATTAATGTAAAAAGTCCAAAAACCGAATGGCCTTTGGACTTAAATTTTTTGTTGTTTTTTGAGATAATTAAATGTCATCAAAATCAATATCAGTGAAACTTGAGATTTCAGGAACTGCGTCTTCGGTAGTTACTCTTTCAGTTGCATATTCTTTTTTGAAATCTTTTTGATGTCTCTCTGAAATTACTTCTTCGCCTTTGTGGTTCAAAACGTATGAAGTCATTTCTCCTAGGATTTCTGTAAAAGCAGTAAAATCTTCTTTGTACAAATATATTTTATGTTTTTTAAAGTGGTACGAACCGTCTTCTTCAGTGAATTTTTTACTTTCTGTAATGGTAATATAGTAATCATCAGCTTTTGTAGCTCTCACATCGAAGAAATAAGTTCTTCTTCCTGCACGTAAAACTTTAGAAAAGATTTCTTCTTTTTCTAACATGTCATTTTCTCTCATAATCCGTTCTATACAATAATATGGTTGTTAATTGAAACCAAAAATGATAAAAATATATGTATTAAGCAAGATTTATAGTAATTCTTTTTCAGAAAGTTGTTTTAAATATAAAGAAGAATAATAGCCTTCTTGATTTATTAACTGGTTATGAGAACCTTGTTGAATTATTTTTCCGTCTTCAAGAATAATGATTTTATCAGCGTTCTTAGCCGATGATACTCGATGGCTTACAATGATGGTTGTTTTGTCTTTACAAATGGCATTTAGGTTGTTTAAAATTGCCTCTTCGGTCTCTGTGTCAACCGCTGATAAACAGTCGTCAAATAATAAAATAGGAGGGTTTTTGATAATGGCTCTCGCTATCGAAACACGTTGTTTTTGACCTCCCGAAAGGGTAATTCCTCTTTCTCCCAGTATGGTTTCATATTGTTTGTTGAATCCCATGATATTGTCGTGAACTACTGCTTTTTTTGCGGCAGCCATAACTTCTTCTATTTTTGCATCTTCTTTCCCAAATTTAATATTGTTTTTAATACTATCAGAAAATAAGAAAGCGTCCTGAGGTACAATTCCGATGCTATTTCGTAAATCAAATAAGTTCAAGTGGCTAATTTCTTGGTTGTCAATTTTAATAACGCCTTGGTTCACATCATACATTCTGGAAATCAAAGATAAAATAGTCGATTTTCCAGAACCTGTTTTCCCTAAAATGGCCAGTGTTTCTCCTTTATTGACCGTGAACGAAATCCCTCTAAGTGCTGTGATATTAGTATCTTCGTAAGTGTAGCTTACGTTTTCAAAAGCAATTGCACCTTCAATAATTGATTTTTCAGGATTGTTGTTTTTGATTTCAGGTTTTATTTTTAAAAATTCGTTCAGTCGTTTTTGAGAAGCTTCGGCTTCTTGAACCATGGAGGAAACCCAACCTAAAGAGGCAACAGGCCAAGTTAACATATTGACATACAAAATAAACTCGGCAATGGTCCCAATGCTTTTGATGGTTCCGTGAATGTACATTAGACCACCAAAATAAATCACCACCAAGTTACTGATTCCAATAAGTGCCAGCATTAACGGACCAAATAAAGATTGTACTTTGGCTAAATCCAAACTTTTACTTTTGCTTTCTAAAGCTAAGGCTACCATATTGTTTTGGTGTTGATTTTCTAGCGAATAGGCTTTGATAACTCGAACTCCAGAAAATATTTCTTGCGTAAAACTTGAAACCTTAGATAAATATTGTTGGAAGGTAGTACTGCGTTTGTTGATTTCAGTACTCAGTTTAAAGATGGCATACGATAATAAAGGTAATGGTAAAAGTGTATACAAAGTAAGTAAAGGCGATACTCTGTACATGAACAAAATTACAATAGCAAAACGAATAAAAGTATTGATGGTGTACATTACTGCAGGGCCAACATACATTCTTACTTTAGAGACGTCTTCGCTAATACGGTTCATTAAATCTCCAGTACGGTTTTTTTTGTAGAAATTTTGTGATAGGTTTTCGTATTGTCTAAAAACTTCATTTTTTAAGTCAAATTCTACGTGACGTGACATTACAATCAAGGTTTGACGCATTAAAAACGTTAGAAATCCCGCAATGATGGTGGTGGCAATAATTAAAAGAATATTGTTGATTAATTCTCCTCGAATGACTGCATTAGAAATACCCTCGTTTTTAGCAAATGTTTCGATTGAAGCAAAAGATTTGCTAATTAATTTGGGTGTAAATAACATGAATATTTGAGCAACAATGGTAAAAATGATGCCCAGAATAAAACGGTATTTGTATTTGATGAAGTATTTGTTAAGATAGAGTAATTCTTTCATTTCTAGGGTAAACTATTTTATAGAAATACAAAGATAAGGAATAATTACTATCAGATTTTGGGCTTTAGCGTTCCTTTAGGAAAGATTAGTTGAAATTAGGAGGAAGTATATTAATTGTTATGAATTCCTTTTTTGCCCATTTAAATTTTATTTTGAAAAAGGAAATCCTTATTTTTGCACACTAATTTTATAAAAAGTTCTTACAAGGTGGTAAATAGACGACACATTCGCGTTAAAGTTATGCAAACCATTTATGCGATGCATCAAAACGGCTCTGATAACATGGAAAAGGAAGAGAAATTTCTTTTTCACAGTATCGACAACATTCAAGATTTATACCTTACAATGATTTCTTCCTTGCTGGAAATTTGTAAAAAAGAAACTCAATTTTTGCATTTGTCTAGTCAGAAACATTTAGCTACTGCTGCTGAACGTAATCCTAACGAAAAATTTATCAAAAACAGTATTTTCGAAATTTTAGCCGAAAATAATTCTTTAAGTATTGCTTTAGAAACCAGAAAAATTGATGCTTGGCATTTGCACGAAGATTATATAGCATTGTTATTAGCGGCTATAAAAGAGAGTTCATTTTATCAAAAATACATGAGCAATCCAGAGCGTTCTTTTGAAGAAGATCGTCAATTAATTGTGGATTTGTTTACGGAAGTAATTGTTCCAAATGAGAAATTATATGAATTTTTAGAAGACGATAAGTTGACTTGGATTGATGATATTCCGATGGTGAATACACAAATCATCAAGCAATTGAAAGCCATGAAGCCTATTGAAAATGATAATTTCAAAGTGCCAAAATTGTATAAGGATAATGAAGACAAGGACTTTGTTAAAGATTTGTTCCGCAAAACAGTTTTGAACGAAGCTGAGTTAGCCAAAGAGTTTGTAGATAAAACACCTAATTGGGATAGCGATCGTATTGCTGAGGTAGATACTATTATTTTGAAAATGGCTATTTGCGAATTTTTAAAATTTCCATCTATTCCTGTAAAAGTAACTTTGAACGAATATTTAGAATTAGCTAAAGAATACTCAACTCCTAAGAGTAGTATTTTTATCAACGGAATTTTAGATAATTTGGTTAAAGATTTGGAAACAAGTAAGAAAATGATAAAAGCCGGTCGCGGTTTAATGTAATATACTAATTAATAAAAAAAGAATTAAAAATTATGGGTCAATTAAGTCAGTTTGCGCCGTTTATTTTAATGTTTGTGGTTATCTATTTCTTCATGATTAGACCACAACAAAAAAGAGCAAAACAGGAAAAAGAATTTGAAAGCAGCTTAAAAGTAGGTGATAAAATAATTACTAAAAGTGGTCTTCACGGTAGAGTGGCTGAATTAGCCGAAACAACTGTAGTTATTGAAACTATGGCAGGAAAATTAAAAATGGAGCGTACTGCAATTTCTATGGAAATGAGTGCTTCATTAGCTAAAAAATAAGACTTAGTTTAATCTTATAAAAAAAAACAGCTGTTTCAAGTAATTTGAAACAGCTGTTTTTTTATTGCAAAACAAATAAGTAAGCTTTTTTATGTGTTATTTCTTCTTTTTTGTTTTAGGTTTTTCTAAGCCAAATTCAGGTAAAGCGGTCAATTCAGCAATTTTTACAATTACTTCTACTGCTTTTTGCATGCTTTCTACAGGTACATATTCGTATTTACCATGAAAGTTGTGTCCACCAGCAAATATGTTTGGACAAGGTAATCCCATATACGATAATTGAGAACCATCCGTTCCGCCACGAATAGGTTTTATAATTGGTTTGATCTTTAAATCTCGCATGGCCTTTTCAGCAATATCAACAATGTGTTTTACAGGAAGTACTTTTTCCTTCATGTTGTAATATTGGTCTTTGATAACGGCAATAGCAATATCTTGACCAAATTGCTTTGCAAATTTCTTATTGATTTTTTGAACTATTTTCTCAATGGTCTGTTTGCGTTTTTCAAATTTTCTCTTGTTGTGGTCTCTAATAATTAATTCTACTACAGTTTCTTCGATGCTTCCATTAAAATGGTGTACGTGGAAAAAACCTTCGTAGCGATTCGTTTTTTCAGGAACTTCGTCCGAAGGTAATTGGCTGATAAAATCATTGGCAATTAGCATCGAATTAATCATTTTTCCTTTGGCGTAACCCGGATGAACGCTTTTTCCTTTGAAAGTAATTTTGGCTCCAGCCGCATTAAAATTTTCGTATTCTAATTCGCCCACTTGGCTTCCGTCCATGGTGTAGGCCCATTCAGCTCCAAATTCTTCCACATTAAAATGATGAGCTCCACGACCTATTTCCTCATCAGGAGTAAACGCAACTCTTATTTTTCCGTGCGGAATTTCTGGATGATGCAGTAAATATTCCATAGCCGTGATGATCTCGGTAATTCCAGCTTTATCATCGGCTCCTAAAAGTGTTGTTCCGTCAGTGGTAATTAAGGTTTGTCCTTTGTATTGCAATAAGTCTTTGAAATAACTAGGCGATAAAACAATATTTTCTTCTTCGTTTAAAACAATATCTTCTCCGTCGTAATTAACTACCACATGCGGACGGACATGAGCTCCTGAGAAATCCGGTGAGGTGTCAAAATGAGAAATAAATCCTATGGTAGGTACTTCGTGTTCTACGTTGCTGGGTAGGGTAGCCATGATATACGCCTTATCGTCGATAGTTACTTCTTGCATGCCCACTCTTTTTAAATCTTCGACTAATTTATGAGCCAAATCCCATTGTTTTATGGTACTAGGAGTTGTTTCGGAGTTAGGGTCTGATTCAGTGTCAATCGTTACATAGCTGATAAAGCGATTAATAATATCTTGCATAAACTGGTATTTTTTTAATGGATTGCAAAGATAGGATTTAATTAGGCTCAAGTCCAGCCCAGCGCGTTTTATTGCATGTTTTCTAGGATTTTTATTATTTTATCCAGTTTTTCTATTTCAATTGAATTGAGTTTTGCCGCTAAAGCTTCTATCTCTAATTTGGCTTCTTTGTTGGTTTGATAATCGTCTTGTGCTTGGATACGGTCTCTTTCATTTTGACGGTTTTGAGCCATCATAATAATGGGTGCTGCATAAGCTGCTTGGGTTGAAAATAAAAGGTTTAGTAAAATAAAAGGATAAGGATCCCAATGTTCAAAATAAGCAACGAGATTCAATCCCATCCAGATGAGTACAAATATGGTTTGGATAATAATAAAACGCCAGGAACCCATTCCTTTGGCTACCGCATCGGCAACTCGGCTTCCAAATGCCAGACTATCATAATGTCTTTGATGCCAGTTTTTATTGATGTTCATTTGCATTGATTTTTTATTTAAAAGTACAGAAAGTTTTGTTTGAAAATACATTCCGAATTGTAGGAGATAGTTAATTTTAATTTAAAAAGAAGTTGAGGATAACATCTCTAAAAAATACAGTCAATTGTTTCTTATTCGCTTAGATAATTCTATTTTTGCACCACAAATTAAAAACCTATGTATAAACAGCTTATCCGACCGCTATTTTTTTGTTTTGATCCAGAAAAAATACATCATTTTACGTTTTCGTTAGTTCGTATTACTTCTAAAATTCCAGGTTTCTCTTCCATTTACAAATCACTCTACTTGGTAAATGACAAAAGATTAGAAACGGAAGTTTTTGGATTAAAATTTAAAAATCCAGTAGGACTAGCAGCTGGTTTTGATAAAGATGCCAAATTATACAAGGAATTGTCCAATTTTGGTTTTGGTTTCATCGAAATTGGAACTTTAACACCAAAAGCTCAGGATGGAAATCCTAAAAAACGTTTATTTCGTCTTAGAGAAGATTCAGCAATTATTAATCGAATGGGATTTAATAATGGAGGAGTAATGGAAGCGGTGAAGCGATTGAAATCTAATCCAGGAGTTTTGATAGGAGGAAATATTGGTAAAAATAAAGTAACTCCAAACGAAGAAGCAACTTCGGATTACGAAATTTGTTTTGATGCTTTATACGATTATGTAGATTATTTTGTGGTGAATGTAAGTTCGCCTAATACGCCTAATTTACGTGCTTTGCAAGATAAAGAACCATTGACACAATTGTTACAGACTTTGCAGAATAAAAATATGGCTAAGCCAAAACAAAAACCAATTTTGTTAAAAATAGCTCCTGATTTGACTGACGAGCAATTGTTAGACATTATTGATATTGTAAAAGAGACCCAAATTGCAGGAGTGATTGCTACTAACACTACTATTTCTCGAGAAGGTTTGCAATCGGAAAATAAAACTGAAATGGGCGGTTTATCAGGAAAACCTTTAACCAAACGTTCAACAGAAGTAATTCGTTTTCTATCTCAAAAAAGTAATAAAGCTTTCCCTATTATTGGAGTAGGAGGGATTCATACTGCCGATGATGCCATCGAAAAATTAGAAGCTGGAGCAAGTTTGGTGCAATTATATACTGGTTTTATATACGAAGGTCCAGCCTTGGTAAAAGCTATTAATCAAAAGATTTTAAGTCGATTATAGCGTTATAATTTCGCAGAGTTTCACAAAGAAATACGAAGATTTGCTAGGTTTTTGTTTAAAAGTGCATGCAGATTAAATTTTCTTTGTATATCTCTGTGGTTTCTTTGTGAATCTTTGTGGAACAAAAGATCTTTTTTTGTTGGTTCTAAATTTTGCCACTTTACTAGTTTTAGTATCTTTGAAAGCTATGGAACCAATAAAAATTATAGAATGTCCCCGCGATGCCATGCAAGGTATCAAAAGCTTTATTCCTACCGAGAAGAAAGTGGCGTACATTCAATCTTTATTGCGAGTAGGTTTTGATACCATTGATTTTGGTAGTTTTGTTTCGCCAAGAGCTGTTCCGCAAATGCAAGATACTGCAGCTGTTTTGGAACAGTTGGATTTGTCAGAAACCACTAGTAAACTTTTGGCAATTATTGCCAATACTAAGGGAGCCGAAATGGCATCTGAATTTGAATCCATCCAGTATTTAGGATTTCCTTTTTCTATTTCCGAAAATTTCCAAATGCGTAATACACATAAAACCATTGCAGAGTCTATTGTGAGCATGCAAGAAATTCTGGAAATTGCTTATAAGAAAAATAAAGAGGTTGTGGCTTATTTGTCTATGGGTTTTGGAAATCCGTACGGAGATCCTTGGAATGTAGATATTGTGGGCGAGTGGACTGAAAAGTTAGCGGCTATGGGAGTGAAAATTTTGTCGCTTTCGGATACCATTGGAAGTTCTACTCCAGAAGTTATCCAGTATTTGTTTTCTAATTTAATTCCAAAATATCCGCAAATTGAGTTTGGAGCACATTTGCACACTACTTACGATAAATGGTTTGAGAAAATAGAAGCGGCACACCAAGCGGGATGCCGTAGGTATGACGGCGCTATTCAGGGATTTGGAGGTTGTCCTATGGCAAAAGATGAATTAACCGGAAATATGCCCACCGAAAAATTACTTTCGTATTTTACGGCCAATAAAGAGAATTTAAATTTGAATCCACTGAGTTTTGAAAGTGCTTATAATGAGGCTTCCAAGGTGTTCAATACTTTTTATTAATTCACATTAATTATACGAATGCATTTAAAATAACGTTGGTATTAGCTGGAGGAATTTATTAAACAAAATGAAAAATTATTTTTTACACCATATATGCTGCATTGTACTTCTTATTACGTGTAGTTTTTCATGTACGAGTGATTTAGATTTTAATCAAGTTAATGATTTAAAATTAGAACCTGTAGTTGTGGGGAATTTTAGTCATTTTGATATTCCTGCTACAGCTTTTGTGGCAAGTGATGGTTCTGAATACGATTTAGCTTTTGATGATGAGGAATTTGATGTTTTTAGAGATAAGTATTTTAATAGTTATTTGCAAAAAGCTGATTTCTATTTTGAAATAAACAATACTATTAATCGAGCATATTCATTTTCTATTGTCTTATTAGATGCTAATGATACTGCATTGGAAACCATTCAATTTAATATTCCTGCTTATTCAGGAAGTACTAATATCATTACTCAGACTGAAATTTTTGAAAATGCAAGATTGGATTTATTGAAAAGATCTAGAAAAATAGGATTTATACTTGCAATGGATCCTGGTCCAGCTTTGGATAAAAATAGTACAGGAAGCATAGTGTTACGTTCAAGTGCAACAGCTTATTTGACCATACAATGAGAAAGTTCTTTTTAGTCTTAAGTTTTTTGTTAGCATTAGATGCTGTTTCTCAAAACAAGCAAATTTTATATAATTTCACTTCCGTTCCTCAGTCATTGATGACAAATCCTGGTGCCGATTTTAAATACAAATACTATTTTGGAGTTCCGTTCCTTTCAGGAATGTCATTTAAGGTAGCTTCTAGCGGATTTTCTACTTATGATTTGTTTGCTAATAACGGTGTCGATTTCAATCAGAAATTACGAAATGTGATTTATTCTACTTCTCGAAATGACCATGGAGCTATTAATGAACAAATAGAAATTTTGAATGGAGGAATTAAACTAGGGGATTGGCTAGAAAACAAAGGTTATCTTTCATTTGGTTTGTATCAGGAATTTGATTTTTGGAGTTATGTGCCTAAGGATTTAGCTGTTTTGACTTTGGATGGAAACCAAAATTATATTGGTAAATCCTTCAATTTGTCTGATTTAAGTGTAAAAGCCGAAATGCTTTCCGTTTTGCATGTAGGTTATCATAAAAATGTTACTGATAATTTCATTGTTGGAGCTAGAGGGAAAATTTATTTTAGCGGTTTCAATGCAACGAGTACGCATAATTCAGGTTCTATAACTACAAGACCATCAGATACAACTATGTATGAGCAAATTATTGATTCCGATTTAACGTTAAATACTTCTGGAATTTCAAAATACATAGCCGAGGATTACAATGGCGATGTGGCTACCGATGTTAGAAAACAACTTTTATTAGGCAGCGATTTAGGTTTGGGATTCGATTTGGGTTTTACGTATTATCCCAAAAAAAACACCCAAATTACAGCTAGTATTCTCGATGTTGGTTTTGTAAAACATGCTAAAGATGTGGAAAATTTCACCTATAAAGGCTATTATAAATACGAAGGCATTAATCCTAGCTTTTCTGATTTTAACGATCCAGGAAGTGTGTATAGTGACTTTCAAGATGCGGTTAAACGCGATACATTGTATAATAAATACACCACTTGGCGCCCTGTAAAACTTAATGCTTCCTATCAATATTCGTATGGAATTGCAAACGATGAGGATTGTGTATGTATTGCAGGCGAAAAAAAGTATAAGAATGCTGTAGGAGCACAATTTTTTATGATGAGTACACCAAGAGTGCCTATCACAGCTTTAACCGGTTTTTATCAAAGAAATTTTTCGGATAGATTACAACTTAAAGCAACTTATACTTTAGATTCTTATTCGTACACTAACATCGGATTGGGACTATCCACCACTTTAGGTAAATTCAATATGTATTTCATGGCCGATAATCTATTGGAATACCGAGATGTGTCTAAAGCCAATAGTCTTTCGTTACAATTTGGCTTTAATTTTATTTTTGCTGATAGTAATGAACCTCCGTATTGATGTTTTTATCAGAAGCTAATCCAGCTATTCATTACAAGCACGCTATTAAAAATCCTATTTTTCTTGTTTTTAAAATAGCTTCCTTTGGTCGCTTTTTAAAAATAGAAAAATTTAGGTTTTTAATTTACGTGGCTTTTCATTACTATCTGGGCTATTGCGTGACTCTGTTAGCAATGAAGCGATTTGACTCAAAACCCAAATGTTAAATTAATTAGATTTAGGATTTAATAATTCGAAATAATTTGCTATATTTGCACGCAATTCAACTAGAAATTGCAACATGATAGCACACAACTCCAAGATTATCGGCGAAGGTTTAACTTACGATGATGTATTATTAGTTCCTAACTACTCGCAGGTGCTTCCTCGCGAAGTGAGTATCAAAACAAAATTCTCAAGAAACATAACACTTAACGTTCCTATTGTATCTGCCGCTATGGATACCGTAACCGAAAGTTCTATGGCAATTGCTATGGCACAAGAAGGAGGAATTGGTGTTTTACATAAAAACATGACTATTGAGCAGCAAGCTGCTAAAGTACGTAAAGTAAAACGTGCAGAATCAGGTATGATTATCGATCCAGTTACTTTACCATTGAATGCTACAGTTGCTGACGCTAAAGCAGCAATGAAAGAATTTGGTATTGGTGGAATTCCAGTAGTAGATGAAAATCAAAAATTGAAAGGAATTGTTACCAATCGTGATTTGCGTTTCGAAAAAAACAGTACCCGACCAATTATTGAGGTTATGACTAGCGAAAACTTAGTTACTGTTGCTGAAGGAACTTCTTTAGAACAAGCTGAAGTCGTTTTGCAAGGACACAAAATTGAAAAACTTCCTGTAATTGACAAAGACAATAAATTAGTAGGTTTGATTACTTTTAGAGATATCACTAAATTGAATCAAAAACCAAATGCTAACAAAGATAAATACGGACGTTTGCGTGTAGCTGCTGCATTAGGAGTTACTGCTGATGCTGTTGAAAGAGCTACAGCTTTAGTAAACGCAGGTGTTGATGCTGTAATTATTGATACGGCTCACGGACATACTAAAGGTGTGGTTGATGTTTTAAAATTAGTTAAAGCACAGTTCCCTGATTTAGATGTAATTGTTGGTAATATTGCTACGCCAGAAGCAGCTCAGTATTTAGTTCAAAACGGAGCCGATGGAGTAAAAGTTGGTATTGGACCAGGTTCTATTTGTACTACTCGTATCGTTGCAGGTGTTGGTTTTCCACAGTTTTCTGCGGTATTAGAAGTTGCTGCAGCTATTAAAGGTTCAGGTGTTCCTGTAATTGCTGATGGAGGAATTCGTTATACAGGAGATATTCCTAAAGCTATTGCTGCTGGTGCTGATTGTGTGATGTTAGGTTCATTATTAGCGGGTACTAAAGAATCTCCTGGAGAAACGATTATTTTTGAAGGAAGAAAATTCAAATCGTATAGAGGAATGGGGTCTGTTGAGGCGATGCAAACAGGTTCTAAAGACCGTTATTTCCAAGATGTAGAAGACGATGTGAAGAAGTTAGTTCCGGAAGGAATTGTAGGTCGTGTGCCTTATAAAGGAGAATTAAACGAAAGTATGTTACAGTTCGTTGGTGGACTTCGTGCTGGAATGGGATACTGTGGTGCTAAAGATATTGCTACTTTGCAAGAAACAGGACGTTTTGTACGTTTGACTTCAAGTGGAATTTCTGAAAGCCATCCTCATAATGTTACGATTACTAAAGAAGCTCCAAATTATTCTAGATAATTTAAAGCTTAATTCATAGAAAAAGGCTGTTTAAAGTAAAAACTTTGAACAGCCTTTTTTCCTTCCAGAATCAATCTTTTTCTACAAAAGCAAAAGCTTCTTCCAATTGCGAAATATCGAAATAGCGTTCTAATCTTCCTGAACTTGCTCTTTCAAAAAATAAATTATCTATAGGAACTAATGCTTTTAGCATTTTAGAATGGGCAACAATAGCTAGATGTCCCATTTTTTTGTAATTGCGTAACGCCCAAACGGTATCTTCCCAAAAAGCTTTGGTGCTGCTTTTAGAAAGTTTCATTTCGTCTAATTTGATTAAAACATTGACTTTGTCAAAACCTTTCTCTAATTTTTCCAAAAATAGTTTTTGACATAATTTTTCGTCAGTTTCGGTAAAGCCATCAAGTATAGTAATGGCTAATACATTGTTGTTGTAGGTTTTTAATTGTTCGATCATTTTTTATTTTTTTTAGCTGTTTAAAAAAATATTGAAAGTGCAAAACCAAAAATGATTAAGATACCAAATCCAATAATTATTGGTTTTCTAATGCTTTTTTTAGACAAAATGATCCCGTAAATCATTTTCAAAATATTATTACTCGTTACGGCATTTATGACAGCAGTGGCTAAAATTCCGTCGCTAATACTCCATTTATTTTGAAAAATATTGATGATAAAAGGATCAATATCGGTTACACCCACAACAAAGGATAAAATTTTAATTCCCGATGTTCCGTATTGCATGTTTACAAATCCGGTAAGCAGCGCAAATACAATAAAAAGAATGCCAAAAACTAAGGAAGTTTTAAATTCTAATGGATTAGATAAGGAGTTTATTTCGGCTTGATATTCGGGTTTATGCTGTTGTTTATAGTCTAGCCAAATAAAGTATAAAGCTATAGCTGCTGAAAGCACAGCAAGAATACTCAAACTAGGCGCTAACTGCATAGCAATCGATTTATTAAACAAATAGGCAAGAATAAATATTCGAATAAACATCATGGTTGTGGCTAAGATAATAGCGGCTGTTATTTTATAATTTTCATCAGATTCTTTACTCTTTTTTGCCAAAATAAAAGTAGTAGCTGTGCTGCTGTACAATCCTCCTAAAATTCCAGTGAGTAGAATGCCTGATTTTGGAAAAACAAATTTTTGTAATAAATAACTAAAATAGGAAATACCCGAAACCGCTACGATGGCCAACCAAAATTTATAAGGTGTAATCGAAATAGTTTCTGAAAAAGAAGTGTTGGGTAGTAGCGGTAAAATTACTCCAGCGATGATTAAAAATTTTGCTAACGTAATAAATTCGTTATCGTCTATTTTTTTTGAAAAATCAAAGAGCGCTTCTTTTATTTCTACCAATATTAAAACCGAAACAATAATTAGGATGACCAACCAATCTACTTGGGTATAAATCAATGGAGCAATGCAAAACGTAATAAGCGCAACAATAATAGAGGTTAAACTATAATCTTTTTGCAGATGGCTTTTGTTGAAATAAAATACCGCTAAAAACAATCCTAGTACCAATCCACCACCAAGGAAGGGAAGCAAGGTGTCCGGGGATAATTTGTAAAGTATAAAACCTAAAATCCCGATAAGCGTAAAAGTTCTATCAGTTCCAAATCGACTTCCTATGCTTGAATTTAAAAATTGTCTTCGTTGCTCTAATCCAATCAATAAAGAAAAAAGAACCACCAAGGCAAATTTTATTAAATCTGGAGGTAATAAATTGATTAATTCGTTCGATTCTTTCATCTTGAGCAGTTTTGAAATCAAATATTTTTCATGCTATGGAAGCTTTCTCTCGGTTTTTATACAGCCATTCCATTATGAAGCATAGTGAAATAATGGATAGAGCCACCCAGACTCCCATGATGTTGGTTTGGAACTGTTGGTTGATTAAAACCGCAGTTGCCAACATGCACAACAAAAAGCCTATTAAAGGTACAAATTTATTTGTTTTCATTTCAGGAGCTAAGCGGTATCCTGCCCAATTGACTATCCCAAAAATCAGCAAAAAACCAACACTTCCTGCAGTAGAAATACTTTCTAAATCAAGTATGTTTACTAAAATTAATGTTGCCACAGCAGTAATCAATAAGCCAACGGGTTGATTCCAGAGTTTCGCTAGAAAATGATGCGGTAATTCATCGTCTTCGGCAATTTCATAATTTACTCGACTACCTCCTAATAAGGATGCATTTATGGCTGAAAAAGTAGAAATTAAAGCGGCTATTGTGATAATCGTAAATCCAATATCACCCAACATCGGTTTAGCAGCTTCGGCCAAAACATAGTCTTGAGCAGTTGCGATCTTAGAAAAAGGAAGTGAACCTACAGTGACCAATGCAATCACCACATAAAGTACCATGACAAAAAGCACCGAAAAATAATAGGCACGAGGAATGTTTTTCTCGGGATTTATAATATCAGGAGCTGCATTAGCAATAAGTTCAAAGCCTTCGTAAGCCACAAAAATAACCATACCTCCAGCAAACAATTGGATGGGCGATTCCCAGTGAGAAATAGCTAATTGAGTTGTGGTAGGATTGCCAATTAAACCGTAAGCACCAATAAGAATAAAAGCAATTAGAATCACTAATTTTATAATTACCGCATACGATTCTATTTTGCCCACCACGCTTATGCTATAATAATTGATAGCTGTTGCCAAAAGAATAATAGCTGAGGCATAAAGATGAAAATCAAGGGGCTTGCTAGCTGTTATAGCAGCCAAATTAGGTGCATAGGAGCCAAAAGCAGAAGCATAAAGTGCAAGCATGATAATATAACTAATCCATAAAAGATTATTCATAGTACCACTAAAAACGGTTTTTCCAAAAGCTTGATTGATAAATTTTACGGTTCCGCCTCGGTCAGGGTATTTTTTAGATAGGTTGACATAGCTGTAGGAGGTAAGTAGGGCCAGAATACCTGCAAATAAAAAAGAAATGGGCGTGCCGCCTTTAGCTAGAGATACCGCCAGACCTAAAACTGCAAAAATACCACCGCCTACCATACCACCAATTCCTATGGAAATCGCTTCTTTTAATCCAATGGTTTGCTTCATTTTAATCTGTTTTTTGAATAAACCTGTTGAGGTTTAGACGAAAATACAAATAAATTATGGTGTTTCCTCAATATCGTTTAGAAGATATCGAGGCTTGCTATAGTAAAAAATTATTCGTTGGCTTGTTCTATTTCAAAAGTTTCCGCTGATTTTGTTAGGTTGTCTGACTCACAAACTTCATATAAAAGAGCAACCAATTTTTTAGCTTCCTCGGGTGGAAACATCGTTTTTACAAATTTACGTTTCTTATTGTAATAGATAATAATGGTTTTTACTGGAGCATCGCAGCAGTTTTGTCCTTCTAGTTTTAAAGTGTCGGTTCTCTTTATTTCAGCTAGCAGTTCTGCATACTTTTTATGACTCATAATGCCTTTGTAGTAAGCTTTAGTAGTCGTTGTATTTGCTGTGCCACTGACTAATTTAGAACTACGACTACTTTCTCCTTTGGAAAGTAAAAAACTTTTATCCTGATTAATTTGTAAGTTGTAAATAGGACAATTGCCAAAACAAGCTGAGGTATTAAAAATGATTTTCTCGAAACTATTTTGTGTCCTTTTAGAAGCACAACTTGACAGAATTACTGTTAAACTTAATATGAACAATATTTTTTTCATCATTGTTAATTTATGATTTTTGAATGTAAAGATAAGGAGTGGCTAGTTATTTTGCTCAAAATAAAGGTGTTTTAAGTTTTTTAATGAAAGTTTTGTTATTTCATTTTACTCGATTTTATAATTACAAGAGGTAAGAAGTAAAAGTATTAGAATTGAAATTAAGTTTTTCATCATTTTGTTATTCAATTGTTTGGATTATTTGTTGTTGTGAATCATTATATAAATCGAATAAAAATTACCACCAAACCTGAGTAGGTAGGATTGAAGGTAGTCAGATTTTATGTTTTCAAATATGTTAAAAAGATCTTACAAATAAACTAAAGGTATAATTTGAGAAACAACGACAATTTCAATTTTTTAGAAATATATTTTATGTGGTATAAGTGAATAAAAAAATCCGATTTTGGGGGCAAATCGGATTGAGTAGGTTAGTTTTTAGCACTTCGACAAGATTAGGCTGACAATAAAATACTATACCGTCATGGAAAACAAAGTGGTTTCGGGGGCTTTTCGTTTTAAATGCAGGTCAAATGCCATACAGATATTTCGAACATAAGCTTTGCCTTTATCAGTAACCAGAATACCATTTTCTTTGATAATTAGTAGGCCGTCATTTTCCATTTCTTCTAATTGCAGCAGTACTTTTGGAATTTCTTTGAAATAGCTATTTTCCTCGTCCCAATGGGTTTTAAAATGACACATAAGATTCAAGATGTGTTTTCTAATAATGAGATCTTCATTTGTTAATAAATGTCCTCTAAAAATGGGCAATTTGTCCCATTCTAACAGTTGGTAATAATCGTCTAGGTTTTTCTCATTTTGTGCAAAGCTATACCAACTATCACTTATGGAAGAAACTCCTAAACCAATCATTAATTGGGTTTTTGATGCACTGTACCCCATAAAATTACGATGCAATTGGCCATTGTTGAAAGCTCGATACAAGCTATCGGTGGGCAAAGCAAAATGATCCATGCCAATTTCGTGATAGCCATTTTTTAGTAATAATTCCTTACCTACTTGGTATAGAATTCTTTTTTCTTCGTCTTTTGGGATGTCTTCATCTTTAAAACCGCGCTGTCCATTTCCTTTTATCCAGGGCACATGAGCATAGCTGTAAAAGGCTAATCGGTCGGGTTGTAGCGATTTGGTTTTTTCAATCGTATCCACAACGTCTTTTAATTTTTGGAAAGGCAAACCAAAAATAATATCGTGACCTATGGAGGTATAGCCAATTTCTCGGGCCCAAAATGTCACTTTAGCTACATTGTGAAACGGCTGTTCCCGATGAATGGCTTTTTGAACTTTTTCGGCATAATCCTGTACCCCAAAACTGACTCTTCTAAAACCTAAATCGTAGAGTTTTTGCAAATGTGCATAAGTTGTATTATTGGGATGTCCTTCAAAACTAAATTCATAATTTTCGGCTCGACTGGCATAAGCAAAAATGCCGTTGATTAAATCTTCTAAATTTTTTGTTGAAAAAAAAGTAGGTGTTCCTCCGCCCAAATGGATTTCTTTGATGATGGGTTTTTCATCTAACAATTTGCTGTACAAACGCCATTCTTTTAAAACAGCTTGGATATAGGGAGATTCTACACTATGATTTTTGGTAATTCTTTTATTGCAACCACAAAAAGTACACAAACTTTCGCAAAATGGGAGGTGAATATACAGGCTAATTCCTTCTTTAGTATTACTTTCTTTAAAAGATTTTTTAAAAGATGTAATCCAGTCTTGATAGGTGAAATTGGTTTCATCCCAATACGGAACAGTAGGGTAACTGGTGTATCTGGGACCAGGAACATTGTATTTTTGAATCAAAGAATTTTTCATAATCAATTATTTTCAAATCAAAAGTAGCGTGATTTCTCTTGACTAGAAATGATAATTGTCATACTTGTATTTTTTAGTGTTAAGAGACTATTGTTGTCGTGAAAAAACTTTTGTGTTGACATAAAAAAAAGCGATTTTCAAACTGAAAATCGCTTTTTAAACTCCTAATTTACACTTCTTAAATCAACTTTATTCTTGATTTAGATTTCTAAGTTGTTTTAGTTTTTCTTTCCAAGTTTCTAAGCTTTCTTTGTGGATAGCAATGTTTTTACGAACCTCTAAAACAATAGAGTTTTCTTTTTTTGCATTCTTGGTATTGGCAAAAAATTGAATGTTGTTTTCTAATTGGAAAATCTCGTTCTGTACTTCTTCTATTTTACGAATGATAAAAATCTTTTCGTTTTCTAGTTTTCTGTTGTCATTACCGTCCGAAAGATTTTCTAGTTTATTGGCAAAACGCATCATATCAGTTTCTTTTTTGCTCAAACTTAGTTTGTCAAACAACGCATCTAATATTTTGTTGAATTTACCTTCAATATGTCTTCTGGTATAAGGAACTCTTCCGATGTTTTTCCAGTTTTCAATATGCTGTTTTATAGCATCTAAATCGGTTTTGTGGTCGCCCACTAATTGAAATTCTTTAATGCTTTCTAAATAAGCTTTCTTTTTGTCAAAAGCTTCCATTTCTTCGGCATTATGTTCACTTCTTTGTTCTTTTAAACGGTCAAAATAATGGTTGCAAGCCTCTTTGAATTCGGCCCAAACTTTATCGGAGTATTTTCTAGGTACATGACCTATTTTTTTCCAATCTTCCTGAATTTTCTTCATGATTGGGGTTGTTGCTGCAAAATCTTCGCTGTCTTTTAGCTCGTTAGCTTTGGCAACCAGAGCATTTTTCTTATTTAGATTTTCGTTTTGCTCTTTTTTAATGTCTTTGTAAAATGAATTTTTAAAAGCATTGAAGTTTCTAACTGCATTTTTAAACGCTGCCCAAGTAGCTTCATTAACATCAGCAGGAACTTTTCCAGTAGAGAAAAAAGCTTCTCTTAAGGCTTCTACTTTTCCTATTTGAACCAACCATTGCGAATGGGCGTTTACTTTTATAGTACCCAATTCTTCAATTTGAGCAATAATAGCGTTCTTCTTTTCAAGATTTTCTTGCTCAGTTCCTCTTAATTTTTCAAAAAGGATTTCGCGTTTGTCGTGCATTTTTTTGGTTAAATCAGAAAATTGATTCCAAATTTCATCACGATGTTCTCTAGAAACAGGACCGATGTCTTCTTTCCAGATGCGGTGTAAATCTTGTAATTCTCTAAAAGCTTTATTGATATCTGCCTCCTGAAGCAATTCTTCTACACGAGTAATTATTTTTTGTTTAAGCTCTAAATTGTGTTTAAAGTCTAAATCTCGGGCTTCTCTATCTAGGTGTAAATAATCGTAAAAATTCTCTACATGAAAATGATAGTTGTTCCAAACGTGGTTGTATTTGTCTTTTGGGATAGGACCTGCTGTTTTCCAACGCTCTCTTAATTCGTTGAAATGTTTTAGCGTATCCTTAATGTTTTCGTTAGGATTGATTAGCTCTTTTAATTCTTCAACAATAGCGAGACGTACTTCTAAATTGTTTTTTAGATTGTTTTGAAGACTTTTGTAGTGCGTGTTTCTATTGTCTTTGTATAAAGTATAAAACTGATCAAATTTATTTTTCAAAGGAAAATGATACTGAAATTCTTCGGTAGTGTCCGGGTTATCAGCAAGAAATTCTTCTTTTTTCTCTTCTATAAAGTGGTTGTATTTGGATAAAAAAGCTTTTTTTATTTCCTCCACATGATCACGTATAGACATGACTTTTTCATTAGAAACCAGCTTTTGTAATTCGTCAACCAATACTTCCATAGATAAAGTATCGTAATCAAGCATTGGAATTTCATGACGGGCTTTTAAGGTTTCGTCTTCATGTTCTTCTGCATTTGAAGCCTCAATTTCATTGATGGCTTGTTGCTTTTTACAATTTTCGGTATCCTCCGCTGTTTGTTCTGAGGCTGGAATATTAGCCGCTTCAGTGTTAGTGGTAGCTTGATTATCTGCTTGAACATCAGTGGCTAAGTTTCCATCTGTCTCGTTCTTGGATTGAGACAGGTTATCATTCATTTCTTCTAACATTTTTTTAAATGTTTAAGGGTTCTGTTTAATTGGTTAAATTGATTGGAAAGATAGTAAAGGTCTGTTGAAAATCAAAATATTTCCTTTGTTTATAGTTGATTTACTTAAAAGAATCAATTTTTTTTAGTGTTTTTTGCACATTTTATATTCTTTTTTAAGATATATCTAAATTGAAAAGAGTTCAATAGCTTAGCTTTTTTATCAAAAAAAAGAATCGTTATTAATAGGTAAAACAGGTATGTGTTTTCTACTTTAAAATTTTAAAAAAAAACAGCACAGATTTGACCAATAACAAACAGTTTATTGAGAAACAATCGTTCGAAAAGTCAGATTGATTCGGGCTTTGTTGATTTTTTTAGAAGGAGGAAGGCGGTGCAACCAATGGCTTTGTGTTTCGTCTTTCATGACTAAAAGGCTTCCAGATTCCAGTTGTATAGAAACGGTTTCTTTGGTAGTTTTGTGTTTAAAGGCAAATTTTCTTTCGACACCAAAACTAAGAGATGCGATTGCTCCATTTTTCTTCAAATCTTTTTCACCATCGCTATGCCAAGCCATGCCTTCCTTGCCATCATGATATAAGTTAAGTAAACAGGAATTATAGGTTTCGGCTGTTTTTTCTTCAACCAAGGCTTTTAATTCTGCTAATTCAGTGGTCCAAGGCAAGGCTTCTTTAGTAATTTTAGAATAGCTGTATTTAAAATTGTTATCGCCGTACCAAGCTACTTTTCTCTTGGTTGTAATTAATTGTCCAAAAATAATGGCTTCGTCATTTTTCCATTCGATAGATTCTAACAAACGATTGAAAAAAAAGTCTGCTTGAGAAAAGCTCATGATTTTACCATAGTACAAAACTGTACCGTCTTGTGGCAGCAGGTTCGTGTTTTCGTCAAAATCGGGATTAAATAAATCCATTTTTTTCTTCTTTAAGCTTTAATTCAATTCCTTATTTCTGGTGGAAAATCTCAATTTGTTTTTTGGTTAAACGTTGTTTTAGCCATTGAACCAACTTGCTTTGTTCGTCAGGTTCAAGTTCATTTTTACTTTTGTATATAAGTACAGGAACTACTTTTGTACTGTCGGTTTTCTCATTAAAAGTATGATTAGAAATAGATATGTTCTCAATCTTTGGGAACAAAATTTTCATTTCGGCAAGTAGTTCGTGGTTCTCAAAATGATTCGCAGCAATTTGCTTTTTCAAATTAAGAATGGTAACATCTTTTTGACTCAAAGCCGATTTGTTGTAATTGATTTCATTTAAAATATCGCTTTTTAAATCGGTAGTATCTTGTTTTACAACTAATCGAGTGTTTTCTAATTCGTAATCTTTAAGACTGTTGTTGAGCTCCTTAAGTTCAGTATCACTAAAACGTTTAGAAAGGAAACCAAGTTCTAGAATCTTAGGTTTTTTGTTGAATTGTGTTTTTTGGTATACAATTGTAATTCCTTTATCTGTAAATTCTTTTTCGGTAAAAATTGTAACCTGTTGTTGGAATTTTTTTTCTTCAAATAGCTGATAGGCAAAATAAATACTTGGAAGAATAAAAATAGTCAATAAGGTACTAATGTAATATTTTACCTTTTTTTGAGTGGGATCATCCAATTGTTTTTTGATAGGATAAGCTAAATATTTTACAATTAGAAAGGTAGAGATACAAATAAAAATACAGTTTATGGAGTACAAATACATGGCTCCAAAAAAGAATTTAAAACTAGCAGTTGCTAATCCGTATCCAGCCGTACAAAGTGGCGGCATTAAAGCCGTTGCAATGGCAACACCGGGAATAGGATTTCCTTTTTCGACTCTGGTTATCGCAACTGCCCCCACAATTCCACCAAAAAATGCAATCAGAATATCGTAAATATTAGGCGAAGTACGCGACAAAAGTTCGGGTTGAGCTTCTTTAAACGGACTTATATAGAAATAAATAGTAGAAACTATTAAACTGACAAGAGTAGCAATCAAGAGGTTTTTTAAAGACCTTTTTAACAAGTCAAAATCGTAAGTTCCCAATCCAAATCCGGCTCCAACAATTGGTCCCATTAAAGGAGAAATTAGCATGGCACCAATGATAACAGCCGTCGAATTAACATTTAATCCTACGGATGCTACTACTATAGCACAGGCTAAAATCCATAAATTAGAACCTCTAAAAGAGATATTGGTTTTTACATTTTCTAAAACTTTTGATTTATCTTCTTCACCTCGATTGAGGTTGATGTAAGCAAAAAGTTTTCTAACTATTGACTTCATTTTTGTTTTTTAAGTTTTGTTTTAACAGTAAAAAACCAACGATACCAGCAGTTAAAGAAGAAATTAGAATGATAAATTTAGCGTTATTAATGATATGATGGTCGTCAAAAGCAAGTAAGGTCACAAAGATAGACATGGTGAAACCAATACCTCCAAGAAAACCAACACTCATGATGGTTTTCCAATTTAAATCGTTAGGTAATTTGCACAAACCAATAGAAACCGCAATGAAACTAAATAAGGCAATACCTAATGGTTTTCCAACCACTAATCCAAGCATGATTCCCATACTGTAATGCAAATGTAACGTTTCTACGATATCAGATCCTAAGACGATGGCAGTATTTGCTAAGGCAAATAATGGCAGAATGATAAAAGCAACTGGTTTGTGTAAAAAGTGTTGTAATTTATACGATATTGATTTTTTAGTTCCGTCTCCAAAAGGAATTACAAAAGCCAATAATACACCAGTAATTGTAGCGTGTATTCCAGAATTTAACATAAAATACCACATGATAACTCCACCAATAAGATAAGGAATTAGGTTTTTTACTTTCATTCTATTAAGAATAAATAATACTAATAAAATACCTAAGGCAATCCCTAAATTAGACCAAAAAATGGTTTTAGTATAAAAGATAGCAATTACTAAAATAGCTCCTAAATCGTCAATAACGGCTAAGGCAGTTAAGAAAACTTTTAAGGATAATGGCACTCGATTTCCTAATAATGAAAGTACTCCTAAGGCAAAAGCAATATCAGTAGCCATAGGAATTCCAGCTCCAGAGTGGGCTACAGTTCCATAGTTAAGTAATAAATAAAGTCCTGCAGGAACCAACATTCCGCCTAAGGCAGCAAAAATAGGCAATAAAGCTTCTTTGATATTTGACAATTCTCCCTGATAAATTTCTCGTTCTAACTCTAAACCAATTAGTAAAAAGAAAATAGTCATTAAACCGTCGTTAATCCAGTATTCAAGACTTTCTGTTCCTATTTTCATGTGCCAAGTGTGTAGGTATTCTGCAGAAAAAATAGAATTAGCTAATATTAATGAAATCAAAGTGCAGCCAATTAAAACAAGTCCACTTGATTTTTCATTATCAAAAAATTCTTTAAAAAGGTCTGAATTGTAAAGGCGTTTAATGGTCTTTTTCATTTGTTATTTAATTTTCTTTTACATTATGCTTTTTGTAATCAATACTAACTTACGATATTGCTTACTGCTGTGTTTTAGTTTGTTTTTATCATTTAGTTAAAGAAATGATTGATTTTACTCTTATCTTTAGAAAAAATGTAGAGATATGCAAAAATAACGAAATACTTAGTAAAAGTCCGCTGTTAAAATGATAATATTAGACTATTTAAACTTATCTAAAATAACGAAACAGGAAATTGCCTTTGTTTTTTTTATTAATTTATTAAAGCATTATAAAACGATATTTTAAAATTGATACTTAATTAGAAGCTTAATGGCTTTTAAATAAGTTTGTTACAAAATCATAAAAGCTTTTTATGTAGTATTAGATTAAAACTATTGCATTCTGTCTTTTAAATTGTTTTCATTGTAGTATTTTTGAAAATGCTTAAAAAAAATGCCAATAGTACTTTATGAAAATAGTTATATCACCCGCCAAATCATTAAATTTTGAGAAAGAATTGCCTACAGTGCAGTTTACACAGCCTAGTTTTTTAAAAGAATCCAGACAAGTCCATAAAGTATTGAAACAACAATCACCAAAGGATTTATCTAGCTTGATGTCTATTTCGGATAAGTTAGCCGATTTAAACTGGCAACGCAATAAAGAGTGGAAAACCCCTTTTACTCCTGAAAATGCTCGCCCAGCGGTATATACGTTTGATGGTGATGTTTATACAGGTTTAGATGCTTATACCATTCCTGTTGAAAAATTGGATGTACTTCAGGATAAACTTAGAATTTTATCTGGTTTGTATGGGATTTTGAAACCTTTGGATTTGATGCAAGCCTATCGATTAGAAATGGGTACCAAATTGCCTATTGGTGATAAAAAAAATCTTTATGATTTTTGGAAATCAACTTTAACGACCGCACTTAATAAAGAATTAAAAAAAGAGGAGTTATTTATCAATTTGGCTAGTAATGAATATTTCTCAGCTGTTGATTCTAAAGCGTTAAAAGTTCCTGTAATTACTCCTGATTTTAAGGATTATAAAGATGGAAAGTTAAAAATGATTAGTTTTTTTGCCAAAAAGGCAAGAGGAATGATGGTGCGTTATATTATTGATACAAATGTAGAAACTATTGATGATTTAAAAGGATTTAATTACGAGGGCTATCAGTTTGATGCTAATTTGTCTAAAGGAAATCATTTAGTTTTTACTAGATAAAAGTTTAGTTTAAAAGCAAGAAATATACAAAATCCGAATTTCACTTTTATTGAATAGTGAAATTCGGATTTTTTTGATAAATCTAAATTCTAAAATATGTCTTGTCAATTAGTGCATAGCATCGGCAGGATTTATTTTGTTGTTCCCTTTTTTGATAAATAAAATAATAGGAATACAACATAAAAACAATAATCCTAAGTACATAAAAATATCCATATAAGCGAGTACTGTACTTTGTTTCATGACAGAAAAATCGAGTACTTCGTATGCTTTTTTGAGCGCTTCGTTTATAGAGTACCCTTTAGCCATAAATCCATGTTGCAATTGAGAAATTCTTTGCTGTACCTCGAATCTACTAGCATCTAAATTTCGAACTAAATCTACACGATGACTTTGAGATAATCGAGTGATAAACGTGGTAATAATGGCAATACCAAATGAACCACCTAATTGTCTCATCATTCCTGTAAAAGCAGCTCCTTCACCAATGTTTTTTCCTTTAAGAGTGGATAGTGATAAAGTGGTAATAGGGACGAATAACAATCCTAAACCAATTCCTCTCAAGATTAATGGCCAATACATGTGTTCCACACCAGTGTCTGGAGTCATGTTGAAATACATGGTCATGGTGAAAATAAAGAATATTAGGAAGCCTACTGCTACCATGTAACCTTGCGGCACACCTTTTTGAATCATTTTCCCCACAAAAGGCATCATGATGGCTGTTGTAATCGATCCTGGAATTAGGAGTAATCCGGCATCCGTTGCTGTCCATCCCAAAATAGATTGGGTGTAGATAGGGATAATCAACGTAGAACCGTATAATCCAAATCCCATAATAAAACTCAAAACAGTACCAATTCGTAGATTTCCATCTTTTAATACACCCAAGTTCACAATTGGGTATTTGTATACTAATTGTCTCCAAATAAAAAGAATTAATCCAAAAAAGGATACAATACTCAGTCCTACAATCAAATTATCATTGAACCAATCATCTTGTTGACCATGTTCTAAAACAAACTGTAAAGAACCAATAAAGGTGGCTAAAAGTATAATTCCATACCAATCGACCTGATTTGATTTTAATTTTTCTCCATATTTTGGACTTCTCACAAAGCTAAGAGTCAAAATTGTAGCAATAATCCCTAATGGAATATTGATGTAAAAAATATAAGGCCAAGAAAAATTATCTACTAAATAACCTCCTAAAGGCGGACCCAATGTAGGACCTACAATTACACCCATACCGTAAATAGCTTGCGCCATTCCACGTTTTGCAATAGGATAACTTTCGGTTATAATGGTTTGTGCTGTTACCAGCAAAGCACCACCTCCTAAACCTTGAACAAATCGAAAGGCTACTAATTCCCAAATATTTGTTGCATTTCCGCACAAGAAAGAAGAAACCGTAAATAGGATAATCGAAACAGCAAAATAATTACGTCTTCCAAATTGTTGCGAAAGCCAGCTTGTCATTGGGATTACAATAACATTTGCAATTGCATAGGCAGTAATTACCCAAGCAACATCTGTTAATGTGGCTCCTAGGCTTCCCCTCATGTTGGTCAAAGCCACATTGACAATAGTGGTATCTACAATTTCAAGCAAAGCACAAAGTACTGCTGTAATTGTTATGATTACCCTTCTAAAGCCATATTCTACTAAATCGTCGTCTGCTAGTACCATATTATTTTATATGTACATCTACATCCACATTCATTCCTGGACGTAATAGTTTTACTTTTTCAATATCATTTGATGAATCAATACTAATTTTTACCGGTAAACGTTGAATCGTTTTCACAAAGTTTCCTGTTGCATTATCAGGAGGTAAGATTGAAAAACGAGAGCCTGTAGCTGGTGAAAATGAAGTTACGGTTCCGGAAAATTCATAATCAGGATAAGCATCTACTTTTAAAGCTACTTTTTGCCCTGCTACCATTTTGTTTAGCTGTGTTTCTTTAAAGTTAGCAATGACCCAAGCCTCATTGTTGTTGATGATATAAAACAAAGATTGCCCTGGTTGTACCAATTGTCCTGGCTGAATATCAATTTTAGAAACTTGTCCGTCTATAGCAGCAGTAATAACAGTGTAGCTTAAGTTTAATTTAGCCGATTCTAATAAAGCCTGTGCTTTTTTAATATTAGCAGATGCTACATCAATTTGTTTGTCTGAAACTACCGATTTAGCTTGAGTAACCGATTTTTGAAAAGCAGAAGCTTTTTCTTGTTGTTGTAAAATACGTACTTGATTTTCGGCTTCTTGTTTAGCAGCTAAAGCTTGCTCGTATTGCTGTTTAGTAATTGTATGGTTTTTATACAAATTGCTGTAACGATTGTAATCATTTGTTGCTAAACCTAATTTAATTTTAGCCGATTGGATGTTTCCAGTTGCCGATTTTACATTAGCATCCGATACCGATACGCTTGCTAAAATACTACTAATATCAGCTTTTGATACTTCAAAATTTCCTTCGGCTGCTGCCAACGCTGCTGCAGCTTCATCAATTTTTAATTCGTAATCTTTTTTGTCAATGGTAAATAATGTATCTCCTTTTTTTACAAAATCATTGTCTTTTATGTACACCTTACTAACATAACCAGAAACACGAGGAATAATTGGAGTCATGTATTTTTCTATCTGAGCATCATCAGTTCCCTCATGGGATAATGAGTGGATGTATTTGTATGAGCCATATACAACGCCTAATAGTACTAAACTACCTATTATAGCGATAAATTTTTTGTTTGTTTTTTTCTTTTCCATTTTAGGTATCGATTATATTTTAGAAAGTTTGAAAGTTTGGTTTAATTGTCCTGTTACAGATAACAAGCTGTAATATTTTTGAGTAACATTGGCTTTAGCCACTGCCTTATTAATTTTAGCACTCAATTGCTCTACATCGGCTTCTAATAAGTCATTAGTGTCCGATAAGCCATTGTCGTATTTGTCTTTTATAATTCTATAATTTTCAGTAGCCTGTTCTAAAGCTTGAGTGTAGACTATATTTTGTTTTACTGATAAATCATAATCTTCTAATGCTTTTTGAACTTGAATTTTAATGTAATCGGTAAGCATCATTTCAGAATTTTGGATTTCAGCAGCTTTGCTTTTTGCTACTTTTACTTCCGTTCCATTTTTAAAAATGTTACTTAAGTTATACGATAGTCCAATACCAAAATTCATTGCGTTTTGAACATTGATTACATTTTTAATGTCTAATGTTGTATAACCACCTACTAGAGAAAGTGAAGGATAGTAGCCACTACGAGCTACTTTTATATTAGCCAAACTTGCTTTTTCCTGATAGCGCATTGCTTCTAAATCCTTACGGTTTTCTAATGCCGGATTTTCATCCATTGGAATGTTGCTCATGTCAAACGTGGTAAAATCACTTTCTTTAACTTCAATTGTAGTTTTAGGATCAAGCTTTAATAAATTGGCTAATTCGTAATTAACCACATTCAAATCGCTATTGGCCTGGTCTAAAGATAACTGCACTTTAGAAAGTTGTAATTGTGTTTTTAGTAAATCGTTTTTAGGAACAATTTCATTTTTTTCCAATTCCGTAAAATCACTTACACGTTGTTGTGCGCTTTTGTAATTTTCTTTTAGTAATTCAACTGTTTTTTGAGCTTTATATAAGGATACATAATAGTTAATTACTTTCATTGCTGTTTCTTCTTTGGTTTGCAAAGCATTAGCTGTTTCAGCTTGAAGTAAATTATCTGAAACCTTGATGCTGTTATGCAATTTAAAACCCGAGAAAATGGGTAAGCTTGCATTGATTTGTCCTAGAACCAATTGATCTACATTAGGAGCTTTAGAATCCGAACCGCTATCATCGCTACTAGAGCTGTTGCTTTTCATGTCTATATTGGCTTTGGTCAAACGTTGGTATTGAGCCGAAGCTTTCAAATCCGGATAGGTATGGTTTTTAACCGACTGCAATTCGTATTTTTTAGTAGATACTTTCGCATCGGCTAAGTTTACTTCATTGCTCTTCTCCCAAGCCATGTGGATGGCTTCATCGAGTGATAAACTCTTTTTTTGCTGAGCTTCTACGGAAGTTATTCCTAAAAATAAAATCCCAAAGAGTATTAATTGATTAGCTTTCATAAATTAGAAGTGCTTTGATTGTTTGTTGAATATGCGTTTTAAATTTTGTTTGAATATAATTATCGAATTGATCGTCAGTTTCTAGAGCCAAAAGTTTTTTGAAGTAGGCTTTATTCATGTTGAAGTGAAAAAATGTACCCATTATTGTGGTTGGAATTAGTGGAATGATTACATCTTTTCTAAAAATTCCTTTTTCTTGTCCTTCATGAATAATTGTTTCTAGTGATTTTAAATTCCGATCTCTTACCTCATTTAAGACTTTTAATTTGTCTTCATGATCTTCTGATGAAAATTCGAAATGTAAGATTCGATAAATGCCTTTATTGCATCTAATACGGTTGATGTAAAGTTCAATTAACTTGTCAATTTTTTCAATAGGATCTAAGTCTTCAACGGATAAGTTTTCCATTTGAATTTTTAAATCAGAAGTGCGATAGATGATTAAAGCTTCCAGTAATTTTTCTTTCGAACCAAAATAATAGGAAACCATTGCCACATTAATTTGGGCTGCTTTAGCTATAGTTCTAATCGAAGTTCCTTCAAATCCATTTTCAGCAAAAAGAGTTTCTGCTATTAGAAGAATTTGGATTTGTTTTTCATTAAAATCAGTTTTCACTTGAATGTGTTTTTAATTACAGTACAAAATTAAACAACTGTTTAAATTAAACAGCTGTTTAATTTTTATTTAACACAATATTAACGTGTGTGGTTAATGTCGATTTTGTTTTTAAGTGTTTGAAATTGTTGACTTTAATGTGTTTTTTATTGCTTTTTGATTAATTAAAAAAGCACGATTTAGAAACATTTTGAAAACATGAGTTGTTCATTTGGAATGCAAAATCACAGAAAAAGAATCTTGTTTCTATTTTTTCGGATATTGATCTTGTTAAATTAATTAGGTTGTTTAATCTAATTAATGCTAAATACTTCATTGTGAAAGCTGTAGTTTTTAGAATTCAAAATTGTGAATATCTATTTTTAAAAGAGGGCATTTATTTTTGCTCTAAAATCTATCTTTGGCATCCTTAAAAAAAGAAATTATGAGCGCAATTTGGTACGAATGCAAAGTAAAATATAGAAAAACGGATGAAACCGGAAATCAAAAAATGGTAGGTGAAATTTATTTGGTTGACGCCATTTCTTTTACCGAAGCCGAAAGTAGAATTAACGAAGAGATGAAGGCTTATGTGAGCGAAGAGTTCAAAATTGCTAATATTAAAGTAGCTAATTATGCCGAAATTCATCCTTTTGAAAATGCCGATAGATGGTTTAAATCTAAAATTTCTCTATTGGCTTATGACGAAGAGAGTGGTAAGGAACGCAAAACAAATATGTATTTTCTAGTTCAAGCTAATGATGTAAAAGAAGCTTATGATAATACTGTTCAAACCATGAAAGGTACCATGGGTGATTATACCATTCCTGCTATTTCAGAATCGGCTGTTTTAGACGTATTTCCTTATTTTAGTGGCGATGAAAACGAATTAGAACAGTTAGAACGATTTAATACGCTTAAAGCTTCAAAACCAGAAGTAGTTGCTGAAATGGAAGATCACATGGAATTTGCAACTGAAGAAGAGATGGCTTCAGAATAATTGTAGCTACACCCTAAAGCATAAAAATCGCAAATTAGAATTTCAAAAATGAAAATTAATTTGCGATTTTTTATTTAGTTAAAAATCACTTTCCAAAGCGTTACGATTCCTGTAATTAATATCAATACTAAAACAATAGATTTGAACTGTTGTTCTGAAATATGGTTTAGAATTTTTTTTCCAATGTATGTTCCAGCAATACTTACTAGAAGCAAAATGGGAATAAGGTACAAATCATGTTGATGTACATAACCATTATAAGTATACACAATGCTTCTACTGGAGTCAATGGCCAAATCAATAATAGCCGAAGTAGCTATAAATACTTCCATTTTAAGATTGTAAGCAGCTAATGTCATTCCGCGTATTGCTCCACCTGTTCCTAGCAAACCCGCAATTAATCCTGATAGTGTTCCACCTGCGAGAGAATTAGATATTGTGGGTTTAATAACTATATTTTTAAATAATAAAAAGATTAAACTTATAAGAATCAGAAATACCGCAAGTGCAATTTCAAGGATGTTTGTTGCAATGTATTTTCCAATAAATGCACCTACAATGACAAATAGAACTGCCGGAACACCAATGGTTAATAGTAATTTTTTATCGAAGCCTTTTCTAAAAAAAGCTATTTTAGTAAGATTGCTAGATACGTGAAAGAGTGCTGTAATGCCTAAAACAGAATGAAAATCTAAAAAATAACTGGCTATAGGTACAAAAAACAATGAAGACCCAAAACCACCAACAGTGCCAAGGATTTCAGCTAATAAGGCTAATAGTATAAATAAAGCTAAATTTTCCACGGATAAGTTTGTCTAGCTGTGTTATGTAAAAATACACTAAAAATACATACCTAATTTGTTTTTTATCTGGAAGGAGTTTTTTATCTACAGAAGCCTACTTTAATAGAGAAGTTACGGTTTGATATTGTTCTAATTTGCCTTAAAAATTAATAAAATATTGGCATTTAAAAAAAAGATAGTTTTTAAATTTATAGTAGTACTTTTTATTGGGCTGATAAAGGAATTAGCCTTTCTTTTTTGGCTTCAATAATTAGTTAGTATTAATTAAATTTTTAGAATTATGACAGAAGAATTCACAATCATTGAGAAAGAAGATATCACTTCTCTAAAGTTTCCAGCAACAGATGTTTTGGACGATGATAGCGAAATTAAAACCAGAATAAGCGAAATTAATAGAGCTTTAGCATTAGGAAATTTAGAACATTCAAAAATTAAAATTTTCTTTGAAGACAACGAATCTAAAAAAATTGTAAACACCACTGTGTGGGCAGTTACGGATAAAAATGTTGTTTTAAAACAAGGGGTGGTAATCCCAATTAATAGAATATACAAGTTGTTTTAGTCTTTCAATCATGAGATGGTTAATTGATTAAAAACTTTAATATGATGCAATAAAGCATAAAAAACGGCGCAAGTCTCCAAGGAGGTTGCGCCGTTTTTTATTGGTTTTGTTACTGAGCCGCGTTGCAAACGCTACGATTTGTCTATTTATATAAATAGGTACTTGATGCAATTGAGCACCAGTTGAGGTTTATTAGCCCATTGTATTATTCCCAGTTATTCTTTTGTCCATTGCAGTTCAATATATTTTGTGCAGTCATTTTTCATATCTTGAAAAGAATCAAGTAGAATTGCTGAACCACCATTTTTTACAACCTTCTTAATAATTTCATACGTTTCTTCAGCACCTTTTGGGTCTTGTCCAACTATGTCAAACACAATGTTGTTTGTTTTGGAGAGTGTTGCATATAAACTTAATAGACGTCTTGGATTACCAGAAAGTGTATTGACTTTTGTGTTTTTATTTATCCAGTTAATTTCATAAATTTTTGTTGCATATGGACTATCAAAATTTGCATTCTTTTTTAAGTATTCTCCAACTGTCACGGGATAAAAAAGTCGTCTAAGTTTCGGTTCAATAAAATGCTCTACGAATGTCAAGCTTTTATGAACCACAAAATTTTCATCCTTTATTTTTCCGCTAAAAATATCTTTTAGGAACATTTCAGTTTGGTAAAAATGCTTTCCATTGAATAAATGCACAACAACAATTTCTCCAACGTTCAAGTCGAACGGTGGTAAGTAAAAAGTCTCATTCTTTATTCCCTTATTTTCAATTAACATTATGTGGTTTTATAATTGGGTATAACGTTTCCCCCACCTGTAGCAGTTTGCGACTAACGAAGAGGAGTATTTTAGTTGAACAAAAATAAGAATTAAAACGGTAGTTCAACTAAATTCGCAAATGGCTACAGACGTGTGTTCTGCGAGGTTACTTTAATTCACGAATATTTCTTTTTGTATTTGTTTTCTTTGTCTTAAATGCTTTTCCAATATTGTGTAAATTATATAGTCCTCTTTTTGTTGAATTTTCTAATTCAAATCTTAAATCAGAAATATGTTGATAATGTTTTTTACCCAAATCTATTAATTCAGCATTAGATTTTCCAGCAGTTTTTATATTTAAATTGTAAAAAAGTTCGTTTAACTTTTCTAAATTCTGCGTTGTTTCATCATCTATCCACAAACTATAACTAATAGCCATAACCATATTTTTCTGAAAATCGAAAAATTCAACATCGCTATAAGAAAACATCATATGATAAGGTTTATTATCACTTTCATCCAAAACAACTGTTTTAAGAACTGCTATTTGACTTTCTATATATTGATAGGCAACTAGTCTTTTCTTTAGTATTTCTTTATAATACTCATTTTTGAAATCGAGTTTTTTGAGTTTAATAGAGATGATATATGAAACAAGTGCTGAAACTATTCCAGATACAAAAGTACTAGTTAAAATTAATTGGATATTTTCCATATTTAAGTAGGTTTTTAAGCGTAAACATTGGTAATATCGTAATTATATACTAATGACGTAGTCAGACATATGAACCCCATTTTGGGTGTATAAGTCTCACAGAAGTTACACTTTATAGTGTTGTTAAATATATAAAAATAATCTTTCAAATATTTTAAAGTAAGTAATATCAAGAAAAAAAATACCGCAAATTCACAAATTTTTAATCTGCGAATCTGCGGTAAAATAAATTTTTAATTCAGAAATAAACTATCGAATTGCTTTTACAAAATCAGCAATTTTTCCGCTGCCTTCTTCTGATAAATGTTTGATGAAAGCACTACCAATAATAGCACCTTTAGCATATTGCGTAGCTTGATTAAAAGTTTCCGCATTGTTGATTCCGAATCCTACGATTTGTGGGTTTTTTAAATTCAAATCAGCAATACGTTTGAAATAATCTTCCTGTGTGCTTCCAAAACCTGCTGAAGAGCCTGTAACACTTGCCGAGCTTACCATATAGATAAATCCGCTGGAAACGCTGTCTATAAAACGAATGCGCTCGTCAGATGTTTGTGGAGTTATCAAGAACACATTGATCAAGCCGTATTTGTCAAAAGTAGCTTTGTATTGTTCAGCATAAACATCAACAGGCAAATCCGGAATGATTAATCCATCAATACCAATTTCGGCACATTTTTGACAAAAGGCTTCTACACCATATTGTAACATTGGGTTGAAATACCCCATAATGATTAAGGGAATAGTAACCGTTTTGCGAATATCTTTCAGTTGGTTAAACAAAATTTGAGTCGTCATTCCGTTATGCAAAGCAGTGGTAGAACTCGCTTGAATGGTTGGTCCATCGGCCAATGGATCGCTGAAAGGCAAGCCAATTTCAATTAAGTCAACTCCATTTTTTTCTAAGTCCTGAATAATTTGTACCGTATCGTTTAGATTAGGATATCCAGCCGAAAAATAGATAGAAAGTATCTTTTTGTCTTCTTGTAATTTTTGTTCGATTCTGTTCATTGTATTTTTTTTAAACCCCTAAAATCCATCCAGTTTGTCATTCCGACGAAGGAGGAATCTCATATAGTTATTCAGCTAGCGGAGTTTCCTCCTTCGTCGGAATGACAATATTGGGGTAACTTTGTGTTTAATTTTTTTAATTGGTAACAATATACGCCCAAGCAGTTTGCAGAGATTCTAAGGTTACTTCGATGCGTTTGTAGTGCAAACCTTCGTAGGTGTCAGCAAGATGTACGTCTTCTTCGGTAATATCATATACAATTCCTTCTACAATGTCTGCGGTATTTTCAGTAGCCGTAATGATAGGATATTTTTCTATTCCAAATTCTTCTTCAATTTCGATATAGTTAATTACAAATCCGACTAATCTATCTGGGGTTCCTTTTAGCGAACGTCCAAAAATATTTTCTTGAATGTCTTTGTCTTTTAAGGTTCCGTAAGCGAATAATTTTTCCATTTGTGCTGTTTTGAAAATTGAACTTTGGTTATGTTTTGCGTTAGGGATGGCAGTGGAGCTCTCCCGATTTTTTATCGGGAAGCGGGAACGTACAGCCCGACCCCCGATTTTTTTTATCGGGGTAACGCCCTATTAAAATTTAAAATATTCGATATAGTTGTTTAAATCTTTATCGCCTCGACCTGAAAGGCAAATAACAACAACATCTTCGGGTTTGAACTTTTTATCGTTCAAGACCGCTAATGCGTGTGAAGATTCAATGGCTGGAATAATTCCTTCTAGTTTACAAAGTTCCAGACCGGCATTCATAGCGTCATCATCGGTCACAGAGAAAAACTCAGCGCGACCAGTTTCGGCTAAATGCGCGTGCATAGGTCCCACACCTGGATAATCTAAACCTGCCGAAATAGAATAAGGCTCGGTGATTTGACCATCGGGAGTTTGCATCAACAAGGTTTTGCAACCGTGGATGATACCTACTTTCCCTAATTTGCTTGTGGCAGCACTGTGTCCGGAATTGATTCCTTTTCCAGCAGCTTCTACCGCAATGATTCCTACTTCGGGTTCGTGTAAAAAGTGGTAAAAAGTACCTGCAGCGTTACTACCACCACCAATACATGCTACAACATAATCAGGGTTTTCACGTCCTTCTTTTTCTTTTAGTTGCCATTTGATTTCCTCAGAAATAACACTTTGAAAACGTGTTACCATATCCGGATAAGGATGAGGTCCAATGGCAGAACCAATGATATAATGGGTGTCCACTGGATTGTTAATCCAGTCGCGAATAGCCTCGTTAGTGGCGTCTTTTAGTGTTCTGGAACCTGAAAGGGCTGCACGAACTGTTGCGCCAAGCATTTTCATACGGGCAACGTTTGGCGCCTGACGTGCAATGTCAATTTCGCCCATATACACGATGCATTCTAATCCCATTAAAGCACAAACGGTCGCAGTTGCTACACCGTGTTGTCCGGCGCCGGTTTCGGCAATGATACGTTTTTTACCTAGTTTTTTAGCTACTAAAATCTGTCCAATAGTATTGTTGATTTTGTGTGCTCCTGTATGATTTAAATCTTCTCTTTTTAAGTAGATTTTAGTGTTGTATTTTTCAGAAAGGCGTTTGGCAAAATACAGTGGACTAGGACGTCCTACATAATCTTTTAGCAATTGGTCAAACTCAGCTTTAAAACCAGGTTCGGCCATGATTTTTAAATATTGTTGGCGTAATTCCTCTACATTAGGATATAACATTTCAGGAATGTATGCTCCTCCAAACTGGCCATAATAGCCTTTTTCATCAACGTTGTATGACATTTTATATGTTTTATTGGTAGTAATGCGTTGCAACGCATCTTTACATAATTGTACGTTTTTTAATCCTGGTTCTTTTTCAAATTTACTGTTTACATCAATAGCATAAACGGGCAAATTGGTTTTTAGTATTTCATTAACAGCATCTATTTCATCAGGTCCAATGCCTCCGCTTAAGAAAAACGGTTTCTTTGATGGGTATTTTTCCAATACTTTCCAGTCAAATGTAGTTCCGTTTCCTCCGGGTAATTTTCCTTTGGTGTCAAAAAGAAAATAATCGCAGGCATTTTCAAAAGCTGCTAAAACAGAGAAATCAAAATCATCGGCTACCGAAAATACTTTTATGATTTCGATAGAAGCAAGTTTTAAATGCTGAAATTCAGTTTTCAAATTTAAACAAAAATCTACAGATTCCTTGCCGTGTAACTGAACTGCCTGCAAATCGTGTTGTTGTACTTTTGCAAGGATGTTTTCGATTGTTTCGTTGACAAAAACCCCTGTTTTTTTAATCGATTTTGGCAACTCAGGGATAACACCATCAAAATAACGAGCCGATCTTTCCCAGAAAATAAATCCCATATAATCGGGTAGGAGCGCGCCTACTTCGAGTATATTGTCGGGATATTTCATGCCACAGATTTTAATCCCCACCCCAGCCCTCACCGAAGAGAAAGGAGTCGTTGTGTTATGTTTGTTGGTATTTTCCATTTTATTTTGTAATAGTAAATCATTCCCCATTTTTTATTTCCTTAAAATTGGAGTTCCCCCTTCGGGGGCTAGGGGGATTATAGCTTTTTAATAAATTCAGTGGCTGCTTTACCAGCATTGTCGGTTTTCATAAAGTTTTCACCAATAAGGAAACCTTTATAACCGTATGGTTTTAGTTCGTTAATAGCTTCAACTGAACTGATGCCACTTTCGGAAACTTTTACAAATTCATTCGGAATTAAGTCGGCTAATTGCTTGCTGAAATCCAGACTTACTTCGAATGTTTTTAGGTTTCTGTTGTTTACCCCAATCATATCCAATGTAGGCATGATGGATTTTTCCAATTCTTCCTGATTGTGGACTTCTAATAAAACTTCTAATCCTAAGCTTTTAGCAAATTCAGACAAGGATTTGATTTCCTCACGCGTTAAAACCGCTGCGATTAGCAAAATTAAATCGGCCCCATAGGCTTTGGCTTCTAAGATTTGGTATTCATCAACGATGAATTCTTTTCGCAACAGTGGAATATTCACAGAAGCTCTAGCCAACAATAAATCGTCCAGCGAACCACCAAAATATTTTCCGTCCGTCAAGACCGAAATCCCGCAAGCTCCTGCATTTTCATAACCTTTTACAACTTCTTCTACCGTAAAACCATAATTGATTTCAGCTTTAGAAGGAGAACGGCGTTTGTGTTCGGCAATAATTCCAGAATTGCTATTTCGCAAATTGTTGCTTAAAGAAATAGTCTCTTTCTCAAAGAAAACCGAAGCTTCCAATTGTGAAACCGGAATGATTGATTTTTTAAGAATGACTTCTCTTTTTTTGTCAAAGATTATTTTATCTAATATGTTCATTTATTTAATTTAAAGATTGAAAAATTTAAAGATTGAAAAATTTGTGATGTGTAACAAATTACTCTTTAATTTTAGTGTTTAAATATTTTATAAAGTTGGATAAGTTTTGAGAAATCTCAACGCTTAAATTATAACTTTTTTCAATTTCTAATTGTGATATTAATTCTAATTCTCTAGCTAAAACTAGCATACTTCTAACTTCTGCACAACTGCCTTTAGAAATTTTGAGATAACGTATTAATTGCTTGTTATTATTATATTCAGAACCTTCTGCAATATTATTCGTAATTGAAATGACTGCTCTTTTAATTTGATCTTTAAAACTGAATTCTTTTTCGAAAGATTTATTTTCTAATAATTTAAAAATCAATTTAGCTAATTGAATTCCCTTTTGGTAAACTTCAACTTCTTCAAATGATTTTGTCATAATCTTTCAATTTTTAAATCATTAAATCTTTCAATTAAAAACTTAACTCTTGTAATTTTTTCAAAGCTGTTAATCCTTTTCCGGAGAATAAGCTTTCTTTAGCTTGTTCAAAACCTTCTAATGGCGTGCATCCTGTTACGGTAGCAATTGCCATAGCAGCATTGGCACAAACCACATTGTTTTGTGCTTCAGTACCTTTTCCGGAAATAATATTCAGGAACATTTGAGCAGATTCTGCAACGGTGCTTCCACCTTCAATTTCACTTTGTTTGATTATATTAACTCCGAAATCTTCAGGATTTAGCATTCCTTCTGTACTATGCGTAATTACTTTGGTAGCTCCCGTTAGCGAAACTTCATCATAACCATCTAAGGCGTGTACGATGGTAAAGTTACTATCCGTATTTTGATAAAGATACGCATACATACGAGCCAATTCCAGATTAAAAACGCCTAACAATTGGTTTTTAGGGAATGATGGATTAATCATTGGACCTAAAATATTGAAAATAGTTCTTACTCCTAGTTCTTTTCGAATAGGTCCCACATTTTTCATGGCAGGATGGAATAGTGGAGCGTGAAGAATACAAATTCCAGCCTGATCCACACATTTCTTCAAGAAATCAGAGTCGTTACTGAATTTTATTCCTAAACTTTCCATTACATTACTGGAACCTGTAATTGAAGAAACACCATAATTTCCGTGTTTGGTTACTTTAATTCCTGCTCCGGCTGTGATGAAAGAAGCCAAAGTAGAGATATTAAAAGTATCTTTTCCATCTCCTCCGGTTCCTACTAAATCAATGGTGTTGTAATCGGATAAATCAATACGAACACACAGTTCCTGAAGCGCCTCTCTAAAACCAGCTAATTCGTCAATACTAATGCTTCGCATCATGTATACGGTTAAAAAAGCGGCTATCTGGCTGGTGTTATAGTCTCCGTTAGAAATGTTAACCAATACGTTTTTAGCTTCTTCTTTAGAAAGCAATTCGTTATTGATTAATCTATTTAATATGTTTTTCATTTTTTTTTAAGTTGCTAAGAATCTAAGTAACTACGGTTCTAAGTTTTTTATTAACTGAATATTATGAATTTACCCAGTTTTCAAGCATTTTCTTTCCATTAGGAGTCAATACACTTTCTGGATGAAACTGTACTCCGCGAACATCATAAGTTTTATGACGCAAAGACATCACCTGACCGTTTTCGTCAAAAGAAGTAGCTTCTAAACTTTCTGGCAAAGTAGCATCAACTACCCATGAATGGTAACGACCGACTTCGAATTCTTTGTCTAAACCTTGGAATAAAAGTTCGTCGTCAACCACTGTTTTTACGTTGGTTGCTACTCCGTGATACACTTTATCTAAGTTAGAAAGTGTTCCGCCGTAAACTTCGCCAATGGCTTGTTGACCAAGGCAAACTCCAAAAATGCTTTTAGTAGGACCATATTTTTCAATAACTGGTTTTAACAAACCTGCTTCATCAGGAATTCCAGGACCTGGTGACAAAAGGATTTTATCAAAATGAGCAATTTCGTCTAATTCAAATTCGTCATTTCTGTATACCGTAACCTCACAATTCAAATCTTCAAGATAATGCACTAAATTGTAAGTGAAACTATCGTAATTATCTATAACTAGTATTTTCTTCATTTTTTCATTGAAAAATTAAAAGATTAAAAGATTGAAAAATTAGCATAGTGGTCAATCTTTAAATTCTTAAATTATTAAATCTTTAAATTATTTTAAATAGTTTCTGCTAAATCTAAAGCTGTATTTAAAGCTCTCAATTTGTTGTATACTTCCTGCATTTCACTTTCTTCATCTGAACTGGCCACAATTCCGGCGCCCGCTTGTGAATGCAATTGGTGGTTTTTACTCAGGAAAGTACGAATCATAATGGCGTGATTAAAGTTGCCTTCAAAATCCATAAAACCGATGGCTCCACCGTAGAAATTACGATTTGTTTTTTCATAATCTTCAATTAATTGCATGGCTCTGTGCTTTGGAGCTCCACTCAGGGTTCCGGCAGGGAAGGTATCGGCAACAACCTGCATTGCGGTCGCATTGTCATGTAAATGTCCGGTAACTTTTGATACCAAGTGGATAACGTGAGAAAAGAATTGAACTTCTCTGTAACGCTCCACATTTACATTATGTCCATGACGGCTTAAGTCATTTCGAGCCAAATCTACTAGCATTACGTGTTCGCTGTTTTCTTTTTTATCTTCAGATAATTGTTTGGCTAAAACAGCATCTTTTTCGTCATCACCAGTTCTTTTGAAGGTACCAGCAATAGGGTGAATTTCGGCTTTTCTATTTTTTACAATAATTTGAGCTTCCGGTGAAGAACCAAATATTTTGAAATCACCATAATCAAAAAAGAATAGGTAAGGGGATGGGTTGATGCTTCTTAAAGCGCGATACACGTTGAATTCGTCTCCTTTAAAACCTTGGGTAAAACGTCTAGAAAGAACCAATTGGAACACATCTCCTCGGTGACAATGTTTTTTAGCTAAGGCTACATTGTGTTTGAATTCTTCATCAGTTAAATTGGATTTCCCTTCGCCATCTCGTGAAAATTTATAAGAAGGAATATTTCTAGATTGCATCAACTGCTCAATTTCTGAAATGTTATTTGTGTCGTCTACACTGTGACAGAAAATATAAGCCTCATTTTTAAAATGATTGATGGCAATGATATTTTGGTAAACTGCATAATACACATCAGGAATTGTGGTTTCTTCATCTTTTTTAGCGATAGTTACCTTTTCAAAATAACGTACAGCATCATACGAAATGTAACCAAATAATCCATTATTGATGAACTTGAAATTGTTTTTCTCTGATTTGAATTGACCTGAGAATTGCTGAATTACTTCAGGAATATTCGTTTTAGCATCGATAGCACTGGTTTCGGAAGTTCCGTCAGGAAATTGTTTGACAATCGTTTCGTTTTCAATTTTTATAGAAGCAATAGGGTTGCAGCAGATGTAAGAAAAACTGTTATCATTTCCGTGATAATCACTACTTTCCAGTAATAAACTATTTGGAAATCTATCTCTTATTTTAAAATACACACTAACAGGAGTAATCGTGTCAGCTAGTATTTGCTTGAATTTTGTATTTAGTTTAAATTGTTTCAATGGGAATAAATTTAAAATTTGTAAGCATTTGTTTGTAATTCGTTTGGCATAAAAAAAAGGCCTGTCGTGATGACAAGCCTTTTATATTTATAGATAATAATACCATAGGAGCTTAGTTCACGACTATTGACGTAAATTGTTCCACCACCAAGTATTATTTGTAATTGTTTTCATATTGCAAATATAGGAATGTAATTTTAATTTTCAAATACTTAAAAATAAAAAAATCAATATTAATTGTTATACTATTTTTATAGAAAAAAGAAACCCCAACAAAAGATTGTTGAGGCTTTCTAAAGTAAAATGAGTATTTGATTAGAATTTTAACGCTACTGTTAATTCAAATTCGTCATCGATAGCTTTGTCTCCAATTGCGCTGAAAATGCTAGCTGAATTGTATTTAATGTCATATTTAGTTCTGTCTACATTGAATTTTGTTGTAGCAGTTTTTCCGTTTACAGCAATGTCAAAAGTAACTGGTTTAGTAATTCCTTTGATAGTTAAATCAGCAGTTACAGTGTAAACGTCTTTTGCTTTTGCACCGATTTTTTTGAAAACTAAAGTTGAAGTTGGGAATTTTTCAGTAGCAAAGAAATCGTCTGATTTCAAGTGTCCGTTTAATTTCCCTAAGTATTCACCTGTAAGATCTGTAGCGGTAAGTGAAGTCATATCGGCAGTAAATGTTCCACCTACTAATTTTTTTCCTTTAAATACAAGTGCTCCGTCTTTTAGGTTTACTGTACCTGCGTGTTGTCCACCAACTTTTTTAGACAACCAGTTAATTGAACTTGCAGCAGCGTTTACTTTTACTGTTTGAGCTGATGCTACTGCTGTAGATAAAACTACTACTAAAGCTAATGCTATTGATTTTAAATTTTTCATTTTGTTTTAATTTGATTTTAATTGATAATTATAGTGTAATAAATAATTCTTCTTCTGATTTTCTCACTTTTGCATAATGTTGGGTTGCATCTTCTTCATGTCTGTATCCTAAAGTTGCAATAAGTGAAGTGTTTAAACCTAATTTTCCTAGTCCTAAAATTTCGTTTACTTGTTCAGGAACAAAACCTTCCATAGGTGTAACGTCAATTTTTAATTCGGCAGCAGCATTCAATAAGTTTCCTAAAGCCAAATAAGTTTGTTTAGCAGTCCAAATGTTTTTTGTATCATTTGATAGTGTTAGGATTTTAGACTTCATGAAGTCAGAATATCCGGTAAGTGAATCTACAGGAATGTTTCTAGTAAGACTAATATTAGTAACATAATTGTCTATATCTTGCTCTTCTAATTGGGTTTGATTTGCAAAGACGATAAGATGTGAAGCTTCTACAATTTGAGATTGTCCCCAAGCAGCGGGTTGGATTTTAGCTCTTAATTCTGGATTTTCAATAATAATTACTTTGTAAGGTTGTAATCCATAAGAAGATGAACTCAAGCGGATAGCTTCTTTTAATGTTTTTAAATCTTCTTTTGATATTTTTTTTGTAGCATCAAATTTCTTTGTTGCGTATCTCCAATTTTGGTTTTCTAAAAAATTGCTCATGATATTTCTATTGTTAATTTCTGTATTTTTCTAATAAATTGTTTAATTGTTCTAATTCTTCGGTAGTCAAATTGTTTGTCAAAGCGTTTTCGTGTTCAATTACTTTAGGGTCTAATTCGGCTAACACATCCAATCCTTTTTGTGTAATAAGTACTTCTATTTTTCTACGGTTATCAGGACATACATTCCGAGTAACGAATTCTTTCAATAATAATTTGTCTACTAGTCTTGTTGTATTGCTGGTTTTAGCAATCATTCGTTCTTGAATAACACACATATTAGCAGGATTTCCTTTTTGTCCTCTTAGAATCCGTAATACATTATATTGTTCACCTGACAAATCATACGGCTTTAAAACTTCATTAAACTTTTCAGTTAAAATATTCTGGGTATACATGATATTGAGAATAATTTTTTTAGAAAGGTTTAACTCAACGGTACTTTTTATTTCATCTTCAATTTTCATTCCAATACTGTTTTTGTTTGTTGGTACAAATATAACACTTTTTTTATTTGTATATACAAATATTGTGATGGAAAATTTATTTTTTTTATTAAAAAAAAAGTAAAAATGTCGTGAAGTATTGATTTTACTAGGTTTTTTGATTGCCTTTTTAAGGTGTGAAAAAATACTATTTATTGTATAAAAGCGATTTGATTTTAATAAGCCGGTTTTAGGAGCTGTAATTTCAGGTTTGGTTTTGTCTAAAATGCCTAAAATTATCTTCAAAATCAAATTTTAAGTTTCATATTAAATGATCTTGATTGCTGTGCAATGCTTTTCTAGTCTCTTCGATGTTTTTCTTCCTTTTGAATGTAGTGAACATAATTCCAAGCATCATGATAACAGCAGTTAACAATATCACTTGAATAATAAGTGATTTGTTTACCAAATAAATCTGGTTTTCGGGCGCTATGGAAAGGAATAGAAGAATGGTAATTAATCCTCTAGGTGCTACAAATAGTAAAGGAAAAATAGGCAGCTTTGATATTTTAAGCTGGAAAAAACGAATAAAAAGTATAATTCCTACAATACCTAAGGCCCAAATAATAGTTTCTGGATTAATTATTTCGGAGGTTTTAATTAGATAACCAAATAATAAAAAGAATAAAGCGCGTACTAAAAATGTAGCTTCAATAATTAGTTCTTTAAATTTATGAACTTCTTTGTTTAATAGATCTAACCTAAATTTTTCAGTCCATTTGTAATGTTTTAATTCATCTAAATTTCCAATTGATAAGCCAAAAACCATGATAAACACAAGGGCTGGTAAATGAAAAATTTTAGATATTTCGTATATTAAAATAATAAGCAAAACTATTGGAACAAACTTGATGTGATGGTCTATTTTGTTTAATAGAAAGGAAAGGAAAATAGTAGCAACAAAGGATATGATAATAATCAACAGGATTTCAAGGAAGAAATGTCCAAAAGTTTCTACTCCAAAACTAGTGTTGAATGCCACAAAATTAAAAAATATAACACCAAAAATATCTGACAAACTACTCTCGTAAATAACAAATTCTTTATAGGTCTGGCGTAGATTTCTAACGCTAGGAATAGCAATAGCACTGCTTATAACGCAAAAAGGAATTGCATTACTAAGGCAAGTTTTAAAGTCGTATTCGCTATAATAATACAATAGATAAGCAAGGCTAAAAGCCATTGCAAACAATGGGATTAATGCGCCCAAAGATGATTTTTTTATCAAACTTACTTTGGATTTATTTAATTCGAGTTCTAATGAACCTTCAAGTACGATTAGTATTAATCCAAGTGTACCTAAGACTGGAAGAGTAGAGCTTAAATCGGGTAAATTTATAAAGAAGAAAGTAGTAATTTCTTTTACAATCCAACCTAAAAGCAGCAATAATATAACCGATGGAATATTTGTTTTGGCAGCAGTAAGGTCAAACAAATAAGAAACCAATAATAAAATACAAAGAGAAATTATAATTGTCATATTTTTTAGTTTTTCATCAAATAATCTTTAAAAGACTAGCTTATAGCTGGATTTTCTTTTAAATATACTTTATTTTGATGTTAAAATATGAAAAAAATATAATTTAATATAATATATGTTCTTCTTTTAGCTTATTTTTTAGAATTGTAGATTGCCGTTTTTTGGGCTTTAGTTATAATGAGTTCAAAATTAGTATTTTGAGTTTTTTCTATGTAAATAAAAACCAAAGTGTTTTTTATACAAGGTTTGTTATTGTAAAAGCATTTAGTTTTCGTATAACAATAAACGGTTTCTCACTCGTAATAATTCTGTTTGTAAAGCATCAATTTTTTGTAATAAATTAAGAACAACGTCAATACCTTCAATATTAACATCCAGTTCTTTATGCATGCGTACAATTTTTTCAATTTCATAAATAGATTCTTTATGTACGTACTCAATGTTGTCAACATGTTGAATTTCAATAAGTCCATTGTCGTTAAGCGTATTGAAAAAACTAATTTCTAGTTTGTAATGCTGACATAGTGTATTTAGAGGGATAAAATTTTCGGTATTCATGTTGTTCTTAATTTAGATAGTTCAGTAAATAATGCAATTTCTTTTTCGTTAAGATTGCTCGGGATTTTTATTTGAAAAGTAATGTATAAATCGCCAAAATGACCTTCTTTTTTATAAACAGGAAATCCTTTTCCTTTGAGCTTTACTTTAGTACCGTTTTGTGTTCCTGGCGCAATTTTAAGTTTTGCTTTACCATCAAAAGTATTTACGGTAACTTCTCCTCCTAATATAGCTTTGTATAAATCGAGATTAACGGTTGCATATAAATTGTCTTTGTCTCTTTTAAAATCAGGATGGTTTTTAATTGAAAATGTAATGTATAAATCGCCTTTAGGACCGCCGCCAGCACCTTCGCCACCGTGACCTGAAATTTTTATGGTTTGTCCGTTTTCAATTCCTGCGGGAATCGTAAAACGAATGTTTTTTCCATCTACAGTAACTGTTTTTTTATGGGTAGTGTAGGCTTCTTCTAGATTTAATTGCAATTCAGTGGTGTAATCAGCTCCTTTAAATTGTTGATTTCTACCACGATTTCTGGCTGCGTTTCCAAAAAGGGATTCGAAAAAATCTGAATAATCGTCTCCATCTCTACCATAGGAGTTGAATTCTTCTTGAGATCCGCTACTGCCATAATAACGTTGTTGTTGATTGGCTTTTTCATATTCGGCAGCATGTTGCCAATGTTCTCCATAAGCATCGTATTTTTTTCGTTTCTCAGCATTGCCCAGTACTTCATTGGCCTCATTGATTTCTTTGAACTTTTTTTCGGCTTCTTTGTCATTTGGGTTGATGTCCGGATGGTATTTGCGAGCCAATTTTCGGTAAGCTTTTTTTATTTCGGCTTCTGTTGCTTTTTTGTCAATTTCTAATACTTTGTAATAGTCTATAAATGCCATGTTGAATTGTTTTTCAATTACTAATTGTTAGTGCTCTTATAGGATTTCCGATTGGAAATTATCAAGATAAATATTCAAGTTTAAACAATCTTGATACTATAAATTTACTCAAATTTCATTTGAAAAAGAGCTTAACAGAAATTTATTTTAGATATAATATTTTAATCGGTTTTGAAATTTAATTTTCTCGATATTATCTGTATCAAAGCATATGAAAATAAAAAAATGCTCAGACTATTAATAAGTCCAAGCATTTTTAATATTGAAAATTAAATTGTTTTAGGTGTTTTTGTTTAATTCAAAAAATTACTCTTTGAATAGTTCGGCCATTAATTTCTTGCTGCCTACCAGCCATAATAAATCATTTTGTTCTAAGATGATGTTGGATTCAGGATTTAGAATTCGGTTTCCTTTTCGTTCAATGCCTACTAATAAACCTTTGGTACGTTCTCTTAATTTAGATTGACCAACACTTTTACCAATAAATTCTTCATTGTTTAGAACAATTTGACGTAAAATAATTTCTTCATTGACTACTGTTTCCGGTACTTCAACTTCATGTTGGGTTAAAAACTTAGAAAATTCTTTTACTTGTGCATCCGACCCAATTACACAAATCTCATCGCCAGGAAACAAACGCTCCATTTTATTAGGGATTTGGATAACTATTTCCCCTCGTTTTATGTAAGCAATATTGACTCCAAGAAGTTCTCTCATTTTAATTTCGCGTAATGTTTTTCCAGCTAGATTAGATTCTTTTGAGATTTCAAAAGTAGTCATGTGGCCATCCCAAGATGTTAAATAGGCATAGCGGCGATCCATCTTTTTTTCTTCTCTATCGTTGAGGTTTGTCAAGAAATGGCTTTCGATTTTGTGGTATTGCTCGTGTAATTTTTTTGGAAATAATAAATAGACTACAATAGCCATTACTAAGGCGAAAAATGCAATTATGGGTGAGAAGAAAATGTTTAATAAAAATCCAATATAAAATACGGCTAATCCCATACGGAAAAAGAAAAGCATTAAAATAGGACCTCGATATCTTTTTTCTTCAAATAATAAATCGACTTCTTTTACAGCAACCCTTCGTAATGAAAGTGCCCACAAAAATGGAGAAATAACGATCATTGTAATTAAAGCTGCAATGGTATTTCCAAATTTTGAATCTTCTACTAAAGGCAATACAAATTTAGAAGACATTAAAATAACCGATGTAATAATAATAGTATGTAGTATTATTTGCATCAGGTGTGCTCTAATAACAACTTGCCAAGTACTTACCGAGCGGATGGCTTGTGCATTGGCGCTATATCGAGCTATTCTTTTCGTCCATTTTCGGGGTAATTCTTTTTCTAAATAAGTAGAAAAAGGAACCGCCATCTTTACCATAAAAGGAGTAGTAAAGGTGGTTATTGCCGAAACGGCTACGACTACCGGATATAGAAAGTCACTCGTTACATTCATAGACATTCCTAGTGTGGCAATAATAAAGGAGAATTCTCCAATTTGTGCCAAACTCATTCCTGTTTGCACCGATTGTTTTAAAGGTTGTCCAGAAATTAAAGCTCCCAAAGTAGAACTAATAGATTGGCCAAAAATGGTAATAAAGGTCAATATTACAACAGGAATAGCATATTCGTACAAAGTATGCGGATTAATTAACATACCCACCGATACAAAGAATACGGCTCCAAATAAATCTTTTACGGGCTTTATAAGATGTTCAATGTGTTCGGCTTGAGTGGTTTCGGCAATGATAGATCCCATGATAAAAGCGCCTAAAGCTGGAGAAAAACCTACGTTTGAAGCTAAGATTACCATCATTAAACACAATGCTAATGAAATAATAAGCATCATTTCATCTGTTAGTAAATGCTTTGTTTTTTTTAATAATGTTGGTATAAAAAAGATTCCACCCACAAACCAAGCAATCAGGAAAAAGCCTAATTTGAATACAGACATTAATAATTCACTACCTGAAAATTGCTGACTCACTGCTACGGTGGATAACAATACCATCATTAAAATAGCTACAATGTCTTGGACAATAAGTGAACCAATAACGATTCCTGCAAATTGTTGGGCTTTCACACCTAATTCATCAAAGGTTTTAAGGATAATGGTAGTGGAGGAGATAGAAAGAATTACACCAAGAAAGATACAATCCATTTCCCGCCAATCCATCCATTTTCCAACCAAATAACCAATGAGTACCATGGCTATGATTTGAGTAATGGCGGTTATGGAGGCTGTGCCTCCCACTTTCATTAATTTTTTAAAACTAAATTCTAGTCCCAAACTAAAAAGTAATATGATAACGCCAATTTCTGCCCAAACTTCAACGCTATGGACGTCTTTTACAGATGGGAAAAAATCGAAATGGTTTCCCGCTAAAAAACCAGCAATTAAATAGCCCAGCACTAAAGGTTGTTTAATTATTTTAAATAACAATACAGCACAACCAGCGGTCATAAGGATTAGTCCTAAATCGCTAATTAAAGGTTTTAAATGTTGGGATGCCTCAGCAACTGCAGCAACTGTACTCATATATTATTTCTTTTTTTGCAATCTTGCTAAATATAGCAAAAGCGCTTTTGATGTGCAATTTTAAAATTTCATTTAGGATATTTATAAAAAAAGTCCCGAAACTCGGGACTTTTTAAAAATTGAATATGTGAATTTAATTAAATTCCTAAAAAGTTACTTGGAGTAATTTGTAATAACTCTGCCTTAATTGCTTCCGAAACTTCCAATGTTCCAATGAATTCATGTATTGATTTTTTAGTAATCGCCTCATTAGTTCTAGTTAAACCTTTTAAAGCTTCATAAGGATTTGGATAGGCCTCACGACGTAAAATAGTTTGGATGGCCTCAGCTACTACTGCCCAGTTGTTTTCTAAATCTTCATGGAATTTAGACTCGTTCAATAATAACTTGTTTAATCCTTTTAAAGTAGCTTCAAAAGCAATGATAGTGTGTCCCATAGGAACACCTATATTTCTTAAAACGGTACTATCGGTTAAATCACGTTGCAATCTTGAAATAGGCAATTTAGCTGATAAATGTTCGAAAATCGCATTAGCAATACTTAAGTTTCCTTCTGAGTTTTCAAAATCAATAGGATTTACTTTATGTGGCATTGCCGATGAACCTATTTCTCCCGCTTTGATTTTTTGTTTGAAATATTCCATCGAAACATAAGTCCAAATATCTCTGTCTAAATCGATGATGATGGTATTGATTCTTTTTAATGCATCAAAAAAAGCGGCAAAATGATCATAGTGTTCAATTTGAGTTGTTGGAAATGAATGGTGTAATCCTAAATTTTCCTGAACGAATTTAGTACCAAATTGTTTCCAGTCAATTTGTGGGTAAGCCACGTGGTGGGCATTGTAATTTCCTGTTGCTCCACCAAATTTAGCAGCAAAAGGAATGTTGAATAACAAACGCATTTGCTCTTCAATACGCTCTACAAAAACAGCAATTTCTTTCCCTAAACGAGTAGGAGAAGCTGGTTGTCCGTGCGTACGGGCAAGCATAGGTACATCTTTCCATTCTACACTTAATTCTTTTAATTTTGAAATTAAAGCAATCAATGATGGCATGTATACGCTCTCAAAGGCTTCTTTTGTAGAAAGTGGAATGGCAGTATTGTTGATATCTTGAGAAGTCAATCCAAAGTGAATGAATTCTTTGTATTCCGATAAACCTAATTTTTCAAAGGCATCTTTGATAAAATATTCAACGGCTTTAACGTCGTGATTCGTAACTTTCTCTGTTTCTTTAATCCAAAGTGCGTCTGCAGTAGAGAAATTTTTATAGATGTCACGTAAACTTTCGAATAAATTAGGGTTTACATTTTTTAATTGTGGCAAAGGTACTTCGCACAAAGCAATAAAATATTCAATTTCTACCAATACACGGTACTTGATTAAAGCTTCTTCAGAGAAAAAAGGAGCCAATGAAAGTGTTTTATTTCTATATCTACCATCAATTGGAGAAATAGCATTCAATTCGTTTAAAGTCGTCATTGTGTTGTTATTTTTTCGAAAGGCACAAATATAGACAGAATTTTAGGAATTTCGGGCTATTTTTTGAATAGATTTATCTACTTTTTTGAATTGATTGTTACTGAAATTCGGCTATTAATCTATTTTTTAATTGCGGCACTCCTTCTGATGCCAAGAGCGGAAATGTTTCCAATGGATTTCTTAAATCAGGAATTTGAATTGGCTTAGGGTCAATATAGAAAATAGGAATGTGTGGAGGAACAAAAGCTATTAATCCCGCGGCTGGATACACCTGTAATGAAGTTCCAATTACGGCAAAGTAATCGGCGGTTTCTGTAATATTCAGGGCTTCATCAAAAGCAGGTACTGATTCGCCAAACCATACAATATGTGGACGCAATTGATTATTATAAGAATCCAAATCGCCTATATTTAAATCGCCTTCCCATTCTAAAATATACTTTGGATTTTTAGTGCTTCTTACTTTTAAAAGTTCACCGTGTAGGTGCAAGACTTTTTGGCTTCCGGCACGTTCGTGTAAGTCGTCCACGTTTTGAGTGATGATGTGAACATCATAATGAATTTGCAGTTGGGCTAATTCTCGATGACCTAAATTAGGTTGTACTTCTTTGAGTTGACGACGTCTTTGATTGTAAAAATCCAAAACCAATTCAGGATTTCTTTGCCAACCTTCGGGTGAGGCTACATCCATTACATCATGGCCTTCCCATAATCCATCACTATCTCTAAAAGTTTTGATACCGCTTTCGGCACTAATTCCAGCTCCTGTTAGTACGACTAATTTTTTTTTCATTCTGTTTGTTGCCACGAATTCATAATATTGAGTGCTAAATATAGCTTTTTTTTTCTTTTTACTATTTTTGCGACAAAATAAAAAAACACAATGATTGATATAGATTACTTAAATTACCTGGAGACAATATTGACAGACAATCGCAAAGAGCGTTTTTTAGAAGTATTGCAAAATAGAACAAAGCATTTTACGGTAGCTGTAGAAGATGTATATCAATTGCATAATACTTCAGCGGTGATGCGCAGTTGCGAGGTTTTTGGAATTCAGGAATTGAATGTAATAGAGGAACGTTTTGGAAAAAGAATTGACAAACAAATAGCCATGGGCGCTCAAAAATGGGTGGATATCAACCGACACGATTCGGTTACGAATTGTATTGCTACGTTAAAAGAGCAAGGCTACCAGATTATAGCCACCACGCCACATGAAAAGGACTGCACACTGGAAAAATTTGACATCTCAAAACCAAGTGCTTTGTTTTTTGGAACAGAAAAAGAAGGTTTGTCCGAAGAAGTAATGCAAAATGCCGATGGTTTCTTGAAAATTCCCATGGTAGGTTTTACCGAGAGTTTGAATATTTCGGTTTCAGCGGCTATCATCATTCAGGATTTGACCAATAGATTGCGTCGTTCTGAAATCGACTGGAAATTAACTGATGCCGAAATTCTTGAAAAACGATTGGATTGGGCTCGAAAATCAATTAAAGATATCAAACGAATTGAAGCCAGATATTTCGAAGAAAATCCTAAGTAAGTTGCTGAGAAGCTAAGGCTCTAAGTGAAAATGAACTCAGAATCTTAGCTTCTTAGGAACTTAGAAACTATTTCTTTATAAAAAGTATTAATCCCATAACACTAACAATAAGAATACACAGTGCTGCTAAAACCATTGTTAAATCACGCACGTTTTTGCCAGCCCAGTCCATAAACAGGTATTTGTGCAAAATAGCAAAAGAATAACCTTCTACCATATCCGAATTTTTAACAATGGCAGCCAGTCTTGAAGTAGCTGTTTCTATAAAATAGGTTGTTTTTTCGGGCGTATCATAAGCTAGTTTTATTACAGGTAAACGTTTGTTTACAAAACCATAATCTCTGTTTTCAAAATTAGTGATGACTTTTGATTCTAATAACTTTACATTTTCTAATGAAACTTCCGATTCTTCAGGAATTTCTGGACTCATCATTTCACAACAAGGTGCTTTTGGTGCGCCATCAGTAAAATAATAGGCCAGAAATTCAGCATATTGTAAATCTAAATTGGGTGTAACTGTGTTGGTTGTAGCATTGATATACACGACTTCTGTTTTAGGGGAAGCCTTTTTATTCCATTTCGAATTGGCATCTGACTTGGGTTTTTTGAACTTTCTATTGGATTGTTCTTCCATCTGACAACGGTAGTAAATACTGTCGTTAAAAGTAATCAGACTCGCGTTTTGAAAACGATTCCAGTCTAAATTCAGTTTGTTGTTAGCTAATTGAATTTCGTTGGTTTTAAAAGTAGGTTCGTACACCATCTGGTCTAAGGTGTATGGATCCCACTTAGTAGTAGCATGATATCCACCACTAAACGCAAAGGTTAGGGTAAACAAGGAAATCCAGATTCCTATTTGGCGGTGGTATTTTCGAATCCCCTTTTTAGGCTCCAGACTGTCTGATTTTTTAAACTGTTTCCAAAGAAAACCATAAATCACAATTCCGCTAATAGCAGAAAATCCGATGATGGACAACAAGAAAAGCATTGTGATAATGCGAATACTATTGTTGCTAATAGCATCCAGAAATGACCAGTTGTGGAAGGTGTCAAAAAACCAGATGAAAAATTGTCTTGAAGTAGGGTTGTAGGTGGCTAACTTGCTAGAAGAAGTGTCTACATAAACCTGCATAGCATCAGGATTATCAAAACTCAGTTTGTACACCGGCAAATAACGATTGACATATTTGTATTGATGGTCAAATTCAGTGATAATTTCGCTTTTTTGAATACTACTTTTTTGATCGTCTAAGAAATAACGCGACAACCATTCGGCATATATTTTATCTCCATTTTGGAGTTCTTTTCCAGTTGAAGTATCAAAATACAATAAATCACCAATAACGTTTTTTACTTGGTAATAGTTCTTGTTATTGAAAGAAACGATTCGGAAGTTTTTAAACTGCTGAATCTTGTTTTTTTCTAAAACTTCCTGAATAGAAAGCTGTAATTCGTTTTGAGGAATTGTTGTGATTTCTATTTTGTCATGTGCAATTTCAGGTTTAAAAAAGTGCGCCATAAAAGGATGCATTAATCCTGATAAAGTCCAGAAAATAACCGGTACAATGGTAATGATTCCAATGGTTCTGTGCCATTGGTACATTTGCTGTTTGATTTTTTTAACTAGCTTAGAATCTTTCTTTTTAGAAGACTTTGTTTTAGAGCTCATACGGCTTGTTTTATATTATTTTTTTAATGAAAAATGATATTGGATTCCAAATACAAATGTTCTAGGAGCTGCAGCTGTATAGCTTGGAGCAGCACCCGCTGTATTGCTTCTGGAAACATTGTAAGCATATAATTTATCGGTTAGATTCATTATATTTCCGTAGAATTCAAATGATTTCCATTGGTAACCGATTCTGGCGTTGAATAAATTATAACCACTATATTTTACCGTGTTAATTTGATTTTGGTAGTAGCTACCCACTAATTGCCATTCGATGGAAGTTCTAAAATTAGGAAGCCATTTGGGGTAATAATAAAGTTCTGAATTTCCAGACCATCTTGGTGCTGATGGCATTTCTTTTCCATTTAAGTTTTGTAAAGCATCGGTAGATTTGTCTGAAATAGCAAAATCAATATACGTATGTTGGGCATAAGTTCCTCCTAAACGGAAATTGATTTGCGATGATGGTTTATAGCTTAAGCCAAATTCAATTCCTTTATGGCGGGTTTCGCCAGCCGAACGGTAATCGGTTGAATTGTCTTCTAGCTTTACATTTAATAATTCGTTTTTCCCTTCCATGTAATACAAAGCGTAATCCAAGTTCAGTTTGTTAGCTAACAAAGTCATCCAACCACCTATTTCATAATTATTGAAAGTAGCCGGTTTAAGGTTGTAATAAAACTCAGCAGGAACTCCTGTTGTTCCCCCTGTCCCTGATTTTGTTCTAAAGATAGATGTAATTCCTGGAGGAGCAAATCCCTGTGAATAATTGCCATAAAAACCTGCAAAATCAAATGGATTGTAGTTAGCTCCTACTTTAAAAGTAACTCTATCATATATTTTACTGCCTAAAGAAAGGTCTAAAGTATTATCATATGCTATTTTCATATTGTCATAACGACCACCTAAAGAAAGGACTATTTTTTCAATAGGATTAAAACTCAATTGTGCATAAGCAGCAGTATTGTAAATGTCAGCCTTATAATCGGCAATTTTTACATCAGGTCTTTCGGTTAATACTTCATAATGGTTAACGGTTTGTTTTCCTACTACTCCAGGATTTAATACCGCTTTTAAATCCGTGCGATAGGACCAATAAGTAACAGGAGAATAATCGTATAAAGCTCCTGCAACTAATTTAGTGTTCAAGAAATCAAACTTTTGGGTATGTTGCCCAATGGCACCAAAGCTTTTAAAATTATTTGAATTTACTTCACCGTATGCTAATTCAGGATTATTGTTTTGTGTGGGATAGTAAACATCTTTTTTTGTGGGATCGGCATTCCATTTGATTCCGTAAGAAGGATTTTGACCTAATTTATTGTCTCTATAATAAGTGGTAATGTAGCTGCTTGCGTTTTCGTTCCAGTCGTGTTCTAATGTCAATCTTGTACGCAAAGCATCCGATTTTCTATAGGTAAAATCAGAAGTACTGCTGTAACTACGGTCGTTAAAAGCCGTTTCGTTGACGCTTCCACTCATTTGAGAATAATATTTACCGTACATAGTATTACTGATTAATCGGGTAGAAGGTGAGATGTGGTAATCAATTCGGGCATTCAAATTGTCTTTGTTGTAATCAGAATTGGCCATCCAACCGTTTTTTTGCAAACTAGAGATTCCTGCAATATGGAATCCTACCTTGCCTATCGTAGCGCCACCAGCAGCTTGAATGCGGTGGAAACCAAAATTATCGGCTTGTATTCCAAATTTAAATTCGGGATCAATACTAGGTTTTAAGGAGATAAAATTAATAGTTCCTCCCACTGCTTCTGGTCCATAAAGAGAAGAGACAGGACCTTTTACCACCTCAATACTTTGAAGATTGAATTGGTTGATTTCTAATAAGGCATTGTGATTAAAAATTCCCATAGGACGAATAGGTAAGCCGTCTTCCAAATACAAATAATAAGAATTGGTCGTCATGGGTTGACGAATGGACATCATGTGTTGTTCATTGCCTAAATTTACCATCAACACTCCAGGAGTTTTGTTTACAATTTCGTAGGCTGCCGTAGCCTTAGCTTCATTGATGGTTTTAGCCGTTAATTTGCTAATGGCAACAGGAGTTTCTTTGCGTAATGTAGCGGTACGGTTAGCAGTTATAAAAACGCTTTCTAATTCTAGGACGTCAGTGCTGTCTTTTGGAGTTTTGTTTGGGTTAATTTGAGCAACCGCAAATTGGCTTATACTAATTAAAGCCAGAAAAATATGTTTCATTTTAATTTATATAAATGTAGATATAACGAACTTTTCTTGGAGGAATCCCAAGAGAAAATACTGTTCAATAAAAAATTGAAAAGTGATATTAAAATTTATATAAAATAGGATGGAGGTCTAAAGGAAGACAAAGCAACCGAAATAGGTTTTTTGTCTAAAGTATAGCAATTAGGTTTTTCAATGGGATTGCTAGGAATTAGTTTAAAATCAGGAACAGCAGTATGGATGATAAAAACCAAATCGACTTTGTTGTCCAGATTGTTTTGCATTCTTTTTTCGTTGTCGTTGTATTTCTTGATGCTTTTATCCAGTTCGCAACGACCGTTACAGGTATTGTTAACCAATTTTCGTTGCACACAAATGGTTTTTACAATTTCGTCCTGATGCAATTTAAATGAAGTATACACAAAAAAGCTACCAAAAGAAGGTAGTAATAAAAGTATAGAAAGTACTATGCTAAATAAGGTCTTCAAAAACTGCTTTTTTGTTTTCGAATGCAAAAATACAGATAAATATTTTTTTAGGGTATTTTTTTAACAGAAAAATCCTTTGACTTCTTTTGGGATAGAATTAGGAGAAATTTATCCGCAAACTTGTCATGCTAACGAAGGAAGCATCGCATCAAAGTAACTTAATAAAGATAATCGTGCTAAAAAACCGCGTTACAGACGCTACAATTTTTCAATTAATTTAAGCAGGCACTCGTCACAGACGAGCACCAGAGGGTTTATCGCCAGCTATAGTTTTAAAATTGTTTTCCAAGAATTGTTCCTACAACAACAGAGATCACAAACATTATTAAACTAAAAAGCCAATTGTTTTTTATTAATTCAAAGATTCCTTGAGGACTAATTCCATAAATATCAAAAAGATTAGATTTAGTTTTTAGTTGACCTTCAGCGGTAAGTTTAATAATGTTTTCAAAAACATCAACTTTTGCTAATGTAGATTGATGAAGTCTAACAAACTCTTTATTTTGAAAGGCTTTCGCTTCATTATCTCCATTTAACCAATTTTTAGATGAAATTTTATTTTGTTCTAAAATTGAAACTAACCTTGGATGATCTGCGTATTTTTTGCCATATATATCTATAAGGATTCTGGCTAAATCAAACTTTTTATTATCTTGAATTTCATAAATTTTCTTAAGGCCAAGTACATTCGCTCTATACTGAATAGCTTCAAACCCATAATTTATATCTCTCATATTCCAATGAATCCAGGAATATGTAGAGTGTTTTTCAGCGAAAGCGAAGAATTCTTTAAGCATTTCTTTTTCTAAATCATCATAATTATCAGTAATTTCATTGATTAAAATTCCCTTTAATTCTGCTATTTTATGAATAGAAAAAGACTTTGTTTGTGCAGAAGTTAAATATCTTACGGCAATAGATGTAATTCGAGGAGTTTTACCATCGGTTATATCATAAAAACTTTCACATGAGTAATGAATAATTAAACAATGAGAATCTTGTTCGTAAAAACTATTAATTAATTCTTTTCCTTTTTTGTGTTTTTTTATTCTTTTCAATTTAGATCATGTTTTTATTTGTTTTCAAATATATAAAATTTATCTTATGAAATATTTGTGTTAATATTTATAAAAGTAATGGAAAAAAAATCCCCAACTACTTTTGTAATTGAGGATTTCTAAATTTATGTAATCTGTAAACTATTCATTCACAATAACCCATTCGCCAGTTGCTAATAAGGCTTCTGCTTTTTTGTATTTCATAGATTCCGTTTTTCCGGTAGCTATTTGTTGAACGGTTACGGTATCGTTGCGGTTGATTTTTGGCATATCGCGTACGATGGTTTCCGTTACCTGACGTTGCTGTGTTTCTCCAGCTTCGCGGTTCATGCTTTCGCTATTTGGAATCTCGTCTTTAGTCAATTGCAATTTTTCTTTTGGACGTTGCACTTCTCTAGCTTCTTCAATCGGAGCCTGTTGTTGTGGCAAATCACCTTTGAAAAGGAACGAAATTACTTCTTTGTTGATGCCGTTCAACATATTGTTGAATAAGTTGAAAGCTTCAAATTTATAGATAAGCAAAGGATCTTTTTGTTCGTGAACGGCTAATTGAACAGATTGTTTCAATTCGTCCATTTTACGCAAGTGTTTTTTCCAGGCTTCATCTACAATAGATAAAGTGATGTTTTTCTCAAAATCAGCTACTAATTGTCTTCCTTCTGTTTCGTAAGCTTTTTTCAAATCGGTTACTACGCTTAATGATTTTACTCCATCGGTAAATGGAACCACAATGCGCTCAAACTGATTGTTTGGATCTTCGAAAATATTTTTTACAATAGGGAAGGCTTCTCTGGCGCTACGCTCACATTTTTCAGTATAGTATTTTAAAGCTTCTTTGTATACTTTCGCAGTTAATTCGATTTCTGTTAAACGTGTAAATTCTGATTCGCTTACTGGGGAAGTGATAGAGAAATAACGAATTAAATCGAATTCGAATGTTTTGTAATCGTTAGTTCCTTTCGTGTTTTGAACGAATAATTCGCAGGTGTCATACAACATATTTGCGATGTCCAGTTTCAAACGCTCTCCAAACAAGGCGTGGCGACGACGTTTGTACACTACTTCACGTTGAGCGTTCATCACGTCATCATATTCTAACAAACGTTTACGAACACCAAAGTTGTTTTCTTCTACTTTTTTCTGAGCACGCTCGATAGATTTAGTCATCATCGAATGTTGGATCACTTCACCTTCTTCCAGTCCCATACGGTCCATAACTTTAGCTACTCTTTCAGAACCAAATAAACGCATCAAGTTATCCTCTAGGGAAACATAGAATTGAGAACTTCCTGGATCTCCTTGACGACCAGCACGACCACGCAACTGACGGTCTACACGACGTGAATCATGACGCTCAGTACCTACAATGGCTAAACCACCAGCAGCTTTTACTTCGGCAGATAATTTAATATCGGTACCACGACCAGCCATATTAGTTGCAATAGTTACAACCCCAGCTTTTCCTGCTTCCTCAACAATTTGTGCTTCTTGTTTGTGCATTTTTGCATTCAATACATTATGCGTCACTCCTCTCATTTTAAGCATACGGCTTAATAATTCAGAGATTTCAACAGAAGTGGTACCAATCAATACAGGACGACCTGCTTTAGATAATTCAGTTACATCTTCAATTACAGCATTGAATTTTTCACGAGTAGTTTTATAGATAAAATCTTCTTTGTCGTGTCTTGCAATTGGACGGTTTGTTGGGATTTCAACAACGTCTAATTTATAGATTTCCCAAAGCTCGCCAGCTTCAGTAACAGCAGTACCGGTCATTCCACCTAATTTGCTGTACATTCTGAAATAATTTTGCAAAGTTACTGTTGCAAAAGTCTGAGTGGCAGCTTCGATTTTTACATTTTCTTTAGCTTCAATCGCTTGGTGTAATCCGTCAGAATAACGGCGACCATCCATAATACGACCTGTTTGCTCATCGACAATCATAATTTTGTTGTCCATGATTACGTATTCTACATCTTTTTCAAATAAAGCATAGGCTTTTAAAAGTTGTGTTAAAGTGTGGATACGCTCGCTTTTGATACTGAAATCTTGAAATAATTTTTCTTTTTCTTCTGCTTCAGCGTCTTTGTCTAATTTTTGTTTTTCGATGTTGGCAATTTCAGTTCCAATATCTGGTAATACGAAAAAGTCAGCATCAGTATCTCCTGAAAGGAATTTGATTCCGTTATCAGTTAATTCTACTTGGTTGTTTTTTTCTTCAATAACAAAATACAATGCCTCGTCTACCTTTGGCATTTCTTTGTTATTGTTTTCCATATAGGAGTTCTCCGTTTTTTGAAGCAATTGTTTGATTCCTTCTTCACTTAAAAACTTAATTAAAGCTTTGTTTTTAGGTAAACTTCTGTAAGCTCTCAATAACATGAAACCTCCATCTTTAGTGTTTCCTTCTTTGATTAATTTTTTAGCTTCAGTTAAGAATCCAGTTGCTAACTGACGTTGCAATCCAACCAATGTTTCGATTTTTGGTTTCAATTCGTTGAATTCGTGACGGTCTCCTTGCGGAACTGGTCCGGAAATAATCAATGGCGTTCTTGCATCATCAATTAATACCGAATCCACCTCATCGACAATGGCGTAGTTGTGTTTTCTTTGAACCAAATCAGATGGCGAATGTGCCATGTTATCTCTCAGGTAGTCAAAACCAAATTCGTTATTGGTACCATAAGTAATATCAGCGTCGTATGCTTTTTTTCTTCCTTCAGAATTCGGTTGGTGATTGTCGATACAATCTACAGTCATTCCGTGGAATTCAAATAAAGGCGCTTTCCAAGTGCTGTCACGTTTGGCTAAGTAGTCATTTACGGTTACTAAATGCACACCATTTCCAGTTAAAGCATTTAAGTATAAAGGCAAGGTTGCTACCAATGTTTTTCCTTCCCCTGTTTGCATTTCGGCAACTTTACCTTGGTGCAATACCATACCACCTATCAACTGAACGTCGTAGTGGATCATATCCCAAGTGATTTCTTTACCAGCAGCATTCCATTTGTTTAACCAAACGGCTTTGTCTCCTTCAATGCTTACATAAGTTTTTGTGGCTGAAAATTCGCGGTCTCTGGCTGTAGCAGTAACTGTGATTTCGTTGTTATCTTTGAAACGTCTTGCTGTTTCTTTTACTACAGCAAAAGCTTCTGGAAGAATTTCCATTAGGGTTTTTTCAGAAAGTGTATAAGCTTCTTTTTCCAGATTATCAATTTCTGTATAGATGTCTTCTCTTTTGTCGATGTCTTCAATTCCTTCAACATCCGATTTAAGGGCCTCAATTTTGGCATCAATGGCAGCACGAGATTCTTTAATTTTTTCTTTAAAGAAAACGGTTCTTCCTCTTAATTCGTCATGAGATAGCGTCTGTAAGTTACTCTCGAAGGTTTTGATTTTATTTAAATAGGGCTGTAAAGCTTTAACATCTTTCTCCGATTTGTCTCCTACAAAAATTTTAATAATGCTGTTTACGAAACTCATAATGTTTTATATTTCTAATTATTTATCTGTTTGTTGAACCAAAAAAAAAGCCTCTTTTGAGACTTTTTCTTAGTTTTTCTAGTATTCATCCTCATTCCAAAGATAATCTTCGTCAGTAGGGTAATCTGGCCATATTTCTTCCATAGACTCATATATCTCGCCTTCATCTTCAATAGATTGTAGGTTTTCAACTACTTCTAGTGGAGCTCCTGCACGTATAGCGTAATCAATAAGTTCGTCTTTGTTAGCAGGCCATGGCGCATCACTAAGATAGGATGCTAATTCTAATGTCCAATACATCTTTTGTCGATTTAGTTTTGTGCAAAAATAATTTTTTTACTGAAAAAGACAAGTAAAAAATCATTTATTTTATGTTAAAGTTAAGAACGTGTTTTTTAGTGGTCAGTATTCAGTGTTTAGTATTCAGTTTTTCATTGTAAACTGATCACTGTAAACTGAATATTATTTCCTCGGAATCCACTTGACTTCCTCGGCGTTTAAATCATGGGTCAACTTTCGTGCCAACACAAAAAGGTAGTCAGAAAGTCGGTTTAAATAGCTAATTACTATTTCTGGAATCCTTTCATTATGACTTAAATGCACGGTTAAGCGCTCCGCTCGGCGGCAAATACAACGTGCAATATGACAATGTGACACAGTAGGATGTCCTCCTGGCAACACAAAATGTGTCATTTGTGGAAGTTGCGTTTCCATGCTGTCAATTTCATTTTCTAATAATTCAATATCCGCCGGAACAATTCCTAGATTTTGTAATCTTGTTTTACCATTTTTTAAAACAGTTTTGTCTTCAGGAGTTGCTAAAATGGCTCCTGCGGTAAATAGGCGGTCTTGAATTTCGATAAGAATTTCTTTGTAATGTACATTGATGTCCTGGTCCCGAATCAACCCGATATAAGAATTCAATTCGTCAACTGTTCCGTAGCTTTCAATCCGAATATGGTCTTTAGGAACCCGGCTTCCGCCAAAAAGTGCTGTTGTTCCTTTATCTCCAGTTTTGGTATATATTTTCATTTTAGTAAAAAAGTTAAGTGTTATAGGTTAGAAGTTAGAAGTGGGATGTTCGTAGATTAAGAACATATAATTAATTATTGGAATTTGAAACCCAAAACTCCTTAACTCTTAACATCTAACTTTTTTCTGGTGTCACTTTCAATCATGCCGTCACGCAAACGAATAATCCGGTGCGCATACTCAGCAATTTCTTCTTCGTGAGTTACTAAAATTACGGTATTGCCGTTAGCGTGAATTTCATTAAAAAGATTCATGATTTCTACAGATGTTTTACTGTCTAAGTTTCCAGTAGGCTCATCGGCAAGAATAATAGAAGGTTTGTTGACCAATGCTCGAGCTACAGCCACACGCTGGCGTTGACCACCCGAAAGCTGGTTGGGTTGGTGATCCATTCGATCAGCCAGATTGACTTGTTCGAGTACTTCGGTAGCTCTTTTATTGCGTTCTGATTTTGGGTGTCCCGCATAAATCATGGGTAATGCTACGTTGTCTAAGGCAGTTGTTCTAGGCAATAAGTTGAAAGTTTGGAAAACGAAGCCGATTTCTTTGTTGCGAATTTCGGCCAGTTCATCATCTTTCATCTTACTTACATCCTTCCCGTTTAAGATATAGGTTCCGGATGTGGGAGTGTCTAAACAGCCTAAAAGATTCATTAAGGTGGACTTTCCTGAACCCGAAGGTCCCATAAGTGCCACGTATTCTCCTTTATTAATTTCTAAATTGATTCCTTTTAATACATAAACGATTTCGTCTCCGAGTACAAAATTTCGTTTTATATCCGATATTTTAATTAATGGCTTGCTCATAATTTCAGGTTTCGATTTAGAATTTATTTTCGAAAAACCAAAGCTAAAAAATCATTTAGTAATAAGTGGATATTATTGTGAAAATCTTATGATTTAGGACAAAAAATAGCTTATACTCTAATGGTAAAATGCTCTTTGGGTTGTTCTCTTCTAAAAAAAACAAGTCCCCACTGAAAAGTGTCAATAGTTACAGAGACTTTAGAATGTTTTTTAATGGTTTCCCAAGCTTCTTCCATATCGGCAGACCAGTGAATGTCATCAAAAATCCATACACTATCATTTGTAATTGTTGGGAGTAAAGACTCAAAATAGTCTAAAGTGGCTTTTTTAGAATGATTACCGTCAAAGTAAATTAAGTCGTGAGTTGTGAGTTGTGAATTGTGAGTTGTGAGATACTTTGAAAATTCAGTTGTAATCAATTCAACATTATTTATATTATATGATTGCAATTGTTTTTTTGCAATTGCCATTGTGTTTGCACAACCTTCTAATGTTGTAATACTTGCTTTTGGATTTCCTAAAGCCAAGGCTGAAGTCGCTAATCCTAAAGAAGTACCTAATTCTAAAATGTTTTCCGGTTTGAAATATGCAGTAATTCGAAATAATAATTGGGCTCTTTTTTTAGAAATCCCAGCCGTTTTGGCAATTTGGGCAATCACTCTGGTATTTGATTTAAATACTTTAGAACCGGCGCCGAAATCGGTAACTTCAATACTGTTTTTATTCTTTAAAAGCGCATTGCGGTAGTCTTCCAATATTTCGTATTCCGGTTTTGGTTTTTTATCGTAAAAACATTTGGTAATCAAGCTAAAAACAAAAGGGGAGTGCACCGCATGTTCGTTTTTTGAATGCCAAAGAAATTTTAGATACGCTTTAATTGGGAAAAACATAGATTGATAAAAGGATTTGCTTTTTCTTTAAAAAATAATTGCCACAGATTTAAAAGATTTACACCCATTGATCCATGCTAACCTTTAAAATCTGTGGCAAAAATAAAAGAATTTCTTTTGACTAAGATTATTTACATTTTTTTATATTCACTTTTCTAAAATCTATCGGAAAACCTTCGTATTGCAATAAAATTCTACCTTCGGTAACCGATGATTCCGTTCCTTTATTGACTAATTTTCCGTTTAGTTTTTGAGTGATTACCCCATTTTTAGAAGTAACCTCAAGTTTGTTCCATTCGCCAATAGTTTTTTCGGCGTCAGCAAAACGTTTGGCAACGACACTTTTTCCTGCTTCTGTTTTTGTTCCGTTGATGTTTAGCGTTACTTCTTGAAGTAAAACAAAATCACCGGTAGCACCTTCTTTTATTTGGAACTGAATTCCTTTTGGCCATAAAACATCTGGTGTTTCAGCAGGAACCAGATACATCACACCACTATTTTTATTATTACTTTTTTTAGCAAATTTAGTGTCAGTGTTCCAGCGGAATTCAACCGTTAATTTGAAATTTTTAAAAGATTCATTGGACATTAAATAACCAGCCTTTGGCCCATACATTCGAATGATGTTATCTTCTACCGAAAATAGTTCGGCAGCATGGTTTACTTTTCCTTTTTCTTCCCCAAAAGCATACCAGCCTTTTAAGTCTTTTTGGTTGAAAAGTTCGATACGTTGGGCATTACTATTTTGCGAAAGCAGCAATAGAACAATAAATAAGAAACGATACATGTGATTCATAATGGCATTTTTTTATTTTCTAAATTAGAAATATTACGAAATAAAATCTTCTCTAAGTGGCGTAAAACTATCTACTAGTTTTACATATTCGGATAAGGTTTGGATGCTGTGATTTAAATTGGATTCAATTTTAAAAACATCACCTTCTTCTAGTAGGTATTCTCGGTCTTCGACAAATAATTTTAGCGAACCCGATGCTACATAGGTAATTTGTTCGTGAACGTGTTTGTGAGGTGGATCCGGGTTTTCCATTGGTCCATTAAGGAATTCAATGATGGTAACCATCAAATGATCTAAATGAACAATCTTGCGCATTAAGGATGGATTTGAATTTACCACTTCAAATCCTTCTTTGTTTTTTATTACTTCCATAAGTGTTTGTAGATAGGAGGCTCAAAGTACTAAAATAATTTTTTAATGCACAATTTATCTTGTTCTTTAAACTTGAGGTTTGTTTCTTTTATTTTAAAATTAGTTAATTGATCTCAACTTTATGAGTATCTTCCTGAACTAACCAGGGTCTTTTATCTTCCGATTTCGCAGTAATGTTGCAATTTGTAAAAGTAATAGTATCGGCATGCCGGATAAAGAAACCAAAAGCATTGGTATTGCCAAAATAACTTCCTTCAGGATATTTTCCATCGTATTCCATTACGGTTTGATTTGTAGTTTGAATGCCTCCTTTTAATTCGAAATTCAGATTTTCAAAAGTTACATTTTGAATGTTATGTCCTTTTATACCTGTAATAATAGAAGGATATTGCTGAGTGAAATCTGTTCCGTTTATATTTTTGAAACTAATGTTTGAAATAGCACCGATGCGAGTTTTTCTATCAGGAACAGTTCTTCTTCTGTCCGCTAAAAGAATAAAAATAGCCTGACCGCAATTTGTAATTTGGCAATCGCGGAAATTCAAATTATCAATTACAGCTCCATCCATGGATTCAATACAGAAAGCGGAATTTTGATACGCATTTTTCAGGATTAACTCAGAAACATCAAAATTCATAAAACTGCCCAAGCCATCAGTGCCTAATTTGAAGCAATTACCGGCTTTTACATTTAGTTTGTCCAAAATACATCTTCTTACAATAATATCTTTACAGCCATATTCACTGCCACTTTTAAAGCAAATTCCATCGTCTTCCGATTCAATGTAACTATCTTCTATAAGTACATTATGACAATCCACAATATCAATACCGTCGCGATTAGGCGTAAGTTGTCCTGTGTTTACTTTTATTTTTTGGATATTAATATTTTCCGATTCAATATAAACTTGCGTCCAACAAGCAGGTTTAATAAGTGTCAGATTAGATACCGTAATGTTGTTACTGCCCACAAATGCCAGTATAGAAGGGCGGTCTTTCTCGGTACCTATTTCTTTTACATGCATCCAGGGTTCGTAATCGCCTTGTCCATTGATGATTCCGCCGCCGGTTATGGTTACATTTCTAACTTTATTTCCGTAAATTAATCTTCTTTGACAATCTTCCAGCATTCGATTAGGATATTTTGTGTCAATAAGATGATGTGGATAGTCTTTTTCATCATCAGATTTAATTCCTAAAAGAGTGGCAGAAGGCTCAATTTGTAAAGTTAGATTGTTTACCAAAACTATTTGTCCAGTTAAAAAAGTTCCTTTTTCGAGAACAACTGTCCCTCCTTTTTCTTTGCAGGCATCAATCGCCTTTTGAATGGCTGTCTGATCATTTGTTGTTCCATCTCCTTTTGCGCCAAAATCATAAACATTATAAACTGTTTTGTTGCTTTGTGCATGGATGCATAAAAAGGAAAATAATACTAAAAGTGTAAGGCTGGCTTTTTTCATGGTTTTAAGTGAAATAGATAGGTTGTAATTTTTGGAAATAAAATAAGATTTGAAGATGAAATTTAGATGCTGCTATTTAGGACCATCATAATTATAGTGGAAATAATTAAATGCAGCTTCTCCACCATCGGTTACTTCATTATAACTAAATAATGCTAGTCGAGTTCCTTTCCAATATCCGAATGCAGTGCTGAAATCTGGACCAATACCTTTGAAATTTTTATTGTCAAAACTATAGTAGAAATGATTTTTTTGATGGATGAGATCGAGTGTTAACTTAAAATAAATGATTTTTTTAGAAATTAAAATTTCTTCATAGGTTTTGTCTTTTCCTTCAAAATAAACATATAATTTTCCGTTATCATTTTTAACGCCAATCGAATTGTACATTTTAGACATACTACTTAATCCTGCTTTTTGCCCAGAAACCATATGAGTAGCATCCATTTGAACCATAACTTCTCCGGTATTTCCCATTACTTTTTGGGTTAGAGTATTGTAAGCTTCCATGATATTTGCTGCTTTTTTTGCTTTTAAAACAAACCATCCTTTCTTTTTACTTAAAGACCAATTAGCATTTATGGGGTTATGATTCCATTGCCATTGAAGCCCTAATTCGGCGGAATTAAATTCGTCATCTGATTGCGGGGCAACAATAGGGAAATTACCAGCTATATCAGGTTTTTTCCATACCGCTACAGGTTCTCCAATTCCGTTTCTGTCAATATCAATTCCAATAACTGGCCAGTCGTCATGCCAAAACATAGGTTGTAAGTGCAATACGCGACCCAAAGCATCCGCTGATTGGAAATGATAAAACCACCATTCTCCATTTGGCGTGTCAACAATTGCTAATTTCAGTACTTCCTTTTTCTAAAACTACTTTTTTTTCATAAGGACCATAAATGTTTTTGGAGCGTAAAACAGTTTGCCAGCCTTCAGAAACACCGCCTTCCGGAATGCTGATGTAATAATAATTATTTCGCTTGTAAATTTTTGTTCCTTCGGCTACAGGACCTGTATATACTGTCTTGCCCTCATCGAGCAGTTTTGTTCCGTCAGCACTCATTTTATGGATAATAATAGGACCTGCACCGTGAACGCTGTGTCCCAGATAAGCCTGTCCGTCATCATCCCAAAACGGACAGGGATCTTCCCATTTTTCTACCTCTTTTACCAGTAGGAGTGGAGACCACGGACCTTCTGGTGTACTGGAACTGGTCATAAACAAACCTTCATTAATCGTACAAAAGTAAACCCAAAATTTATTGTCATGAAAACGTATTGCCGGAGCCCAGCTGCCTCCGGCATATCTTTTAAAAGTATCATAGGCAGGAAAATCCAATCGATCGTAAATCCGGCTAACGATTTTCCAGTTTACCATATCATCTGATTCCTGAATGGTCATTCCCATGTAATGAAATTCAGAACAAATCATATAGTATTTTTTTCCAACTCTGATAACATCCGGATCGGAGTAATCTGCATTTAATAGGGGATTGATATACGTGCCATTTCCCTGATCTCCCCAGGAACCTTTTTTTTGACTATAGGCTAAAGATGAAATCAGTACGAGGAGACAGAGAACCAGTAGTTTTTCTTTCATGTTAAGAAACTTATTTTCCTCTTTTAGGCATTGGAGTTATATCAGTTAAATCTTTGATTTTAATTGGATTTCCTGTTTCAATACTGTTTCGGGCAGCAATACCAATTAATACTGACATAGCACCATCCCGGCTTCCGGCTGATCTTTCAAATGGATCAGCAGTATTTGGAGTTTTGAATATTTTATCGTGTAATCGTTGATCGCCTCCGCCGTGGCCGCCTTTTTCGGTAGGAACCGTTACTTTTTCAAAATCTTTCCAAAGTTTATGGACAATTATTGTTTCGTGTTTCGCTTCTTCTAATGCAGATTGTTCCATCTCTTTGGCATGCATTTCAGCCTGATCCACAGTCGTTTTTTTATCATATGGAATATCTAAAGAGGCTTCAATACGGCCTTCGGTACCATTAAAAGCTAATCTCCAGCCTTCAAAAGGAGAATAGGTAGTGAGAGAATAGTTGACAATAGCATTGTTGGCATATTTTATTTGAGCCGACATTTTATCATAAATATCAATCTCTTCTCTAAAAAGACAGTTGTCTCTAATGTAACCATCGTATTTTTCATTGGCCACATACAAGTTCATCGATTGCTGGTCTTTAGTGATGTCATAATAATAATCACAAGTTGTTTTATGGTCGCAGCTTCTGCAATTTTTACCTCTGAAAGGATTGTTTTTTCCATAATGTTCTAAATCTCCCAAAGCAAAAACGTCAGTTGGATCTGAATCCAGCCACCAATTGAGTAAATCAAAATGATGAGTGGCTTTGTGAACCCAGAGTGAACCTCCGCTTTCTTTTTGTCCGTGCCACCGTCTGAAATAGGAAGCCCCGTGATAGGTATTTAGATACCAATGAAAATCTACCGATGTGATTTTTCCAATCGTATTATTGGCTAAAAGTTCTTTAATTTTAGTGCTGTAAGGACTCCATCTGTAATTAAAACCAACGATTAAATTTTTGCCTGATTTTCTTTCGGCATTTAGGATTTGCTGACATTTATTTTCGTCTGTGGTTAATGGTTTTTCGGTAAGTACATCATAGCCGGAATTCAAACCTTTAATGATAAATTCATGATGGGTGGCGTCTTTTGTGGTAACGATGATTAAATCCGGTTTAGTCTTGTTTATCATTTCGTCAAAATTCACAAAACTAGGGCAGTTGACTCCGATAAATTTTTTAGCATATTCTAATCTGCCGGGATTTATATCAGATAGCCCCACAAATTCCAGAATATCCGAATATTCCTGAACTAGTCTTTTTCCCCAGAAACTGATGCCTCTGATTCCGGTACCCACGAGTACAATTCGGAGTTTTTTAGTAGTATTAAAATCAAAAGAACTAAGAGGGAATGCGGAATAAGCTGCAAGCATACTTACAGATGTCAAAAATTTTCTTCTTGTAACTTCCATAAAATTTGGTTTTAATTTTGGTTAATTAATAAATTTAATAAGTGGTTTTTTGGTTTTTTAAATGTAATTAATTTATTTATTTAGAATTTGTTATGGGGTATTTGAAGTTATTTGATAAAAAAATCCTCCGTCAAATAATGACAGAGGATTAAAATTTAACTTTATAAATAGTTATTATTCTGATGCGTGACCATATCCTTGGGTAATGTTACCGTTAGATTGAGAAAGCGTTTGGTAGGAGAAAGCTCTTATATAACGTGGTGGATAACCAGCTGTATAATAATTATCCTGGTAACCTTTAAAAATATCTGAGGTATATTGACTTTCATTGTTTACGATGTTAATTCCCCATTTGGTTTTTACATATCCTGCATTTTGAAGATCTGTTGCTTCCTGGCTATTTGGATCGATATATCTATACAATCCTTTGATGGCTATATTTCTGTTTCCAGAATCAGCTGTAAATCCGTTTCCTGAGTTATAAGTGGTTCCGGTCCATTTATCGCAGTTTCCTCTCCAACCTGGTGTTAAAACTGGATAATTTGGATTCGATTCGTCCACATTAGCATTTCCTGTTAACATAGTTGATATTCCAAAAGAAGTCATGTTTACTGCTTTTGTCCAAATATAATTAGAAATAGTTAAACCTGTTTCAGGGAAAGTATAATATCCGTTTGTTTTCAAACCATTAACCATTGCAATTTGTCTGTCACGAAGTTTTTTGATTCTTTCTGGCATTTTTCCAGATAAAATCATGTCCCAACGAGTATGTCCTTCTCCAGCTAATTCTAGTTTTCGTTCTTCTAAAATACCGTCAATTAAAGATTCACCAGATAATGCATTGACATAGTTTGTTACTTTTGTTGTCTGATCAGCAGAAGAAAAAGCGCGACTACGAACTTTTGTTAAATATAATTTTGCATTTGGTTCATCGTCTAAAAGAGCATAAGCATAGGATAAATTTAAGATTACATCTCCTAAACGCATTTGCACCCAGTTACAACCTGAAGATCGTTGAGCTGCAGTATAAGGGTCTTTCATGCGGCTTTCATCTAGTTTGTTATTGGCTAAACCGCCTTTTTCTCTACTTCCTGGAGAGAAATCAATTAGTTTTTCAGAGCAGGCTCCTGAATTAGCTGTAACTGCTACTGTTACATCTCTACGCATATCTTTTGGGTCAAATTCACCATAATAAAAAGAAGCATAAATACGGCTTTGTCCATAGGACTTACACGGAAAAGCATTAGAGCCACCACCTCCGGATGGACGACCAAAGGCATATGGAAATTCAGAAGTTCCCACAGCTCTTGTTGTTCCTGTTTCAAAAATGGATTCAGGGCTTACTGTTAAATCCATTACGTATTGGAAATGACGTTGAAAAGGATTGTTGAAATTTCCAGTCCTTTCGTCTGCGGTAATTAAATGTGCCGTTCCCGAATTGTCTACAAGTTTTTGAAGGTATTCTTTTGCAATAGCAATATAGGTTTTGTAATCAGTGCGTCTTACATATTTAGCGTTCCAAAATACGGTTCCTTTTTGTTCAAAAGTAACCGATCCGTAATCAAAATCGGTACGTCTGGTTTGCCATCCACCGGCAGCAAGAGCCATTTTTCCAATCAATCCCTGAGCAAAAGAGCGGGTAAAACGTTCGGCTGTTAAACCTCCTTCTCCGATACGATTCATAAGTGGTTCCACTTTTTTAAGAGCTTCAATTTCTTTATCGTAAATTTCATCTCTTGATGTTAATCCGGTTGTTTCTAATTGCTCTAAATTTCTTACTGGAACATCAAAATAAGGGACATCTCCAAAATATTTAATTAGGTATTGATACATATTGGCACGAAAAACAACTGCTTCTCCATATAATTGTGTCCATTCAGTTGTTTTGTTAGCTGCAACTGCATCTTGATATTCTTTTTTAGCGCCAATTGCTTCAATCATAATATTGGAACGACTAATTATTTTATAGGCATTAGCAAAAAAACTTTTTGGATTTGTTTCATTAATACTTAATTCGGTTGCAAAAAGTCCTTCAGGAATATGTCGGGTCTGAGCACTGTAAGCTTCAGGGTGGCACTCTGAGTCAGAACCTACTATTTCAGTATCGTAAAACATAGGGGAGTCAGCAAGTCTCCAGATATCATAGTTTCCTACCATAGCTTTGTAAGCTTCGCTTGGTGATGAGAATACGAAGTCTTCATCTACCTGAGAAGGAGATTGTACTTCTAAAAAATCTTTGTTACATGCTGTATTTAATAAAATAGAAATACAAAGTATAAAATATAATAGCTTTTTCATGATTCAATAAGTTTAAAATTAAAATGCAACATTAACTCCCAATGTAAAGGAACGTGGGCGTGGATAAGAACCATAATCAAGTCCCGGTGTTGGGTAGTCTCCGTTTCTTGATGAATCAGGATTAACTTCAGGGTCTAAACCATTATAACCTGTAATTGTAAATGCGTTATAGATGGTTCCATAAACTCTCAAATTGCTGAATCCCATTTTTGTTAAAACATTTTCAGGTAAAGAATAACCCAAAGTAAAAGTGTTAAGTCTCAAGAAAGAACCGTCTTCTATTGCATAAGTAGAGGTCATTGTTTTTTCAGCGAATGGAATGAAAGTAGTTGCGTTGGCATTTAAAGCGTCTAAATCAGCTGGTGCTACTACAGGAGTAATTTGTCCGTTGATAACATCATAGATTTTATAAGCTCCTGCTAATTCTTGTAGTCTGTTCCTAAATAAACCAGATTCTTTATTTCCCTGATAAGCATTCAAGTGATTGGCATTATAGATGTCATTCCCATAACTCCAGTTGAAATCAAATCCAAAATCAAAGTTTCTATAATTTCCACTAAGGTTGAAACCACCTGTATGTTTAGGATTCATATTTCCAATTACAGTTAAATCATTATCATTGATGATACCATCATTGTTGAGGTCTTTGTATTTTGGTACTCCCGGATACGCAGTTTGTGAACCTGGTTTGTGCTCTGTTGTTCCGTAAACAGTAGAAAGATACCCACTTGCAATATCAGGTACTCCTGATTTTAAGGTATAGGTTCCGGCTCCTGCAGCATTGTAGTCGAAATCGCTTGTAGTGTACCAGCCATCGTAAATCCAACCTCGAACTAAACCTACAGGTTTTCCAACTTCAAAAATATAGTCTCCTGAAGCTGGTGAGTTGTTGATTCCTCCCCAAGCAGAGCTGTAAGTAGGATTAACTCCTTCGCCTAATTTATCAACATTTCCTTTATTAACATTGATGTTAATGCTTCCGTGTAAATTAAAATCTTTTGTTTTTATTAAATCTCCGTTCAATGAGACTTCAATTCCTTTATTGCTGGTAGTTCCTAAATTATCATACATAGCTGAAAAACCACTTATTTCAGCAATTGGTCTCAGTAATAAAAGGTCTTTTACTGTGTTTTTATATACATCAATGGTACCTTTCAATTTGTTATTGAATAAGGCAAAATCAAGTCCAATATTTCTAGTGATGGTCGTTTCCCATTTTAAGTTAGGGTTATTAAGTGTTGAAGCTGGTACATAAGATAATTGCTGTACCTCATTTAAAGAATATCCCGTTAGTCCTCCTGATTCCCAGTTCATTTTCCATAATCCGGCATTAATACCGTCATTACCTACCGTTCCGTAGGACGCACGTAATTTAAGGCTACTTATCCAGTTCACGTTTTTCATGAAATTTTCATCAGAAATACGCCAAGCAGCTGCACCGGCAGGGAAGTAGGCCCAACGATTAGTAGGTGCAAATCGGGAAGAACCGTCTGCTCTAAAGGTGGCCGTAAATAAATATTTATCTAGAAAGGAATAGTTAAGACGGCTAAAATAGGAATTAGAGCGGTTAGGTGTCCCGATGTTTGAGCTGAAACCTCCGTATTTTGTATCAGAGTGGTCGTAAGAATCCATGTTAGCAAAAGCACGTTCATCGTCAAACGAAATCGGGTATCGTCTTCCAAAAACATAAGTGCTTTCAGAATGAGAGTCAGCAACCTCCATTCCTCCAAGTATAGTTAAAGAATGCTTATCACCTAATCCTTGTACTTCATAATTAAGGGTGTTGAACCAACGATAATTCCATCCTTCTGAAGCATTAATGGAAGCATCTCCTGCGAAAGTTTTATTACCTTGCGAATCTACATAGCGTTGATAAATAGCTCCCTGCCATATTTTTCTTCTGTCCCAGTTAGTCGTTAATCCTAAACTTGTTTTTGCAGTAAGTCCTTTTGTAATTTCCCAACTAAATGCCGTATTGGCTACTAACTTTCTTGAGATATTGGTGTCCGTGTAATCATTGATTCTTTTTACAGGACTGTAAACGTCATTTAATAGTGTCTCGTAATCTCCTAATTGCGTATTTATAGTAACATCTGATTCTCCTAAAATATCATTAGTGGCTATCGGACGAAACCAATAAGCGGAAGTTAAAAGAGAACCTCCTCCAGAACTTGTTCCTTCATTTCCGATTGTTTGTTCCTGACTGTATCTGGTGTTAAACGAAAATGTTATTTTTTCACCTAATTTTTGATCTAGTTTGAAGTTAACATTGGATCTTTTATAAGATGAGTTTATTTTCATTCCTTCCTGATCAATGTGATTTACAGAAAAGATATATTTTGTTTTATCATTTCCGCTGGTAATATTGAAATCATGGTTGTGTGTAAATGAGCTTTTGTAAACCTGTTTGCTAAAATCTGCGCTCTTTACAGTTTTGTAGTGGTCAATTCCCGCAGTATTACTTCCGTTAAACTCATTACCAATTAACCATAATTTTTCCCAAGCATTGGCATAACCGTCTCCAATGGCTTGAGCATAAGCCCAGTTGTATTTGATATAGTCATAACCATTCATTACAGGTAAGTAGCCAGTTGGAGTATTGAATTGTGTATAGCCATCATAGGTTACTTTTGTTTTACCTTCTTTTCCACTTTTAGTAGTTACTAAAATTACCCCGTTTGCTCCTTGAGCTCCATAAATAGCTGTAGCAGAAGCATCTTTCAGTACGTCGATACGTTCAATTTGACTTCCCGGTATACTACTGATGGAACCAACCTGAAAACCATCAACAATGTAAAGTGGTTCATTGCTTTGGGAAATAGAACCTCCACCACGTACACGTATTGATATACTGGCACCTGGTCTACCATCCTGAGCGACCACATTCACACCTGGAAGTTTACCTTGCAAGGCCTGAGCTACATTAGCTACTGGTGCTCTTGTGACATCTTCACTGGTAATAGAAGCAATGGATCCTGTTAAATCTTTTCTTTTAGCAGTTCCGTAACCTATTACAACAATTTCTTCTAGTTCATTGTTTTCTTCGTTCAGGCTGGTATTGATTGTGTTATTCCCATTTACAGGGATTTCCACTGTTTTATAGCCGATATAGCTAAATTGTAGAATTGATTTAGCATCAGTTTTAATGGTGTAATTACCATCAAAATCAGTTGAAGTACCCTTTGTAGTACTTTTGATAAGTACTGAAACACCCGGTAGAGGTATTCCTGTTTTGGTGTCTTTAATCACACCTTTTACAGTAATTTGTTGTCCAATTGCAGGCAGATAAAATAGAAAACCTAACAGAATTATATAGTATTTTTTATTAATGTTTGTATTCATATTTTTTTTGGTTTGTTGGTTGAAAATATTAGTTTGTTTATTGAATAAATTGGTATTAACTGCTGTCATGTAGATTCATACTTTTTAAGATGTTAGATTAATAAATAAATGTTAAAAAAAAATAGTTTAATAAATTGATAATTGCTGTTTTAGTAAAATTGTAATCGATTAACTTACTGTTTAATTTTTTACTAAGATAGTGAAAAAATATTGTAATCGATTACAATATGTAAATTTTGCAAAAAAATAAATAAATTAAAGTTGTATGTGTTTTTTTTGTGTTGTTTTTTTAAATATTCTGTTTTTACTTAATGTAATGTTAAATATGTGCTATTAGTAGTTGTGAAATAGGAAGTGAAAATGTAGGATAAATTTAGGAGAATGATATATTAGCTTTGTCGAATGGGGTGTTAATGCTCAGGAACATAAAAAAAAATCACCCAGGAATATTATAAATACCTAGGTGATTTTTTTTTTTTTAGGAGATCCTAAAGCCAGAATGGTTTTATTCTTTTTCTTCAACATTTTCTGCTTTTTTCCTCCAATAATTTGCCAATAAGGAACCGGAAACATTCATCCAAGGACTGAACACAGCCGATGCTAAACCTACTGTGGCTAGTTTTCCCATGGATCCTGCAAGACCAGATGCCATTCCACCGTTTTGTAAACCTACTTCGAAAGCGATAGTACGGCTGCTGTTTTTATCTAATCCACAGATGCGACTCAGGTAATAACCAAAGAAATAACCGGCTCCATTGTGAAGTATAGCGACTAAGAAAAGTAAAAATCCTATCTGGATTAAATTATCTCTTCCGGCTGCTGTGGTTACGAGTGTGAAGTAAATAATACCGAACATTGAAAAATAAGGCATCAGACTGTCAATTTTAGGGTAAGCTTTATAAGCTAAATGGTATAGTTTCCCAACAATAAAAGCTCCTGCAATAAAAGCACTTATTTCTACTAAATGTGCTATTGTACTATCATTTTCGTAAGTGAAAGAAGGACTAAAGAAAAGTAATATTCCCAGCCATACCGCAGATAAAATACTTAAAATATCAATTCGTTTTCGTGCGGTTGCACCGTAATTTTTTAATATATCATGAATCATAGCTGCCGCTAAGGGAACCAGCACAATCTTAATAATTTCCATCATCATATTAAAAAAATGAACTTCGACCATAGTTCCGGCAAAAAATTTCATCAGAAACGGGGTCATGATAGGTGCAGCCAAAGTAGAAATTGCAGTAACCGTAACCGATAAAACCAAATTCCCTTTGGCAATATAAGTCATTACATTCGATGCCAGACCACTGCTGCAGGAACCAATTAAGATGATTCCGGCTGCAATTTCCGGTTCGAAATTAAAAGTTTTTGCCAGAATAAAACCTGTTATGGGCATAATGGTAAAATGCCCCAATAGACCAATGAGAACTCCTTTTCCCGATTTGCGGATGCCTGTAAAATCTTCAATACTCATTTGAGTTCCCATCCCGAACATCACTAATTGGATGATGATTAAAATAAGCCATTTGTTACGCAAATCTATCGAACCAATATGTAAAAAAGTTTGCGGATAAATTAGTCCAGCACAAACGGCGGTGACAATCCAAAAAGTATATTGGTAACCACTCAAAAGTTTGCTATGCCCGATACCAATAGATAAACTTGAAAAAGCAGCTATCAGACTGATTTTCCAAATTGGTTCCATTTGTGAAAACCAACCAATGGCGGCAAGAATGAAGAGAATGGGACTTGCCCATAAGAAGATTTTACGCATAAGAATTTTGTTAGAAGTATACTTCGGCTAATTTTTTCATGGCAATGGCAGGGCTAGCTAAAATAGGAATTACTTTTTCTGTGTCGCTTAATCCGTCAACTACACGAGCCATAGAAGCCTGAGCCAAAACAATTACACCCACTTCCTTCATTAATTCTTTTAAAGCTTTAGCAACCATTTCGTCATGTTTAGCTGCATCGCCACTCATTAAAGCTTCAAAAGCACCTTCACAAAGTTTGGATACAATGGTAACTTCTTTACCCGCTGCTAAGGCTCTTCTTCGCACCAAATCAGAAGTGGGTTCTAAAGTAGTAGGCAAGGTTGCAATTACGCCAATTTTGTTGCTAATTTGTACGGCTTCGTCAGCCATCGCCTGATCTACTCTGATTACAGGAACGCTGGATAAAGTTGCTGCTGTTTCAATGGCTGCGCCAATGGATGAACAGGTTACTAAAATCACATCGGCTCCGGCTTCTTCGGCAGCTTTTATGTGGTTGACCACTCTGGCTGCTGTATTAGGCATTAGTTTACCTTTTTTGATAACATCTTTAATCAGACTGTCATCTACTATGTTAAAGGTTTCCACACCACTTAAATGCTCCGAACTTAATTGTTGAAATAAAGGAACCAACGTAGCTGAAGTGTGAACGAATCCTAATGTTTTTGCTTTCATATATAATTTTTTTTATGTGTCTAACTTAATTTTTCTCCTTGTAATACTTTGATAAAATAATCCGGAGTTCCTACCTGTCCTCCTTTGAAATTTAATTCCAATCCATTGACTAATTCCTCTTCTGATATAGCTTTGCAAAGCGGTGCTCCGGGTGCTAAGGGCGCCAACATTTCCAGAGCGAAAATGCCCAGTTCGGATGCCGCATAACTCGAAGTGTCTCCGCCGGCAAAAAGTATTCTTTGAATCGGTGCTGATTGTAACGCCGTTTTGATAATTTGTCCTAAAACGCGACCGTAAATTTTGCTGCTTTGTTTTTGGATTTCTTTTGGAGTAAGCCCGCTGTGTTTCAAATAATCCTCGGTTTCGGCAATCCGTGAATCATTGTTTCCGATACTGGTATGTAAAATCGTATTTTTTCCTGCTCTTATATTTTGGATAATAGCCTGAGCCACTTCGACAATGCTTTGTTCCTGATGGTCGTGATGCATGACTTTGCTTTCCAAAGCAATACCTTGAAAACCATTTGTTAAGGCATATTCAATTTGACCTGCTGTTACCGGTGAACAGCTCCCGGAAACGACCAATAGGGGGGCAGCTGGCCCCGGATGTTTAAATTCAAAAGTGTTTCGAATCATTTTTTCTTCGTTCCATGCCAGCCCTAAAGCCATTTCGATTCCCGAAGAGCCTACCGTAAAAAGTGTTTTTTCTTTTCCTTTTTGATGGAAAACAGTTCCTATTGTTTTTAAATGCTCCTGATTGATTCCGTCTAAGAAAACTATTTCAGCATTTTCTTTGTTTTTTATTTCTGCTGCTACCGCTTCAGCTCCTTGTTCGATAGTGGTGATATTGACTAAAGCGATGCTTTTTGTAGTTTGTTGTGCCAAATGCAATCTCAGGTCGGCTTCATGAGCCGGAGTAACCGGATGCGCACTCATTGACGGATGACGGTCAATACGGTAAATTTCACCATTGCCGCTGGTTCCCATTTTGGCAAATAAATTTCCAAAAACACAATACCTTCCCAGATGCGGGGCGGAAGCAGAAACAAAAGTAGTTTTTTGGTTAAAAACTTCGCTGCCAATTTCGATGGCTTTGCCAATGTTACCCACATGCGGCGCTGAGTCAAAGGTGGAACACACCTTATAATGGACTTGCCCTGCATTGAAATCTCTTAAGGTTTCGAAAGCAGGGAATAATTCCTCTTCCATTTCTTTGGGAGACATCGAACGGCTTTTTCCAGCCAGACCAATAGCCTGTACTCCGGGAAAAAAATCCAAATCTTTATGCAACGGCGGACGCAGAAAAAGAACGGTTTTTATACCGGCTAAGGTCAGGAATTCTAAGGCATCCGTGGAGCCTGTAAAATCATCTCCATAGTAGGCCAATAATAAAGGATGTTCTTTGTTCATAGCTGTGAAATTATTTTTTTGCCACGAATTACACGAATTGACACAAATTTGGATATCATACTATTCCACGAAGCTGTCAAAGGCAGATAAAAATTTGTGTAATAACTTTTAGAATAATTAGTATTTGTGCTAACTAGTGTAATTCGTGGCTTTTTTGATGATTTATTATTTTGAGAATTTTTTAACTGATGCTGCAAATTCCGGATATTGTAAAGCGGCTTCTTCAACAGATAAGCCATCAACTGCTGCTTTCCAGGCTTGTTGTAAGGCATTAACACCTGCTGTAGCTCCCATAGGGTGTGCTAAAATTCCGCCACCGGCCATGTATAATAAATCGGTGGTTTGGGTTCTGCGGTAGGTTTCCGGTGCCTGACCGCCCCATTGTCCCGAAGAAACTACCGGTAAAGGATTGTTTCCACATACAAATGGTTTCAGACAGGATTGTATCGATTTTACAACCGAATCATCCGATTCCCAGAATTTATTCTGGATTCCGTTAACGTGCATCTGATCTACACCGGCCAAACGCCAGATTTTTTGATAAGCCGGAAATTCAATTCCTAATAACGGATGACGGTTCAACATTCCCCAGCCATTTCTATGTCCGTGGATGACTAAATCACCCTGATCACATATTTTTTTTGTTCCACTCAATCCTACGCTGTTGATACTAATCATGGCGCAGGTTCCTTCGTTTTTTTGGATGTGTTCGTATTTGCGTTGCATCGCATCAATCTCATCGCTGATGTTGAAAGCATACATGACTTTCTTGCCAGTTTTGTGTGCGTGCTCATTAATTACTTTCATGATAACGTTTACACGGTCGTTAAAAAGAGAGTTGGCTGTCGATCCCATTAATTCATCATCCTTGATAAAATCAATTCCTGCATCGATTAAGGTTTTCACCAAAGCTGCTGTTTCCTCCGGGCTCATTCCAACACTTGGTTTGATAATAGTTCCAATCATCGGTCGGTCACCTACGCCGCAGGAAGCTTTGGAACCCTGAATACCAAATCGAGGTCCTTTGAAATGGTTTTTAAAAGAATCCGGAACATCAAAATCCATCAGTTTTAAACCGGTAAACTGACTGATTTCGTATAGATTCCCCTGTAAAGTACTAATAAGAACCGGAAGGTTGTAACCGAAATTCTCAATAGACCAACTCACCTGAACTTTGGCTCTTTGGTATTTTTTACCCGGAATAGCATTCCCCGGAATCGAAGGTTCATCCACCAAATCCAGTTTTTCAATGTGTTCCACACGGGCAGCAAAACGTTGTTTGAGTTCGGCGGTTTCTCCCGGAACCGATACAAAAGTCCCTGAGGATTGTTCGCCTGCCAAAACCGCTGCCGCCTGTTCTACCTCATAAGGGGTTTCGATGTAATATTCTGCAAATATTCTTTCCATTTCTTTAATACACTATACTGTTGTTATTGTTTTAGTCTTCTTGTAAAATTAAGACTTAAAATCACAAATACAAATGATTAGTGTTTTTTTCGAAAAAAATAAATAATATTCGAAAATAATAGAAAGTAATACAAATAAAAAAACAACTCAATAAGGAGCTTTATTTATTTCAATATTTTTGGTAGGATGGTTTTCCAATCAGTAATAGTGAATTTATCGATTATTCGTTTGTCTTTTCCTATAATATAGCAAATTCTTGAGCAATAATTGATTCTGTAATTTTTATAGAAATCGTGATTGAATTCGTTTTCCATATCAATATGCAATCCTTCCCGCTTTGTGTCGATTTTAGAATCTATATGAAGAACATCGATGTTTTTAAAATTATTTTTTATATCATAAAAAGCCTGCGTTGATTCGATGTTACCACCACAGCCACAAGTATTAGCGATAATAAAGAATTTTTTGTTGAATTTTGTGTTTTTAATTGTATCTCCTTTCGTAGTAATGATTTTAAAGAATGGGGCTTTCATTCCTATTTGAGTTCCAACTTTATTTTTAAAATTCGGGACTTTGACAAGTGTTAAAAATGCTCCATTATTTGAAATAGTTTCAAAACGATAAAAGTTTTTATTCAAATTTAAAAATTCTCCCACTCTCAATAAATCACGGTCATAGACAGAATCTTTTACATTTTTATTGTTTTCTAGTAATGCTATATTGGAATCAAAACCATATGTGAAACTAGTTGCATTTCGAAGTTCGGCAATTCCAACTTTATAGTTCTTATGACCGATACTGAATTCTCCAATTAAATGTTCACTTCTGCCGATTAAAAGAGTGCTGTTAGATGTTCCAATTTTTAACCAGGAAGAGTCTTTGGCAGTTTTTTGTCCATCAGAAATTAAATAGTTGCACTTTATTAGGTTTTGAGATGAAAACCATTGAATTTTTTCATAAGGTCTGATGGGGTCATCTGTAAGGTCTTTGTTGTTATTTTCATCAACTATAAAAACATTTTGTCCATTTTGGTTGCCTTTTATGATGTTGACATAGTAAGGAAGTTTTTCTTTAAAATCAGGGGTTAGTAAAATACGTTTTATTTCCTGAATATATTTTGGGTATTTAATTGAATAGGGAAATTTTTCTGTAGTATCTTTAAAAATTAAATTAGCCGCTCCCAATGAAAATAATCCGTTACCTCTTACTTTTTTTGTTTGAATTACCAAGGTGTCTTTTGAAGATGTAAAATGGTTTGTAACGCTTTGTTTGTTTTTGCATCCTACTGTGGCTAAAAAAATAAAGAGAAGAATGATTTTATAAATAGATTTCATTATTTTAAGAAGGATAATTACTGTTAACTTTGTTTTAAAACTCCATTTGTTATTATTTATTGTTGAATTATAATTCGGATTAATAATCTTAAAGTTAAAAACGCTATCTCCCTTGTACTCGATAGCATAGAATTCCTACTTCAAAATTTATTTACCTTTTCACTCCTTCGATAGAAAATCACTGATTTGATTACTGATTTGCTCCATACCTTTTATCGATGGATGCCCTTCCTTTTTATCAATATTTTTCAGTTCTATACAATTTATATTGTAATGTTTACAAATGGTTTTTACGGATTCATTAATGGTCTCTTTCAAATCTGAATTTAACAGAAAGTATATTTTAACATTCGGATAACGACCCAGCATATAATCAAGCATATAGGCCATGGCGGGACGAAAATCATATAATTCTTCTTTAGTCCAGTCATTATATTTGAATTGCCCGATAGGAGCGCCAGCCCAGGCGTCGTTAGTTGCTCCAAAAATAAATATCACATCGGGACTCCCAAGGTTATCCATACGGCGAATGAACGAACGAGTGCTGTAATCTTGTTTTTGATAACCCGTGTTACAAATAGTAGAACCCGAAAAAGAATTATTAAGCTCTAGTTTGTAATTGTTGTCTTTTATGAATTGGTACCACCAGGTTTGTTTTACCGAAGTAACATCTGTTTTTTGAGTGATGCGGGTATTGTACCATACAAAATTAGTATCAGGAACCATATACCCCTCAAAAGTGGAGTAGGAATCCCCTAAAATGGAAACAGATTTAAGACTCTGGGCATAACCCAAAAAGCTAAAAAAGAGTGATAAAATCAGTATTAATCTCAGTTTGTTTGTTATCATTTTTATTCGGTTTTTATTGTTGTTTAGTTTATTCGCTTTTTGTTTACTCCATGCAATCGGGGGTAAGTGGGTTACTTCTCTGGTGCTCGATTCCATCGAGTACCTACTTACTTGATAATCTTTAAATAAAGCGTTTGCAACGCGGCTAATTTAGTAACTTACCATAAAGGTTCTACATTTACATTACAAAAAACAGTATTATCTTCTTCATAATTCCTATAACTGCTATTAACATAATCTCTTTGATGAAACACAATTTCGGCTTCTACAGGATTGTAATGAATGTAATTTATTCTTTGTTCTGTTTTTTCTAAAGTGTCTAATATAACCGGATGAAAACCATCCTGCCATAATTTATAATCTTTTGCCCTTCCTGATTTTTGCGCTTCATAGCTGAATTTACGTAATAACCATTCTCGCCTGCTTTCAGGATATTCTTTGATAGCTTCTATTAGTTTTTTTGAAGTGAATTTTTTGAAATCCCGAATAACATTTTGCAACTCACCATCAAATGCTGTGGCAATTAAATGAATATGACTGCTCATATAAACATAAGCATGTATGCTCAATCCTTTTTCTTTGATACAATAATTTAAAGAATCATCTATGATATTGCAATAAACAGGTCTCACCAATAAATCTACCCAGTCTACAACCGTTATAGTAATAAAAGTGGGAACGGTACTATCAATAACTTTATATTTCTCAGACATTGATTTGTTTGTTTAAGAATTGTTTTTTTAGTGAACCGCGTTGCAAACGCTACAATTTATCTATTTATGTAAGTAGGCACTCGTTGCAAACGAGCGCCAGAGTGGGCTTATTTTTCGGATTTGCCAAAACTTTCCAAATACAAGACCATTTTTAAATTAAGCCAAATGCCCAAATTGCTTGTAGCGTGTGTTGTGTGCAGTTTTTTAGTCATTTATTTTTCCTAAAAGTCCAATTGTATCGGCTTTGTAAAGGTCAAAATCTACTTCAGTTCCAGTCTTAGCTAAAAAGTCAATTGCTTTTTTGTTCAAACCGAAATATGGTGTTGAAGATTCTGGATTTATATCAATATCAAATACAAATTGTATTCTGGTTGTTAAATCATATTTTTCTTTCAGCTCGTTTATGATTTTCGCTTTAGGTTCAAAAACATCAATTAGTTTTTCAAGGTAACTTTTCAAATCAATTTCGTTTCCAGCATCAATTTGGTATTTCCACGCAGTTGATTTCGGAACAGGTTCTTTTTTAATCATAACAGAAGTAGGCTCAATTTTTAATTCATCTGTTATTTTTTCTGTATCGAAATATTCAGCATCAAAAGAGAAATACACGTAATTATTGCACTTCGTTCCACTATATGTTAGTTTCTGCCACATTACTTTAGGTCAGTCATTTTTATGTTAGTCAAATTGTTTTCGGATGTTCTTAATAAATGGTCAATACGTTTTTCAATGTTTTCAAACTTTTCTTGTTCTGCGAGATTTCGATACCATTGAGGACGATTAATTGATTTTGCGTCATTATACCAAGCAATATTTATAAAATTCCATATTTGATTATTCACTCCATTAATCTCAAAATTTGGTTGAATAATAATTGCTCGATTAATATCATTAACAATCCAATCGATTCGCCTTTCTTCAAAAGTTCTTAATGCCTCAGGATAGCTTGGTCTATCTTTAGTCAAAGTAGCATTTAACCTATCAGAAAGTTTAATTAATTTATCATCTATTTTGCTAAATACGCTCATTTCTCAAATTGAACACAACTCGTGGATACTCGCTACAAAGTAGCGCCTATACACCTAAAAGAGGGTAGATTGGCGCTATTTTAATAGCCTATTACTTTTTTGCTAATATATAAAATTATCCTACAAATGTTTTATTTCTTAATCATTTCCTTTAAGGTTTCGAGCTGGATTTCCAGTTTCTGGATATAGTCGTTTTTGGCTGCCAGTTCTTTTTTTAGGGCTTTTTCCTGTAGGGTTTCAAAACGGTACGGCAGGTATTCGCCCAGCTGCGCTAGAAAATTATGTTTCAGCACCAGGCTTAGTTTCCACAAAACGGCAAATTGCAGCGAATCTTTCTTAAAATAATCCCTTAATCCTTTAGGACCTATACCCATAGCCTTGGCAATGCTGCTTTTGGTTTGGGCTTGCTGTATAATGTGGTAATGGATAAAATTCCCTATTGGAGGGTATTGTTCGGCTTGGGTAGGTTTCGTGTTATCAGACATAAGGTGTTGTTTTTTAGAAGGATAGTGTCGAATATAAGCAAAATTACTATAGTATTCTTGCTTAATAGTACCTAAAAACTCCTCATAGCGAACTTAAAAAATCCATTTTAGTACTTAAAAAGTACTTGTAGCCTACTTAAAAACTCCTTATAGCTACTAAAAAAGCAGCTATAGCAAACCTAAAAAATTCCTTTTAGTACTTAAAAACGCTCTAAAACGAACCTAAATGGTTCTTTTTAGGCATGAAAAAGCCCCATTTATTGAATGGGGCTGGAAATAATGGTTGTATTTATTACTGTAATGCGTGCAATGTCTTTAAGCAAAGCTAATTTTGTATCATTTCAATAAAGGAGAAATCACATAATATGAGCAGCTAGTGGGATTGCTTCATTCTTCGCAATGATTTTGTACAGGAAACGCCCAAAAAAGCAACCTCTTTTAAAACATAAAAGAGGTTGTTATAAGTAAGAATGCTAAAATATTATTTCACATCCAGTGCAATTTTTCCGGATTTTACTCCGCTGGCTTTGGCTTCAAAAGATAATTTTCCTGTTTTTTCACCTGCTTGTACAATGACTGTTAATTGACCGTTGAAAAGGTGCATTTTAGGCAAATGGAATAAATCCAGACAGGTAGGATCTCCATTGGCGGAAGCCTTATAATTTCCGGCACCGCCAGCGCTGAAATTCACTAAGCTCTGGTCGTTAGGACATAAGTTTCCGTCTTTATCTACCATTCTAACGTTGATATATACCAAATCAGTACCATCGGCCTGTATTTCAGTTCTGTCCGGAACTAATTCAAGATGATGGGGTTTTCCGGCGGTGCGAATGATTTTTTCGGCTTTTTTAGTTCCGTTGGCATCATAAGCAACTACTTTTACTTCGCCCGGTTCATATTTTACGTCCATCCACATCAGGCGGTAGCGGTTTTGAGGTGTTGTATTATTTTTAGTCTGCTTGCCGTAACTTTTTCCGTTTACAAACAATTCCGCCGTTGGATAATTGGTATAAGCAAAAACAGGTACAATTTGACCTTCTTTTCCTTCCCAGTTCCAGTGCGGCAAAATATGCAGGGTTTCGGCATTTTTATTCCAGACACTGCGGTACAGGTAATAACGGTCTTTAGGAATGCTGGCTAAATCGATAATTCCAAACATCGAACTGTGGTTCGGCCAGGCATTGATGCTATACGGACTTGGTTCGCCCAAATAATCAAATCCGGTCCAGACAAACTGTCCTAAAGTCCATTCTTTGTCATCGGCCATAGCAAAATCCAAATCGGGTAAATTAGACCAGCTGCAATATTCAAAATCATAAGAGGACGACTGGTGATCCGGATAAATCACATCTGCTTTTTTCTCTACCGGAAATTTATAAACACCACGCGAACTTACCGTTGAGGTAGTCTCAGAACCTAACACCATATTCTGGGATAATTTACTAAATGCTTCTTCATAGCGATTCACACGGTAGTTGAAACCGGGAATATCAATCATATTGGCAAAACCATTTTCAAGCACACAAGTCACCTGATCCATTCCGCAGGTTACTAATCGGGAAGGGTCTTCACGGTGGCAGATATCCTGTAAAAACTTAGCCACTTTATAGCCTTCAGGGCTGCATTGAGTAGGCACTTCGTTACCAATGCTCCATAAAATAACACTGGCATTATTACGGTAGTGGTGTAACATATTAATCATGTCCTTCTCCGCCCATTCTGCAAAGAAACGGTGGTAACCATTTTTACATTTGGCTTTGTCCCATTCGTCAAAAGGTTCTATCATCATCATAAAACCCATTTCATCACAAAGTGCTACTAATTCAGGTGCCGGCATATTGTGAGCGGTTCGGATAGCATCGCAACCCATATCTTTTAACATCGTTAACTGACGGCGTAAAGCTGCCACATTGATTGCCGCACCTAATGGTCCTAAATCGTGGTGGTTACAAACTCCCTGAAATTTACGCAGTTGTCCGTTGAGGAAAAATCCTTTGTCAGCAATAAATTTTATATCACGAATACCAAAAGGGGTTGTATACGTATCTACTAATTGGTCTTTTAAATAGACTTTAGAAACAGCTTTGTATAAAGTAGGTGTCTCAGGAGACCATAAAGCAGGATTGTTCACCGTGAAATTTTGAACAAAGGGTTCAGTGTGATTCATTTTTCGAATATCATTTTTAGTAGCAACCACTTTTCCGTTTTTATCCAGAATGTTGGTTTCAATCCTGATTTCCGTTTTATTCGGTACATTTTCTACTTTGGTTTCTAATCGAACCGAAGCATAATCCTTAGCCACATAAGGAGTGGTAATGTAAGTTCCCCAAACCGGTACGTGAACCGGATTAGTAATTACCAAATGCACATTGCGGTACAATCCGGCTCCGGGATACCAGCGCGAAGATTGTTCTTTATTTTCTAATCGAACAGACAACAGGTTATTTTGTCCGTCAGCATTCAATAAATCCGTTACATCTATATGGAATGAATTGTATCCGTAAGGCCAGAATATGGCTTCTTTACCGTTTACGGATACATGAGCCTCGCTCATAGCACCATCAAAAATCAGACTTACGCGTTGTCCTTTTTGGTAATTGGGTACACTAAACGTATTTCTGTACCAGCCTATTCCCATATAAGGTAAACCACCGGTTCTTCCCGTTTGTCGTTTGGCTTCTTTTTCTAAATTTTGTGTAATAGCTACTTTTTGGACATCATTATTTTCGTCAAAAGGGCCGTAGATTGCCCAGTCGTGCGGGATGCTTACTGTTTCCCATTTTTTATCATTAAAGCCAATCTGACTGGCATCTTTGAAATCGCCTTTAGAGAATTTCCAGTTTTTATTTAATAAAATTGATTTTCGAATGTCCTGAGCATGACTACAATGGATGTTTAGAACAATTAAGAAGAACAGTAGTTTTTTATAATTCATTTTTCTACAAGGTTGGTTTTTATAAAATGCGTTGCAAAATAGAAAAATAATCGAATTTGAGAATCCTGCTTTTGTATAAAAAAACGTTCTTTTTTTTCTAACTTAAATTGTATTAGTGATTAATCTGTAAAGAGATTACATTCTTTTATAAAAAATATAATCGGTATTGATGGGTTCTATTCCATTGGCTTTCAAATCAGTTGCAATTTGGGCTCTGTGGTAAGTCGCATGATTGATTGTGTGGAAAAGAATATCCTGCGTCGTATTAGAAAATACGGTTCCTTTGGAGTTGGCATAGTCTATTTTTTTATCCAATGCTATTGTGTCTAAAATGCTTAGACTTTGGTGGTAATTTTTTTGGTTGATTGTTTTTAGATTTCCTAAAGGTCTTATTTCCCAAACTCCAATAGTATTTGGCTCATTTAGAATACGCTCATTCCAAATTTGTTGTGCATTAATTAAGTGGTTTAATAACTGAATGGATTTGTCAGGAACTATTATTTGTTCGTTTTGAAAAAACTGAATGAGTTCCTGATTGAAATGATAAGTATATTCGAATGCGTCTTTGAAAAAATCGTGTGTTTCCATTGGACTTGTGGTTTTCTTTCAAATATAATTAAAAATGGACTTTCAAAAATAGGTTGGTTGGATAGAATACTAGGCAATTTCTAATTTAATTGGAATAAGGATTTAAAAAAAATTACCTTTGCACTTCTTAAAAAAAAGCTTAAAATCATTTGTCAATAACTGATAAACGAGCGCTTTAATTTTATAAATCCTTATACAAAAGAATGAAACAGTACTTTAACTTATTTGATTTTTCGCAAAAAGTAAATTATAAAACCGAAATTTTAGCTGGATTAACAGTAGCCATGACAATGATTCCAGAATCACTTTCATTTGCTATTTTGGCAGGATTTCCTCCATTAGTGGGTTTGTATGCTGCATTTATTATGGGATTGGTAACGGCTATTTTTGGAGGACGTCCAGGATTAGTTTCGGGTGGAGCAGGAGCAACGGTAATTGTATTGATTGCCCTGATGAAATCGCACGGATTGGATTATGTTTTTGCAGCGGTAGCCTTAGCAGGAGTGATTCAGGTTTTAATAGGTGTATTCAAATTGGGTAAATTTATTCGTTTGGTACCGCAACCGGTAATGTTCGGGTTTGTAAACGGTTTGGCGATTATAATTTTCATGTCACAATTAGAACAATTTAAAACGATTGTCAATGGTGAAAGTGTTTGGTTATCCGGAAATCCGTTGTATATCATGATTGGTTTGGTGGCTTTAACTATTGCAATCGTGATTGGTTTTCCAAAAATCACTAAAGCGGTTCCAGCATCTTTGGTAGCTATTATGGTCGTTTTTGCGTTGGTTTTTGGTTTTGGAATCCAAACAAAAACTGTGGCTGATATTGCATCAGTAAGCGGAGGATTTCCGCCTTTTCATATTCCGAACATTCCTTTCAACTTAGAAACCTTAGAATTAATTCTTCCTTACGGATTGATTATGGCTTGTGTAGGATTGACGGAAGGATTGTTAACCCTAAACTTAGTAGACGAAATTACAGGAACTAAAGGAAATGGAAATAGAGAATGTGTGGCACAAGGAAGTGCCAATATCCTGAACGGATTCTTCTTTGGAATGGGTGGATGCCCAATGATTGCTCAAACTTTAGTGAATTTATCTGCGGGTTCCAGAGCACGTTTGTCAGGTATTATTGCAGCCTTAACAATCCTTTGTATTGTGCTGTTTGGTGCGCCAGTAATTGAAAAATTACCTATGGCTGCTTTAGTAGGAGTGATGATTATGGTTTCCATAGGTACTTTTGAATGGATAAGTTTCCGCATCATAAACAAAATGCCTAAACAGGATATTTTTGTTGGAGTTTTGGTAGCGGTTATTACTATTTTGATGCATAATTTGGCTTTAGCCGTATTGATAGGAGTAATTATTTCAGCTTTAGTTTTTGCATGGGAAAGCGCAAAACGCATTCGTGCTAAAAAATATATTGACGAAAAAGGAGCGAAGCATTATGAGATTTATGGTCCATTGTTCTTTGCTTCTACAACTGCTTTTGCTGAGAAATTTGATGTGTTGAATGATCCTAATGAAGTAATAATTGATTTTAAAGAAAGTAAAATTGCCGACATGAGTGCAATTGATGCTGTAAACAAAATCACGGAGCGTTATGCTAAAGAAGGAAAAACGGTGCATTTGCGTCATTTAAGTGATGACTGTCGTCAATTGTTACAAAATGCTCAAGGCATTATTGAAGTAAATATTATGGAAGATCCTACTTATAAAGTAGTTCCGAATTAATACTAATGATACTAATAGTCAGAGCCATTACAAAATGTATTGGCTCTGTTTTTTTTAGGAAAAAAATAAAGCCACGAATTCACGAATTATAATCTCATAATTCGTGAATTTGTGGCTTTTTCAATTAAATCTATTACTAATTTATTTTTTATTTAATATAGTTTTGAAATATTTTATCAATCGGAATGCTGTTTGCATCTCCTTCATGAACGATTAATTGGTAACGTAAAACAGTTGGTTTTTTATTCGATAAAGGAACTGCTTTAGCTCCCGGAAACGGATACACCGCATTTTGCATACTTTTTTTAGCACGTAAAATCCAGGGATTAGGAAAACCAGGATTTTTTGGATTACACAAAATAGTCAATCCTGCTGAGGTGTTATTTTTTCCAATTGATCCCGAAATATCCATCCATTCACTAGCGGGAATAGGAAGGTTAGTAGGTGTGATTTTTCCTGTTGGATCTGTAAAAACAACATTATCGCTAAGTTTGATACGAGGCGAAAATCCACCATAGCCTTTTTCGTCTTCTGAGCCACCAATTCGCATATTAGGTTCCAGTGCTAATAAATTGATTTCAATATCAATTAAACGATAATGCAATTGTTTAGGATGTACTTTTATGGTTGTAGTTTCTTTTACAAATGCTTTTTCTACGCCATTTTTCTTAATCCATAATGGCGATTTCCAATAAACAGTGGTTTGAATGGCTTTGCTATCATCTTTTTGCTTTTTCTCCTTTACAGCAGCGACTTTCCAACTGAAATTTTCAATTTCCCAGCCGTCTCCAATTCGTTTGTCACCAATATACAATTGATGCCAAGCCCAGAAAATACCGCGATGATGTAGATGATCTATAGGGAAATCTTCCGTAAGTACTGTTCCGTCTAAGGAGTGCAATGGGTGAATATAATTGGAACGAATGTATTTGCCTTCTTTCGATTTTTCCGAAGCTTGATAAGTTAAAACAGAATCTTTGCCTTCGGTAAAATAGCTTTGGTTCTTTTCTATTTTTAATTGGACTTGGCTAAAACTAATTTGTCCAAGAAAAAAAAGAAAGCTTATGAATAATTGTTTGATTGACCGCATTATTTTGTTTTTTGTTCTAAATATTTGTCCAAATTGCCTAACGCCATAGTAAAACCTTCTTTAAATCCCATAGCGATTATTTGTTCTAAATCGGCTAGTTTTTCATATTGAGCAACGATGTTTACGGTAGTGGTATTTTTATTTTCTATAAAAGTATTGGTCCAAACCGTACGTGGAAAATCGGTATTGATAGTACCATTTTCGTCGCAAAAAGCATCTAATCCTGAAAAACTCTTTAAAGTTTCAATTTTTTTGTAATCGTTTCTACACCAGTGAGCTACTCCTTCAGGGCTAATCATAGCATAAAACCAAGAACCACCTTCTCTAAAATCCATTGATTTTGTTTTGGCCTGGTAAGGTTTTGGTGCCCACCATAAATCTAATATTTCAGGCTTAGTCCAAGCATCCCAAACTAAAGGGAGTTGAGCTGCAAATTCTCTTTTTACGTTAACGGTTTTGTTTTCTTTGTTGACAATAAAATCAAATTGTAGGTTCGTTTTCATCTGTTTTATTTTTAAGGTTTACTAATATATTATCTAATTCGTTAAATCGGTTTTCCCAAAGAGCTTTAAATTGTGCTAGCCAGTGGTCAATTTCTTTCATCTTGTCTAGTTCCAGTTGGTAATAAATTTCTCGTCCTTTTTGCTCTTGTTTTAGGAGTTCACATTCCGTTAAAATCCGTAAGTGTTTTGAAATAGCTTGTCGGCTGGTTTCAAAATGTTCCGCAATAGCATTAGGCGTCATAGCTTGAATGGCGATGAGTCCTATAATAGCTCGGCGAGTGGGATCAGCAATGGCTTGAAAAATATCTCTTCTCATTTGGATTAAAATTAGGAAACCAATTAGTTGCAAATTTAAATGCAATTAATTGGTTGCGCAAATATTTTTTAATATTTTTTTGTTTGGCTGTAAGTTTTTGAAATAAAAGACAACTAATACATTAAAAACAATAGATATGAAAACAGTTATTGTAATGCTACTTTTTATAGTAGGGAGTTGCGGAAAAGAATCTTCACCCGAAGGAAGATCAAAAATTAGAGATACTAATCTTCAGCTGCAGCTTGATAGTTTGAAACTGGAAAATGCACAAATAAAAAGTGACATTCAGTTGATTAAGAAAGAATTAAATTTAGAGAATAAATGAGCGTAGTATTTGATTTTGCTTACCTTAGTTTTATTCGAAAAGAAATGGATTAGAAATGAATGCAGTTGAAAAAGAGTTTTTAGCCATTATAGCGCAATACAATGCAATGCTGCATAAAATTGTTCGTTTGTATCGGGAGAGTGCTGAGGATCGTGAAGATTTATTTCAAGAAATAGTTTTCCAGCTTTGGAAATCCTATCCTAATTTTAAAGGAGACGCTAAAATAAGTACTTGGATGTATCGTATAGCTTTGAACACAGCGATAGCTTCTTTTCGAAAAAAAACTACTTCAATAAATTATCTCACACAATTACCTGATTTTGCAGAAGAGCAGCCTAATGATGAGGTAGAGCTGCGGCAGGAACGCTTGTTTGCTGTTCTAAAAGTGTTAGATGATAGTGAAAAAGCCTTAATAGCTTTGTATTTTGAAGATTTGTCTTATCAGCAAATTTCGGAGATTATAGGAATCAATGAAAATTATGTGGGCGTAAAACTCAATAGAATAAAGAATAAAATAAAAACTTTATTAAATAAATAACTCATGGAACTAGATGATTTAAAATCAGAATGGAATAGTATTCAGCCCATTGCTAAAAGTGAGGAAAGTTTATTGTTGATGTTGGAGGAAAACAAGCATCCCGTTCTGAAGTCTATAAGACGACAAATTATGATTGAAGTAACAGCTTGGTTACTTTTTCTGCTATGCTACTATTCTATGTTTGATGGTGAAACGAAACCTTTTTTGGTAAATTTATTTTTAATTATAGCTCTTTTATTGCTTATAGGTCATAGTTTGTATGGTTATCATTATAATAAGTATTTAACAAATGGAGCTAATATAAAAATAGCATTGGATGCATTATACATTCGACTAAAAACTTACGCATTCTATACTATTCTTGCCAGAATAGGTTTTGTTTGTGGATTATTGTTATTCTTTACTTATGGAATTTATTTTACCACAACTAAGTATTTGCTTTTAGTTTGTATTTGTATGTTGTTTTTAATTCAATTATTTTTTTTATATCGACTTTGGAAAAAGAGAATTCGATTGATTCAAGAGCTTATTGAGACGTTAAACAATGTTAAATAAGACAAATCTTAAAAATAGATTAAAAAAACGCAAAAAAATCACTAAAAGTGGGTATTGTTGCAAAAACACAATTAGTATACTTTTATTCCGAATTAATAAAGAGAGGAAATAGTAATATTAATTAGTGGCAATATGACAAACTTAGACAAAATTAAGAAAGTAAATGAATTGCTTATCGAAGTAATTAAAGATGAAGAACATCAAATAGAAAGTTCCTTAAGTGGAATGAAAGATATTGTTTTGAGTATTCTCGCTGATTATTGGCAAAACGAAAGAGAGCCAGCCATTTTTATGGAAAATGTATTATTAGAAATAGATTAAAACAAAATATAAAATAGAATTTGTCATTTTAGGGTTTGATAAATTTTTTATAGAAAGCCACTTTATTAGTTTAAAGTGGCTTTTCTTTATTTTGTAAAAATTTCACCAATTAAATAACACTTTGCATACCCACTAATACGTACTCTGTTTGCTAATAATTCGCATTCCAGATATCCTCTTCTTTCCGAAAGTTGAATGGCTGATAATTTAGATTTATTCAATTTTTTTGCCCAAAAAGGAATTAAGGTGGTGTGAGCCGAACCAGTTACTGGATCTTCGTCTATTCCAGATTGTGGACCAAAAAACCTCGATACAAAATCCGAATTTTTACCAGGAGCAGTTACAATGACTCCGCGAACATTTAATTGTGCTAACTTGGCAAAATTAGGTTTTAATTGCACTATTTCTTCTTCAGTGTTAAAGAGAAACATATAATCTGTTTTTCCTTTAAATGCTTTTTGGGGTTTTCCATCTAAAGCTTCTAGCATTTGATGGGTTAATTTAATAGGCTCCAATACATCGGCCGGAAAATTTAGCGAAAGCAAATCGCCTTCTTTGCTTACCAGTAAATCACCGCTTCTGGGAGAATAAAAGTTGATTAGTGTATCCTTATGATTTTCATAATTAAATAATACAAAAGCGGCTGCTAATGTAGCATGTCCACAAAGATCGATTTCAACGGTAGGTGTAAACCATCTAATTTCATATTTGATTCCATTTTTTACATAAAAAGCTGTTTCGGCAAGATTATTTTCGGCAGCAATTTTTTGCATGATTTTGTCTGTTAGCCATGAGTCTAATGGACAAACTGCTGCTGGATTTCCAGAGAATACATTTTTAGTAAAAGCATCAATTTGATATATTTTCATCTTATAATTGTTTTTTTATTAATTGGCCTAGTTTTTTTAGACTATTTTCAACTTTTTCATCCCATTTTAATCCAAAATTCAACCGCATACAATTGTTGTATTGATTGTGTTGGGTAAACATTCTTCCGGGTGCAAAACCTATTTTTTGTTGTATAGCAATATCAAATAAGAGAGCGGTATCAATTTTGGGATCTAATTCTAACCATAGAACAAATCCGCCCTGAGGTTTTGAAATCTTGGTATTTTCAGGAAAATGTTCTTCAATTGTGCGTTGAAATTGCAAATAATTGCTGTACAATGTGTTTCGTAATCCTCTTAGATGATGTTCATAACGACCGTGTTCCATAAAATCGGCAATTACTTCTTGATATAATGGAGGACTAGAAACCGTATGCAATAGTTTTTTTCTAATGAGTTTGTCTTTGAATTTTCCCGGAGCAACCCAGCCCACCCGATAACCGGGAGCTAAGGTTTTAGATACCGAACCACACCACATGACAATGCCTTCTTTGTCAAAAGCTTTGCAGGGCTTTGGTCGGCTTGCACCAAAAAATAAATCACCATACAAATCATCTTCAATCAAAGGGATGTTGTGTTGTGTAAGCAAGCTAACGATTTCTTTTTTGTTCTCTTCAGGCATACAACTACCCAGTGGATTATTAAAGTTTGTGACAAAACAACAAGCTTTGATTTTAGGTAAAACTTTTTTTAAATCTTCAATAGAAACGCCTGTTACCGGATGAGAGGGAAGTTCAATGATATGAAGTCCTAATGATTTTATCATTTGCAAAATTCCAAAATATAGCGGCGTTTCTATAGCTACAGTATCTCCTGGATTGGTTACGGTAATCAATGCATAAAATAAGGCATTTAGTGCCCCCGAAGTGGTTACAATATCTTTTTCTGTCAGGTTTCCATCCCAGGTAAAAGACCATTTAGCTATATTTCGTCTTAAATTTAGATTTCCTTGTGCAGGTTCGTAACCCGTTCCACTGTCTTCTAAGTTACGTAATACTTTGGTAATTCCTTTGTTGAGTTTAGCAATAGGCAACAAACTTTTGTCTGTAACTCCTAATGAAAATTGTGTAATATCTTTATCTGTCAAAGTATTAAAGACCTTGCTAATTAAATCTTCAGGCGTTTTTTCCTTATCGGATAATTGGAGTTTACCAATGGAAGGAAGTGCCAGTCTGGTATCAAAAGATTTACTAACATAATAACCAGATTTAGGTTTAGATTCTATTAGCGATTTACTTTCTAATTCTAAAAAAGCTTGTTTTACCGTATTGATACTAACAGCGTATATTTTTTGAACGGTGCGTATGGAAGGCAGCTTGTCGGCAGTTTTTAAGGTGCCAACAGCTATTTGTTCTTCAATAATTTTTGCAATTTTTAAGTATAATATTTCTCGTGCCATTTTATCAAGCTTTTTGTATCCTATAAAAGTACTAAAAACTTCAACTGTAACTGTTGTTGTTTTACTACTTTGAGTTGTTTAACCAGTTTACCAAATGAATTATAGAAACAGAAAGCTTTTTATAGTGTCCTTTTTGCCATTCTTTTTTAAAAAATTGTTCCGATTCTCGGATGAAGCTTTTGTCAATTGAATATTTTGAAAAAGTAGCATCAATAGTTGTATTTAGTGAATAATCGTTATCAGTTGTTGAAGTTGCATAAGAATAGCCAACAATTTTTGTATCTAATTCGGCTACATAAAAAGGAAGTCCAAATTGGTTGGTCAAAGCTGAATTTGCTGTTGTTTTTTGTTGTTGTTGATAAAGCTTTACAATGGTATTCATGTCAGAGATTGTAACTGCTCTGAAGCTTATTTTTTGTTGCTGTTCTAAAATTGTTTCCATACGTTGTTATTTAGAATAGTAAAATTATCTATTTCTAAATAACAAGCACAGATACAGAAATGGTGTTGTTTATAGATACAGATTTTTAATGGCAGAATAAAATATTAGCCCACAGATTATACCGATAAAAACGGATTTATATTCTATTTTTTTCAAACATATAAATCAGATAAGTTTTAATTTTTCTTATGTCTAGTTTTTCATGGTTTAAAAAGAGAAGTACATATAAGCTTTCGTTTCGGCTTAAAAAGCATATTGTTAATTCCATTTTTAATGCGTGATAATCTGCTGAAATTAGTTTAATCCGTATACCGAATTTTATTTTGGTATCAATCATTATAAAACAAAATCCTCTTTTTAAACGGATTTAAAAAGAGGATTTTGTTTTGTAAAGCTTAAAGGCTTTTATAAGTTGGCTTTAATTTTTTCAATTATAGCATCGTATTCAGCATCAGAAAGTGCTATTTTGTTTGGATTCATTTCAAAAACACTTCCAAAACCATAACCGTCTTTGTATTTAGGCACGATATGAAAATGCAAGTGCGATAATGTATCTGAAAATGCACCATAATTAATTTTATCGGGATTAAAAGTCTTAGCAATAGCATTGGCAGCTGCAGCTACATCCTCCATAAAAGCGTTGCGCTGTTCGTTACTTAGCTCATAAAATTCTACTCCGTGATCTTTGTAAACTACATTTAATCGACCTGTATAAGACTGCTCTTTAAATAAGAACAATTGCGATACTTTTAAGTCGGTAATTTTAATCATTAAGTTGTGTAATGTTTCATTTTCTTGGCAATACAAACATTCAGAAACTGGACTTGGCATAGTTTTTATTTTATAAATTGATAATAGCATTTGGATAGACGCTGGCAAAGCTATCCATACTATTTTACTTTTCCAAATTGTCTTTTTCTTTAAGTTTGGCTAGGAATTTTTCGGCAATTTCTTTTCCTAATTTTTGGCCAGCAGCCATAGATTCTTGCATTACTTGAGGCATGGTGCTAATCATTTTTTTTCCAATAGGAGAATTATAGAAAACAATTAATTGGTCAATATCACTTTCGGTGTAATATTTATCATATATAGGAAGTATCATATTTTCAAAATCTTCAGCTTTTACTCCTTTTTTAAACTCTTCCCAAAATTCATCATTGACTGAAGAATGAGAAGTTTTAAAGCTACTAATCATTTGGTCCATAATTTGGACACCCATTTTTCCTGAACCTGTTAATTCCATCAGTTGTTTTATTTTCTCTGTTTTTGAATTGCTTTGCGCATTTGCAGAAAAGGAAAGAATAAAGAAGCTTAAAATTAAAAATGATTTTTTCATGATTGATTGTAATAGTTGATTTATGATTAATTAAGATTTTAAATGTAAGGATTTAAAATTGAATAATAAAAAATATCTCACAAAAAAAGCGCTCTCTTTCGAGAACGCTTTCTGATATTTAAAAAAATATGATTTAGTTGTTTTCAATCCACTTTCTGGCATTTACAAAAGCTTCCTGCCAAGGGGTTACTTCGTCGTTTCTGTCATTTGGATAATTCGCCCAGTTCCATTGGAAAACAGAACGTTCAATGTGTGGCATGGTAACTAAGTGACGACCTGTTTTGTCACACAACATCGCAGTGTTAAAATCAGAACCATTAGGGTTTGCAGGATAGCTATCGTAACCGTATTTACCTACGATGTTGTAGTTTTCTTCACCCATTGGTAAGTTAAATTTACCTTCGCCATGAGAAACCCAAACTCCAAGGGTACTTCCTGCTAAACTAGATAACATAACAGAATTGTTTTCTTGTACAGTAACCGAAGTAAAGATACTTTCGTGTTTGTGGCTGTTGTTGTGTAACATTTTTCCGTGTACTTCATGCTCAGGATTGATTACTTCTAATTCCATGAACAATTGACATCCGTTACAAATTCCAACCGATAAAGTATCTTCTCTTTTGAAGAAGTTTTTCAAAGCAGTGTTGGCTTTTTCATTGTATTTAAAAGCTCCAGCCCAACCTTTAGCAGAACCTAAAACATCCGAATTAGAGAATCCACCAACAGCTCCAATGAACTGAATGTCTTCAAGATTTTCACGTCCCGAAATCAAATCGGTCATGTGGATGTCTTTTACATCAAAACCTGCTAAGTACATCGCATTAGCCATTTCGCGTTCTGAATTACTTCCTTTTTCACGAATAATAGCTGCTTTTGGTCTTGGTTTTGAAGCATCAATTTCAGGTTTTTTTCCTGTAAAATGAGAAGGGAAACTAAAGTTTAACGCTTGGTTTTTATAATTTTTGTAACGCTCTTGAGCTGTTCCTTTTTTAGATTGTTTTTGGTCTAATAAGAATGAAGTTTTAAACCAAACATCTCTGTATTTAGCAATATCTAATTGGCAAGGACCAAAGTTTAATGTAGCTTCATTAGTTACAGTTCCTAATTTGTAGAATGAAACTCCGTTAGTGTTCAATTTGCTTTCTAAGGCCGCATCTTCTTTTGCTTGGAATACAATTCCGATGTTTTCAGCAAATAAATATTTGATAATGTCTTTTTCTTCAAAAACTGAGAAATCAATTTTTGCTCCCAAATTCACATCAGCAAAACACATTTCTAATAAAGTAGTAATTAAACCACCACTTCCAATATCGTGACCTGCTACAATTTGATTATCCAAAATTAATTCCTGAATAGTGTTGAATGCTTTTTTAAAGAAAGCAGCGTCTTTAATAGTAGGTGTTTCCGTTCCAATAGTATTCAAGATTTGTGCAAACGAAGAACCTCCTAATTTGTACTCGTCTTGAGATAAATTGATATAATAAATAGAACCGGCATCTTTGCGTAAAACAGGTTCAACCACTTTTCTAATATCTGTACAGTTTCCACCTGCTGAAATTATAACCGTTCCCGGTGCAATTACTTCGTCATTAGGATATTTTTGTTTCATCGAAAGCGAATCTTTTCCTGTTGGAATGTTGATTCCTAATTCGATAGCAAAGTCCGAACAACCTTCTACAGCAGCATACAAACGAGCGTCTTCTCCTTCGTTTTTACAAGCCCACATCCAGTTGGCAGAAAGTGAAATTCCTTTCAATCCGTCTTTAATTGGTGCCCAAATAATATTCGATAAAGATTCGGCAATAGCGTTGCGGCTACCAGCAACCGGATCAATTAAAGCCGAGATAGGAGCATGTCCTATAGAAGTCGCAATTCCTTCTTTTCCATTAAAATCTAAAGCTACAACACCGCAGTTGTTCAATGGTAATTGTAATGGTCCAGCTGTTTGTTGTTTGGCCACTTTACCACCCACACAACGGTCTACTTTATTAGTCAACCAGTCTTTAGAAGCCACTGCTTCTAATTGCAATACTGCTTCTAGGTATGTAGCAATTTTATCTTTAGAATATTCTAATTCAGCATAGTTATAATCAACCGTTTTATCGGTCATAACTGTTTTTGGCGAACTTCCGAAGAAATCTTCCAAAGCATAATCCATTGGTTTTTCGCCAGTAGTTTTGGATTCAAAAGTAAAACGATGATCGCCGGTTACATCTCCTACTTGGTACATTGGCGAACGCTCTCTGTCGGCAATTCGTTGTAAAGTATCAATGTCTTTTTGACCAATAACCAATCCCATTCTTTCTTGCGACTCGTTTCCGATAATTTCTTTAGCCGAAAGAGTAGGGTCACCCACAGGTAATTTGTCTAAATCAATTAAACCTCCAGTTTCTTCTACCAATTCTGAAAGACAGTTTAAGTGTCCACCAGCTCCGTGATCGTGAATCGATACAATTGGATTATTATCGCTTTCTACTAATCCACGAATGGCGTTAGCAGCACGTTTTTGCATTTCTGGATTGGAACGTTGAATAGCGTTTAACTCAATTCCTGAACCAAAAGCTCCTGTATCTGCCGAAGAAACCGCAGCACCACCCATCCCAATTCTATAATTTTCTCCACCAAGGATAACAATTTTATCGCCTTCTTGCGGTTTGTGTTTGATAGCCTGGTCTAATTTTCCAAAACCAATTCCCCCCGCTTGCATGATTACTTTATCGTAACCTAACTTGCGCTCATTTTCCTGATGTTCGAAAGTTAAAAGGGAACCTGTAATTAAAGGTTGTCCAAATTTATTTCCAAAATCAGAAGCTCCATTAGACGCTTTGATTAAAATATCCATTGGCGTTTGGTACAACCATTTTCTTTCAGCAACTCCGTTTTCCCAATTTCTATCCTCAGCTAAACGAGAGTAAGAAGTCATATAAACAGCAGTTCCTGCTAATGGCAATGAACCTTGTCCTCCGGCTAAACGGTCTCGAATTTCTCCTCCTGAACCTGTTGCAGCACCGTTGAAAGGTTCTACAGTAGTAGGGAAGTTGTGTGTTTCGGCTTTTAATGAAATAACCGAATCAAATTCTTTTACTTCATAAAAATCAGCTTTGTCAGCTGTTTTTGGAGCAAATTGTTCTACTCTTGGCCCTTTTACAAAAGCTACATTGTCTTTGTAAGCCGAAACAATATCGTTAGGATTTTCCTGAGATGTTTTTTTGATTAATTTAAAAAGAGAAGTTTCTTTTTCTTCACCGTCAATTACAAAAGTTCCGTTGAAAATTTTATGACGACAGTGCTCAGAATTGGCTTGTGAGAAAGCAAAAATTTCAGAATCCGTTAGTTTTCTGCCTAATTTGCTAGCTAAATTATCCAAGTATTCGACTTCTTCAATGCTTAAAGCCAAACCTTCCTGTTTGTTGTAAGCGTCGATATCTTCAATATCCAAAATAGCTTCCGGTTGAATATGGATGGTAAAAATATCCTGATTCAATTCGGTATATTTTTGCGAAAGCATTGGGTCGAAATCAGTGAAGTCTTCGGATGCTTTGTAAAATTCTTCGATACGAATGATTCCTGAAATCCCCATGTTTTGAGTGATTTCAACGGCATTGGTACTCCAAGGCGTAATCATAGTGGCACGAGGCCCAACAAAAAAATCCGTCAATACGGATTTCTCTATCTTAGTTGCATTGGCAAAAAGCCAGTTCAGTTTAGAAATATCTTGAGCCGAAATTTCGCCTTGTGTTTGTACGGCAAAAATTGCGTTGCTTGGGTTTTCAAAGAAATGAATCATTGTTTTGTATTTGATAAATTACGGTGCAAATTTAGTTTAAAAAAACAGTACGGACAAGTGTAAAAAAGACTTTTTAAAACAGTTAAAATCAGTGTTCAATATTCAGTGTTTAGAAAGTAGATTTTAGAATTTAGAAGGCAGAAAAATAGATTTCAGAATGCAGTTTAAAAACTAATTACTAAGGGCTAAATAGTGCTTTTGGCGAAAGCTTTTTTCTCTTTGTAGTTATTTTTAGCCACAGATTTTCACAGATTATTACAGATTATAAGAAACTTAGTGTTCTTTGCGAAGACTTAGTGCCCTTTGTGGTTAAAAAAACAATATTCAATTTTCTTTAGGAAATGCCATATTCTGATAAGCACCTAAATCTGGAGGGGAAGTTCTGGTTTTTCCGTTAATGTCTAGCGGAATTAAGTAAGCCGAATTTCCTTTTGCGAAAGCGGCAGAAGTATTGTCAATGTTTAATTTGTTTTTGTCGATTGCAAAGAAACTTGGATTTTGATTGAGAATAATGTTGTTGTAATTAGTGTTATTATTGAAATTGTATAACGGATTCGAACTGTCTGCTTCCGCTTTTAATAGGCAATTGTTGAATTGGTAGTTGAAAGTAGTTGCATCATTTTTGTCTAAATTCAATTCGTTAGAATACGCACCATAAATAATACAATTGTTAAAAGTGGCTTGACTTAAGTTTTTGCTTACTGGATTGGCGCCTGTTTTGTAGTTGTTTATGGCTACAGCCATTTGATTTGGACTGTTCCAGTTGTTGTTAAATGTACAATGGGTAAATAGGTAATTTCCGCCATAAGTACAAGCCAGAGCTGCATTTCCAGCAGTGTTTATTACAATGTTTTCGCCTTCTATCTTTGCGTTTTGAGCTAGAATTCCATAGTTAGATGAATTGTAAATTTGGCTGTTTTTTATCGAAACTGTGGTGTTGTCTTGGTTGTCGATTCGTAATCCAATGGTTGCGTTTTTGATAGTAAGATGATTGATTTTGTGTGCTGTGCTGCCTTCACGAAGCCAAATGGCAGCCCATTGTCCGGGAACATTAGCGTAAACAGATTCCTGACGATCGCCTTCAAAAACAATTTCATTTTCTTGTTTAGTAGTGGTTGAAATACTTCCGTTGCATTCTAAAGTTGCCGATTGTGGAACAATTAATCCCGAATTAGCATGGAAATAAACCCGAGCACCCGCATCAAAAATTACTTTTTTACCTTCTGGAACACTGGCATAGCCGTAAATTACATAGGATTTTTGATTGGTAAAATGCAGTTCGTTGCCGTTTGTAGCGTCGTTTTCGTCTAAATAAAAACCACTTAATTCGGTATTGTCAAAAGTTACGGTTTCAGTTTTATCATCAGACAAACGTTTTGGGTAGAGAAAAATAGCATCTTTGACCAAAGTCAATAAGGCAACTTTTTGCAAATTACTTCCGCTGTCAAATTCGATGTTGTCGGTATATAAAAAATCATCTGAATTAGCATCAGCAATGGAAGGAGTAGTTTCGATAAAAACATAAAGACTGTCTTTGGCTAACAGTGTTACATTGTTAAAAATCCTATTGTTTTCGCCCTGCATACCGTCAACAGTCATGCGGTATTTAGAATTTAAACCTTTGCCAAATTTAATCGTTGGAATGCTAATATCTTTTTTACTATGATTGTACACTTTTAGCAAATAGGTACTCGAACTAATTGTAGAGAAAACAGTGTCTAAAAAAACAGTATCTCTCGAAAAAGCCAATTTTCCATCACTGGGTACAGTAGAAAAATCAGAACGGCAGGAACTGAGAGCGATTAAAATTGCAAGGATAGAAAGTAGCGAAAAGGAACGCATTGGTTTTGGTTTTTTTGTAAAAATAGAAAAAATCTTATTGGTGGAGCGTTAATTTTAAAATGCATTGCAGAATATGCTTCGGATTTCGAGTGGAGTCTCTTTTCTTTTCTTTATTTTTACAATCGATTAAAATAAAATTCATGACATTCGATAAAGAAAAGATATTGGAATACTGTAATCGTATTTCTAAAAATACCTTGATGGAAACCTTAAATATTGAATATGTGGATGCCGGAGTAGGTTTTTTGACCGCTACAATGCCAGTGAATCCAAGTGTACATCAGCCAATGGGTTTGTTACACGGAGGTGCTTCGGTTGCTTTGGCCGAAAGTGTTGGTAGTGCCGCTTCATTTATATTCATCAATCCCGAAGTTAGCGAAGTTCGTGGGATAGAAATTTCAGCCAATCATTTAAAAGCCAAGCGTGAAGGAATGGTTACTGCAACGGCCAGAATTATCCATCAGGGGGCAAGTATTCATTTGTGGGAAATTCGCATTGTGGACGAAAGAGATAATTTGATTTCGCTTTGCAAATTGACTAATATGGTTTTGCCAAAAAGGAAAAAAACAAACTAGATTTAGTAGGATAAACAAACCTTTAATACAATAATGTATGATTGATTTTTTTATAAAAGTAAAGCAACAAGAAGCTCAAAAATTACCTTTTGTTATCTACAGTAAACCGTATAAAGCTGAAGTGAGAGGTTTTTTTCAAAAAAATGATCATTTGTATTTTGCCGAAACATTGGACGAAACCGGTTTTGTTTTTGCTCCTTTTGATGGCAATCAGATGATTTTGATTCCAAAAAATCAATCGGTAATTTGGGAGTCAGAAATCGATACTTTTGAAGAAAATCAATCTCCTATTTCTAATGGAGCTGAAAATCCTGAGGATAAAAAGCGTTTTGAGACGTTAATTCAAAAAGCGATACAAGAGATTAAAGCAGGAGTTTTTAATAAGGTAGTTTTGTCTAGAAAAGAAATATTAGAGGTGCCTAATTTTGATTTAGTTACTGTTTTTACCCGATTAATTCAGCGTTTTCCAACGGTTTTCTGTTATTGTTGGTACCATCCAAAAATAGGTTTGTGGATGGGAGCTACGCCAGAGCGTTTGTTGAAAGCAAGCAGAAAAAAATTTTGTACGATGGCTTTGGCTGGAACACAAAATTTTGAAGGAAAAACCGATGTAATTTGGGAATTAAAAGAAATTGAAGAACAACAATTTGTTACTGATTTTATATTGGAAAACTTAAAAGGACTTACTTCCGAAGTTGCTATTTCTAGTCCGTACACAGTTCAAGCTGGAAATGTGTTGCATATTAAAACAGATATTGAAGGGATTATTAATAAGACTTCTAAATTAAATCAGGTAGTATCGGTTTTGCATCCTACACCAGCTGTTTGTGGTTTGCCAAAAGAAGTTTCTAAACAATTTATTTTGGAAAACGAAGGTTATGATAGAGAATATTACACTGGTTTTTTAGGTGAATTGAATAAAAAAGATTTTGCTGAGAAGAAACAAAAATCCGATTTGTATGTTAATTTACGCTGCATGCAAATAAAAGAAAAACAAGCCCATTTGTATATGGGTTGCGGAATTACCAAGGAAAGTATTCCTGAAAAAGAATGGAATGAAAGTGTGAATAAATCTATGACTATTAAAAGCGTTCTTTAAAAAAAAAAACAGTGAGCAGTGGTCAGTTTTCAGTGTTCAGTTGCGAAAATTAGAATAAAAAACAACATAAAAAAAAACTCCATACAGTCTAGTCCTTTTGGAAAGATGATTGGGGAGGAAAAATAAATAAGAATGAAATTAGATATATTAGCGTTTGGAGCGCATCCTGATGATGTTGAATTGGGTTGTTCGGGAACTATTTTAAAAGAGATTTCTTTAGGAAAAAAAGTAGGGATTATCGATTTAACCCGAGGGGAATTAGGAACCCGTGGTTCGGCAGAAATTAGAGACCAGGAAGCAAATGCTGCGGCTAGAATTTTAGGTGTTTCCGTTCGAGAGAATTTAGAAATGCGAGATGGTTTTTTTGTTAATGACGAAAAACACCAACTGGAAATCATCAAAATGATTCGCAAATACCAGCCCGAAATTGTTTTGTGCAATGCTATAGACGACCGTCATATCGATCATGGCAAAGGAAGCAAGTTAGTTTCCGATGCTTGTTTTTTATCCGGTTTGATGAAAATAGAAACAGAAATAGGAGGGGAGCAACAAAAGGCTTGGCGTCCTAAAGTAGTGTATCATTATATTCAGTGGAAAAATATAGAACCAGATTTTGTGGTAGACATAACTGGTTTTACCGAAAAGAAAATCGAGTCTATTTTAGCTTATCGTTCTCAATTTTATGATCCAAATTCTACAGAACCTGAGTCGCCAATTACTTCAAAAAACTTCTTTGAGAGCCTAAATTACCGCTCTAGAGACTTAGGACGATTAGTTGGAGTAGATTATGCTGAAGGTTTTACGGTAGAAAGACATTTGGCTGTCAATAGCTTAGGTGATTTGTTGTAAATTTCTTGATTTTTTTTGAAAAAATAGTTTGCAGAAGTGAATAAACGTTGTATATTTGCAACCGCAAAGCAAATGGTGGTTGTAGCTCAGCTGGTTAGAGCATCGGTTTGTGGTGCCGAGGGTCGCCGGTTCGAACCCGGTCATCCACCCAAAATGCAAAAGCCTCTTCGAAAGAAGAGGCTTTTTTTGTATGTGTAATTTTGATGGAAATTTAGTTCCACTCAGCATTTATTTCATGAATCATTGTTGGTGAACCTCCGTTATAAAGTATTCCGAATCCTCCGTAATTTGTTGGTTGAATCCTTGCTTTTAGTAAAGCTTCTGGATAAACTCCTTCTTGAGTAGCCTTTTTTGTTTTTGAATCAGTATTGGTCACTTTTGCTGTTAATTGATTTTGGTTTACCTCAATATTAACTACACATTGGCCATTAAACGCGGTTGTAGTAACAGCATCACTGATTTCAGTTGGAATTCCATTTTTATATTCTAATACAATACAATCTATAGCATCGTGATGTTTAGTAGTTCTAATTAATCGAAGTGCATATCCATTTTTAGTTTCAGGATCATATTTTATAAGTACGTCCATGTACATATGAGCAACACTAAATCCTTGTCCTGCGCTCTTAAAAGGAGTCAGACTAAGATTGAGTTTCATGTTGGAATAGTTGGCTTTAATTGGTGTATAAAGTAGTGTTGCACTACGTCCAGTTTGCAAAAGTCCTACTTGATTGGCAGCACCATCTACACCTTCTCCGTAATACCAAGCATCTTTTTCATTAAAAGTATTATTTGTATCTGGTCCGAATGGAGCAAATGTCCAAAACCCAGGAATAATTTTCGTTTGGTTTTTAGTTGCCGTATTTTTAAAATTGGTGGAAAGTGAATTTTTTGGAGCAGTAATGTCTTTGCTTGAAATCGGTTTTGGAGTAATCACCGTAAATGCTTTTCCTGCGTCACTGCGAATGTGTTTGGGTGCAACCGAAGCCATAATGTAATAATTGAGATCTCCCATTAAAAGAGGATAGTTAACAAGCGGAATGTTATTTCTAGATACTGAAATTGCTATCGGATTGTTTCCTTTACCATCAGTGCATCTAAACCAGCTTATTTGCGATTCATCTTTAAAAGAACTCTCAATTTGGTAATTTAATAGAATTTGCCCATTATTTATTTTTGAAAGTTGTGGTTTTTGAGAAAATTGAGGGCTTTCTAATTTTGGAGGAGCTACATAAATAACCGATGCAGCTTCTAAGCCAGAAGTTGTTTTAGCAGTGATAACTACTGTTTTTATTTCGTCATTGGAATTATTAGGGATTACTTCGCATTGGCTGCTGTCTTCGTTTGTATTTAAAGTTACAATGTCTTTGTTGTTAGAGTCTACTGACCAAATGATTTTCTCTCCTTTTAATTCATAATTACCAAAACGATTGACAGTGGTTCTTAAAATAGCTTTTTCTTTATTGGTTTCTATTGAAATTTGCGAAGGACTAATTGAAAGTTGTGTGGGTATTTGCGTATATTTTTTTTGATTTTCTTTTTCTGCAGCTAGTACAGTATTTTTTATTTGCATTGGATCCCAGTTGTCATCCCCTGATAAAAGATTGTAAGTGTTGTAAATGGTTTTTCCGTTGTAAATAAAACGATAGCCGTCAAGTACAGCTAAATTGCTCATGTCGACCGTAGAAGCTGGATTGTTTTTTTCAATTAAAACAGCTTGCTTGTTGAGGCTTACTTGGAATTGATAATTGCGTGTTTCCATTGGAATATTATCATTCCATCCTAAGTAAATATCGTTTTTTGCAGATAAACGTGTATCAATTACAGCAATTTGTCCATTGGCTTTGGTGAAAAATTGATTGCCAGAAGTAAAGGATTGGATGTCGCAATTTAAGAAAATTGCTCCAGTACCTCGGGTCCAATAAAATGGTTTTGAGCTATAAAAATCCAAACTACAGTTCAGATAAACTGCCGTTCCACACAATGCATCGTCGGTAGATTCAAAATGACAATTGTCAAAAAGAACTCTTTTGCCTCCCACAAATGGACAAAGGTTAAGCCGACTGATAAATCGGGTATTGCGAGCTATGATTTTATCTCCGTCACAATGAATTAGCTGTGCTTGAACAATTGCCGAAGCACGTTTGTTTCGGTTTAATTCAGGTTTTAAAGGAAAGTCTAAGTCTACATTGCAATAGTTACCAAAAGTAATATTCTCTGAACTTGTACCTTGTCCTGAGAATTTAAACATGGTAAAATTACCTATAGCACCAATTGTTTGTCCTCGATTTGATGCCAAAACTACATTTTTAGGATTTTCTGTAAGACCAAAGAATTTTAGCCATTCACATTTTATAACCAAGCCGTAAGGAACACTGCTGTTGCCTTTGGGTTTTAGAATTTCTGGGTCATCAGGATTGTCAATCCAATACACATTAGGAGCGATGTACAAGGTCATTGGTTCGCTTTCGGTTCCATCAGTAAGATGCTTTGCGGCTTCGTTTATCGAATTATACACAAAAGGATATTTGCTAAGCTGAGCATCGCTTATTTGACGGTCTATAAAAAAAGATTTTGGACCTAATGGAATCGTTTTTCCTTTGTATATAATCGTTTTTCCTTTAAATTCAATTGGGTTTTTAGAATCTAAGGATTGGTAGGACGTTTTTTCTTGAGCATGTAGTATTATAGAAAGGAATAGCGTCAGGTAGTAAAAATATTTTTTTTTCATAATCCGTATTTCTTTTTAGATGAAAAATAGAGAAGGAGAGCGTACTTATTTATTGGTTAGGCTAATAGTAAATATAATGGATTTTTTCTTTAGATGGTATGGATATTAATTCAGCTTAGATTTCGAAAAGTCTTTTAATAAAAAAAATCCCATTTTTGAAGCTAGTCTAAAATGGGATTTTTAAATTGGTATAATGTTCTTAGAAAAGTTTTTCCCAAGGGTTGTCACTTCTAAACGGAACTGCTGGAAGTCCTTCTTTATTGATGAAATTGGATTGAGCAGCTTCATTCCAATTGAAACGGACGTAATAAGGATGTTGTACTTCAGGAGTTGAAACAATTATTTTATCAGCTTGTTGAGCTGCTTTTGCAGCAACAAATTTTTTATCAGCCCCAGCAATAGTAAATCCAGTTAATGGTTTGCCATCGCTACTTGCTATACCACTTCCTGTGTTGGTAAAAGAGATTTCGATACTGTTGTTTAGTAGTTTCATTTTTTGGAATCGGGGTCCAGAATAAACCACATTTTGCATTCCATAAGCTTTGTTGGCAGCCATTAAACTCAATCTACGGCCTACTTCCCATTTATATCCTGGATGTAATTCGGTTATAGTGTCAGTTAAATCAGTAATGGTAGTTAATTCGGTATTTTTTAGCTTTAAATTTAAAGCCTGAGCTTCCCAAAACTCAGGAAGGCTTTCTGTAGTAAGAGGTTTGTCTTTAGAAGCCGAATAATTGTAAGGAGCTATTTGAACAAAATAAAAAGGTAGTTTTTTATCTTTCCAGTCGGTACGCCAGCTTTGTATTAAAGTTTTTAGTTTGTAGGCATAACGGATGTTTTCGCCTAGGAAACAATTAGATTCTCCCTGATACCACAAGATTCCTTTTATGCTGTAAGGAATGAGTGGTGCTATCATAGTGTCATAAAATTTTCCTGAACCACCATCATTATTGCTGAGTTTGTCTAGAATTTGACCATTTTTTAGTTTGGGTTCTATTTCCATTTTTGAAGCTTGAATCCAAGGTTCAATGCGACTTCCTGGTACTGCTGCCGAAATCATTCCTATTGGCACATGCAACTTGGCATATAAATCTTTTGCAAAATAATAACCAACAGCCGAAAAATCAACTAAAGAACGTCCCATGGCGTTATCCCATCCCAAATGTTCAGGACTTGGATCCATGTATTTTCTTCGGTCTAGAAAAATGCGAATGTTTGTATTGTTAGCGTTATTTAAATCGTCTTCTGGTGGGTGATAACCTTTGGTTTTAGTTTGATAGTCGCTGTATTTTCGCATGGCATATTCCATGTTTGATTGTCCGGAACAAAGCCAAACTTCACCCACTAATATGTTTTTAAGGATAATGGTATTTGCTCCTTTAATAGTCATTTCTCTTGGTTCAAATGAGGCTTTCATCGGATTTAGTTTTACCATCCAGTTTCCTGATTTATCTGCTACCGTATTTTTAGTTTGATTTGCAAAATTTACTGATATTTTCTCGCCTGCAGCAGCTGTTCCCCAAATAGGAACTTTCTTTTGCTGTTGTATGACCATATTGTTTCCTAAAATTTTAGGGAGAATAACTTGCCCAAAAATAGTAGAAGTAGTCATTAATAATAGGCAAATAGGTAGGAAGATACGTTTTGTTAAATACATTTTTTTGTTTTTAAAAAGTCAAGGGGCGACTAGAAAGTCTCCCCTTGAATAATGATTATATAAATTTTTGCTCTACTGTTTTTCTTTGTTGATATATTAAATGAGAGCTGAGGAAGTTCATCTTGAAGATTATTTATTCCAAATTTCCCAAGCTTTTTCGGCCTGAAAAATAAGCATGTCCAATCCGTTTTTTGTTTGAGCTCCACGTGCTGCAGCATTTTTCAAAAATTGCGTTTCTGCTGGATTATAAATCAAATCATAAGCAATATGTTGCTCTGTAAAGAATTCATAAGGAATCTCAGGACAAGCTTCAATATTTGGGCTTGTTCCAATAGGTGTTGAGTTGATTACAATCTGGTATTCCTGAAAAGTGGCAGAATCCAGTTGACTATAATCAATAGCTTTTTCAGATGCTTTTCTGGAAACAAAAGCATACTCAATTCCCAGTTCCTCTAATGCAAAGGCAACACCTTTAGATGCACCACCAGTACCTAAAATCAACGCTTTTTTGTGATGCGGTTGCAATAAGGGTTTTAAGGATTTTAAAAAACCAAAATAGTCCGTATTGTAGCCTTTGAGTTTTCCCTTTTTTGTTATTTTAATGGTGTTTACTGCTCCAATTTTAGTTGCTTTTTTAGATAACTTATCCAAAAACGGAATGACATCTTCTTTGTATGGGATAGTAACATTTAAGCCTTTTAAATGCTCGGTATTTTTAATGATTTCAGGAAATAAACTGATTTCCTGAATATCAAAATTTTCATAGGTATAACCTTGGTATTGTTCTTTTTCAAATTTAGTTGTAAAATGTCCTTTAGAGAAAGAATAACTGATATTGCGCCCCAGTAGCCCGAAGCGCTTTCTTGAATTTTGGGTCATTATTATTTTTTGTGTTTTTCGATATAATTTTGTACCATTTTTTTTGTCCAAACTACAGGGAATAAGTCTTCGATCAAGATGTAATTGTCAAAATTCAATCGGAGTGCATTGCTCAAATGGAATTTCGCTTTTCTATTGTCTTGAATCATAAAATAAAGACCTGCTAAACGGTATTCAATTTCGTTTTCTTCTGGGAAATAATCCGCAGCTTGTAATAAGGTGTGAATAGCACTTTCAAATTCGCCTAAAAATTGTAAAATATCCACCCAGAATAACCAAGTATCTAATTCGGTATCACCAAATTCTACGGCTTTTCTATAACCAAATTCAGCTTCTTCAAAAAAGTTCATTTGTTTGTTGATAGAAGCATATCTTTTCCAGTACAAACGATTTTGATTGTCTATAGCTAAAGCTTTGTTTACGTAAAATAAAGCTTTTTGAAAGTTTTTTTCACGCAAGTAGAAATCCGTTATAGCAATCCATCCTTTGTCTAAAAGAGGATCTTCATGAACGGTTTCATTGTAAAATTTCAGCGCAAGTACTTTATTGCCTAATTTTTCATGGCATTTTCCTATTCGAAGCAAAGCATACGAAGTAGCATCGTCTAATTCGATGGTTCTGTTATAGCTTTCAATGGCTTCATCATACTTTTCTAAACGCTCCAGGGCTTTAGCTTTTTCCATAAAAGCACCAAGAAATTCGTCATCAATAAGTGTGGCATAGTCAAAGGCACGAATGGCTTTTTCATAATCTTTAAGTCCGTAATGCAGTCTTCCTTTTTGGTGCCAAGCAATTTCGCTATAGGGATTTTTATCAATATAGTTGTCTAAATAGCTAATAGCTTCTTCATTTTGATCTAAAAATTCAAAGCAATAAACCACATTGTACAAGGCGGATTGATCTTCGATATCTTCTTCCAAGCATTTGATAAAACTCTCTTTAGCAGCTTCTAGATTGTCCATGAAAAGGTATTCCATCCCAATTAAATTATACACATCGGCATAATCATCGGTGTATTGTAAAGCAATTTTTAGTAATTCAACGGCTTTTTCATGTTGGTCTCTTTTAGAGTAGATGTTAGCCTTTTGAATATAAATTTCTTCATTGTTCGGTTCAATGGCATATAGCTCGTTGAGTAATTTCTCAGCTATATCCAATTTGTCATCATAAACTAGCATTTCAACTTGAACGAGTTTTAAGCCTGTAGACTTAGGGTGTTGGTCTAATGCTAATTTAAGCGCTTTTTTAGCTAAAGCGGCCTTACCTGTATCTAAATAATGAAGTATAATTTCTTCAAACTCTTCAGAGTCAAAAAAGAGTACTTTGTTGGTTTTTAACATGGACTCAAATTTGGATAGAGATAAGTTATAATCTTCTTCTTCGTTGCTTAGTTGCATACTTTCTGTTTTTAGAATTTGGCCTAGCTTAAAGTTAGGCATCCTTAGTGTTATTTTTGAAGAAAAAAATGAATTATTGTGAACAATTTAATTAACAAAAGTGACTTGGTCAATTGAAGTGTTGAGTTTATTTTTTAGTTGAAGCCATAACTTCGTCCATTACTTCTAGTATTATAGCGCATCCTTCACGTATTTCTTCTTTAGAAATGGTTAAAGGAGGTGTGATTCTGATGGCGCATCCTTCAAAGAGGAGCCAGAATAAAATAAGTCCTTTGTCTTGACATTTTAATATCACTTCATTCGTGATTTCAGCATCTGCGGTCATTGCAGCAAGCATTAATCCTTTTCCTCTAACTTCTTGTATCAAAGGGTGTACCAAAAGTGATCTGAAAAGCTTTTCTTTTTCTAAAGCTTCCTGCATGAGGTTAGTTTCGGTTAATTCTTTCAAAGTGGCTAAACAGGCTGCCGCTATGACAGGATGTCCGCCAAATGTGGTGATATGCCCTAATTTTGGATTTTCAGTCAATAAATCCATCATAGCCGATGATGCTGTGAAAGCACCTACAGGCATTCCGCCACCCATTCCTTTTCCCATGGCAACAATATCAGGGACAATATCATAATTTTGAAAACCAAAAAGTTTTCCTGTTCGACCAAAACCAGGCTGTATTTCGTCAAGTATCATCATGGCACCCACTTCTGTACATCGGGCACGAACTTTTTTCAGGAAATCGTTATGTGGTTCTATAAAACCAGCTCCTCCTTGTATGGTTTCGAGTAAAACACCAGCAGTTTTGGTTGTTATTTTTTCTAAATCGGCTTCGTTATTGAATGTGATAAAATCTACATCTGGAATTAATGGTCGAAAGGCTTGTTTGCGTTCCTCAAATCCCATAACACTCATGGAGCCCATGGTGTTTCCGTGGTAGGCATTAAGGCAAGAAATCCATTGGCTTCTGCCAGTAACTCTTCGCGCTAGTTTTAAAGATCCTTCAATTGCTTCGGTACCCGAATTGACTAAATAGGTCTTGTCTAAGGGAGCGGGTAGAAGGGAAGCCATCAGTTTACAATATTCTACGGCTGGGCTTTGCGAATATTCTCCATAGACCATTACGTGCGAATATTTGTCTAATTGGTCTTTTATGGCCTGATTGACTCTTGGGTGTTGGTGTCCTAAAGTACAGGCCGAAACTCCCGCAACAAAATCTAAATATTTTTTATTATTGGTGTCGTAGATATAAGAACCTATGGCATGTGAAACTTCCATTCCTAATGGATAGGGTGAGGTTTGTGCTTGGTATTTTATAAAATCGTTATTCACGTTTTTTTTTACCGCAAAGTTCGCAAAGATATTCGCAAAGTCACGGAGTTTTTTTAGTTATTAATACGTACTGAATACTGCCTACTATAAAAAGAACATTGATTACTTCTTTTTCTTCTTTTTGTCGTAATCTAAGGTTTCTTTTCTAATTTTCATTGGAACATTTTCCTTGGCATCTTCTTTTTTAGCTTCTTCAATCATCTTGTCATTGTATTCATTTTCTTCTTCGGTAAAGATGTCGTCTTTGGATTTTATTCTTTCATCACCACGCCATTTAAAGCCTCTGAATTTTCTATCGTGCTCATCGAGTTCGTCTTCGGGGAAAATATCGCCATCAACTTGTTGGAAAAAAGTAATGGTTTCTATAGTATTTTTATCAAAAAGAATATTGATTTTACTGCTTACATTTTTATTGATACCAATGAGTTCTTTGTCGTCATTGCGCATATAATAAATCACTTCAGTGTTTTTTACAATATCTACATCGTGTAATTTTCCTTCTTTGAATTTACCATATAGATTCATCCCTTTTATCTGGTTGTAGCCTGTTCCTAAGGTGTCTTTGGAAATAATAAAGGTATTGTTGAGTACCTTGAGAGAATCTAGTTTTTGTGTTTTGCTATCGCCAATAAGATGCATGAGGTCTCCTGTTATTTGACTTTCGCCATTCCAAAGAATAGGGTTTCCAATGAGTTTAGTGAGTGCAGTTTTAGTACTGGAATGGATGGAATCACATTTTCCGCTCATGTCAGTTTTATAAAATCGTACATTGTTGAAAGCACGAATAATTCGGTCACCTTCTTTTCCGGTAATCATCAGTTTTTTTCCATGAATGTATACCGAATCATTTTCTACAAGGTTGATGGCAACTGCCCTTTTAGTCACAAACATGGAATCTTTTTGCTGGAAAATTTCGGCATAATGTCCTTTTACAATGCCTTTGTTGATAGTGTCTGTAATTTTTACATTTCGCGTAGCCGAAGCAAATTCTTTGTTTCTGTCATAATACAAGCTATCACCTTCAATTAGACGGTCATCATATTTGATGTAGGATTTTCGAAGAAAATGTGCCAAATTTTTCTTGGTGTCATAAAATCCTTTTTCGGTATAGATGTAATTATTTTTACTAGTTATTGTTGAAGGACCAAACAAATAAGAATGCCCCGAATTGCTGTAATAATCCAAATGATTGGATTTGATAACATATTTTGGATTAGTGATAGTAACCGCACTTAGAAATTGGAATTTCTTTTGAGCCACATAATATTTACCGGAGTTGCTTTCTAAAGTATTTTCATTATTTGTAATTATTCCTTTAGTGTTATAAAATGCCTCTTGAGTATTTCGGTCAAAATTTATAGTATCGGTCTTTAAAGTAGATTCAGGAGAACTTAAAACTGCATCACCGGTTGCGAATGCTTTTTTTACATTACCATTATATTCGGCATACTTACTATTCAAATATAAGGTGTCTCCTTGAACCAATTGGACGTTACCAAAGGCCTTGATGTAGTTTTCTTTCTGAAAATAATAAGCTTTGTTGCAAGTTAGTACCACACCATCATGATTTACCACTACATTTCCGGTTAATAAAAAAGCATCTGGCATTTCGGCCTGATTTACATCGGCGAAATCAGAATGTTCAATAATTATTTTTTTAGGTGTTTGTGCGTTTACTTTTATTGAAAGAAGTAAAAACAAACCAAAACAGATGAAATATAGTGATTTATTCAAGGGTGTATATTTTTGTCAAATTTATAAAAAAGGAAACAAACCCAATAAATATTACTATTTATTTATGATTTTGAAAACTGAGATTTTCTTGATTTAGTATTTAATAAAAAAGCCGATGTATAACTAAAAAAAGATACATCGGCTTTTGAATGTTTTTCTGAAATAGAAAATTAGTATTTCTTTATAAAGGAATTGAGGTAATTCTCGTTTACTTTATCCCAATTAATTACATGGAAGAAAGATTCAATATAACCATTTCTATTGTTTTGGTGTCCTAGATAATAGGCGTGCTCCCATAAATCTAAGGCTAAAATAGGAGTACCTGGTATAGCTGCATTGCGCATCAATGGATTGTCTTGGTTTTGAGAAGAGGTAATTTTTAGTTTTCCAGCTTTATCGACAATTAACCAGACCCAAGAAGAGCCAAATTGTTTGATAGCTTCTCCTTTAAAAGCGGTTTTAAAATCGTCAAAAGAACCAAAATCTCTATTGATAACCGAAGCAATAGTGTCTTTTGGAGTTCCACCAGCATCTGGAGCCATGGATTTCCAATAAAGTGAGTGGTTGTAAAAACCGCCAGCATTGTTTCTTAACTCAGTATCGTTGACATCTAGTTTAGCTAAGATGTTTTCAATAGACATGTTTTCGTATTCTGTTCCGGCTAGTATTCTGTTTAGATTATTAGTATAAGCTAAATAAAGTTTAGAATAGTGTACCTGTAATGTTAATGGCGAAATAGTAGGAGCTAATGCATCATACGGATAAGGGAGTTTATCTAATAAAAAAGATCCTGGGTTTGCTTTGACATCGTCGGGAAATCCAATTGATACTTTTTCTTGTGCGGTAGGTAATGGAACTTCAACTACTTCGGTTAGTTTTTTATTATTACAAGAGATTAAAAAACTAAAAAATAGTAGGTTTGTAAGTATAAAAAAAAACTTTTTCATGATGATTGTACTATTTTTAGAGAGAATTGATGATTTCAATATAGTTTTCTTTTGCTTCATCGGCAGTTAGATGACTAATTTGCATCCAAGCATTGGTTTTAAAAGCATCTCTTAAGTGAAAATTAGAAGTTTGTCTAATTTCCATAGTGCCAATAGTTGCTTGCTTATAAAAAGCATAAAGACGTAGCTGAACATCTTGTGGTAAAGATGCCTGAGTCATTTTTGAGGCTTTTTCTACAGCTTCATTAAACCTAGTTTCTAAATCTTTTTCAGTCATTATTTTTTTGTTGCAATAATTGTTTTCCCTCCAATTGCTTTTTGGTTTAAAACAACATTTATTGGAGTACCTAAAGGTAAAAATAAATCTACTCTTGAGCCAAATTTAATAAAACCAGCATCGGTTCCTTGAACAACTTGCATTCCTTCTTCGGCATAATTTACAATTCTGCGTGCTAAGGCACCGGCAATTTGACGGTATAAAACTGCGCCAAAAGTTTTGTTTTCGACTACTACAGTCGTTCTTTCGTTTTCTTCACTTGCTTTTGGGTGCCAGGCCACTAAGAATTTACCAGGGTGGTATTTGCTGAATTTTACAATTCCGCTCATCGCATATCGGGTAACATGTACATTAATAGGTGACATAAAGATAGAAATCTGTAAACGTTTGTCTTTAAAATATTCTCCTTCATACACTTCTTCAATAACAACTACTTTTCCATCTACGGGAGCAAGAATTTGGTTTTCGTCAATTAGTACCGTTCTTTTTGGGTTTCTAAAGAATTGTAAAATGATAATTAAAATCAAAAAAGCAACTATTTGTAATCCTTTTTGAAGCCAGATTGTATCAATACAGTTGTCGGCAATTAGTAGTACTACAGCTGTAAAAATAATACCTAATAAAATGGTCTTGGTTCCTTCTTTATGAAACATAATTTAAAATTTGATAAAATAAAAATATAATTGGTGCTACAAATATAACACTATCTAGTCTATCTAGTACACCTCCGTGTCCCGGCATGATGTTTCCACTGTCTTTTACACCAGCAATGCGCTTAAATTTAGATTCTATTAAATCGCCTATAGTTCCAAAAACGCCAACAATAGCTGCAATTGAAGTCCATATTAAAATAGATTGTTGGCTAAATTGTGGATTAGGTTTAATATAAAATTTAGAGATTAGATAACCAGCAACAATGGCAAATAGAATTCCTCCTATAAAGCCTTCAATGGTTTTTTTTGGTGAAATACGTTCTAATAATTTGTGTTTTCCAATTGATTTACCAACTATGTAGGCAAAGGTATCATTGGTCCAAATTAAGAGGAATAACCCAATAATGATTTTAGGGTTGTAATCTTTGATACCAAATGATATTTTCGTAATAAATATAAATGGTAATATGATATAACCAAAAAGGTAAAGGTATTTAGATGAAGTACTTATTTTTTGAATGTTATCGTAAAAAAGGAAAAGGATACATTTTACAGATACGACTAAGGTTGTGGCTAGTAATATAATATTGAGCTGCTGAATGTTGACCGTAATTTCGATATTAGTACCTAAATACGTATTGATTGTTTCGGTAGTGATTTTGTTGTAATGACTTATTAAGGTGATGCTGCTATATAATAGAATACCAGCAATTAACGGAAGTGTTTTGTTTACTTGCGTTAGGTTGCAAAATTCGTAGATAGCAATAATTAAAAATATACCAAAGAGTATAAAAAAACTTTCGGTAGAAAATAATATAGAAGCTAGCAATAATAGAATGTAGATAGCGCCTGATATTGATCTTTTTAGAGTTTCATTCATTTTAAAGATCTTCTAAAAGCAATAAATAAAGATTTTTAGCAGAACTGCCATACTGAGTAAAGTCTTCTTCTTTTGCTTTTTCAAAATATTTTATAGCGGTAATATTGGTAGGATAATCTCTTTCGTATTTCTTTTTGATAGCACTTAACCCATCACTTTTCATTGCTAAAATTTGACTTGTGGTTGCTAAAACTACAATGTTGGTTGGTAGTTCATTTGGCTTGTGTTGCTTAATTTGTTTAGAAGAAAATAAAATAGAACCTTCTTCGGCAATTAAGTTTTCACAGCTTGATAATAAGAATTTAGGGCTTGATGGCCTGTTGTATAAAAGTTTATTTTCCTCTAGTAATCCAAATAGGTTGGTGTCATAACACAATACTTCACTTTCAAACCAATCGTTTTCTTCTAGGATGTTTTCAAATTGATCTTTTACTTCTTGTGCATTTTCACAGTATAAAAACTTACCTCCATTTTTTTTAAAATTGTAGATAAATCGTTCGTCAACAGAGATGTTGTTGTCAGGAAAAAAGTTGTTGCTTTGACTTTCTTTTTCCTCATCTGATGGTGAAATACTAGATCCAAAAAGTTTTCTAAAAAGACTCATATTTTGTAGGGTACTTTATATATTGTTTGTAACCGTCCAAAGATAAAAAAATCTTAATTCAAAACGCGGTTTTGAATTAAGATTTTAAATAATTTATATTAAAAGCCTTATTAAGAGACTGTTTCTTCTAAGTTTTTGTCAAAGCTTCTTTTTCCAAAAATTGCTTCTAAATCGTCTTTGAAAATCACTTCCTTTTCAATAAGAATATTGGCAAGCTGATTTAACTTGTCTTTGTTTTCTTCTAATATTTCAATAGCTCTTTGATATTGACTTTCTATAAGTGCCGATATTTCAGTGTCTATAATTTTTGCAGTGTCTTCTGAGTAAGGTTTAGAAAAACTATATTCATTTTGTCCTGATGAATCGTAATAAGTAACATTTCCAATTTTTTCATTCAATCCGTAGATGGTAACCATCGCACGAGCTTGTTTTGTTACTTTTTCTAAATCACTCAAAGCACCCGTTGAAATGCGGTTAAAAGTTACTTTTTCAGCAGCTCTTCCTCCCATTGTAGCGCACATTTCATCTAGCATTTGATCCGGACGGACAATTTGGCGTTCTTCTGGTAAATACCAGGCGGCACCCAAACTTTGACCACGAGGAACAATAGTTACTTTGATAAGTGGAGCAGCGTGTTCTAACATCCAGCTTACAGTAGCGTGACCTGCTTCGTGAATAGCGATGGCTCTTTTTTCGTCTGGTGTGATGATTTTGTTTTTCTTTTCTAATCCACCAATGATTCTATCAACTGCATCAAGGAAATCTTGTCTGTCAACCGCAGTTTTGTTGTTTCGGGCAGCAATTAAAGCCGCTTCGTTACAAACATTTGCGATGTCTGCACCAGAAAAACCAGGAGTTTGTTTGGCAAGGAAATCTAAATCCAAACCTTCAACTTTTTTAATAGGTGCTAAGTGAACTTTGAAAATTTCTGCTCTTTCGCGAATGTCCGGCAAGTCTACAAAAATTTGTCTGTCAAAACGTCCGGCACGCATTAGGGCTTTGTCTAAAACATCAGCTCTATTAGTTGCTGCCAATACAATTACATTAGAATCGGAACCAAAACCGTCCATTTCTGTCAGTAATTGATTTAGGGTGTTTTCTCTTTCGTCGTTTCCGCCCGAGATGTTGTTTTTTCCTCTAGCTCTACCTACTGCATCAATTTCATCAATAAAGATAATTGAAGGCGATTTTTCTTTGGCTTGTTTGAACAAGTCACGTACTCTTGAAGCACCAACACCAACAAACATTTCTACGAAATCAGAACCCGATAATGAGAAAAATGGAACTTGCGCTTCTCCAGCTACCGCTTTTGCTAGCAAGGTTTTTCCTGTTCCTGGAGATCCTACAAGGAGTGCTCCTTTAGGGATTTTTCCTCCTAGATTGGTGTATTTTTCAGGATTTTTTAAAAACTCTACAATTTCTTGTATCTCTTCTTTAGCACCTTCTAGTCCTGCAACATCTTTAAAGGTTGTTTTTACATCATTTTTTTCATCAAAAAGTTTTGCTTTTGATTTTCCAATGTTGAAAATTTGGCCACCACCACCAGCGCCACCACCAGACATTTTGCGCATAATAAAAATCCATACCGCTATGATGATGATAACAGGAAGTAGACTAATTACGATGTCTGACCAATTGCTTTTTGCAAGAAAATTAAAGTCTTTTAGCTTTCCTTCTTTAACGGCATTCTCCAGTTTAGTTTGGAAAATCTGATCGTTTCCAATTTCAAAAGTATATTGAGGTCCTTTGTTGGGACGGTCAAATATATCTTTAGCAACTCTTTGGTGTTCCTTTTCTTTTAATGCTTCAGGTTTTAAAAAAACTTCAGCTTCTGATTTGTTGTAAACAATTACTTTTTCAATTTGCCCTTTGTCTAAGTAAACATTAAATTTAGAAGAAGTTAATTGAGCAGGTTCTTGCAAGCTTGAACTACCTGTTACAAAGCTTATAAACAAGAAAATAAGCAAAATGGCAGTGTATACTAACCATGGACTTATTCTAAATTTATTAGGGTTTGGATTATTATCTTTTGCCATTATTTTTTATCTTTCTTTAATATTTGTTTGCAATTGTAGTAATTTTTGCATCACCCCACAAACTTTCGATATTATAATATTCTCTAATTTGTTTTTGGAAAACATGAACTACAATGTTTACATAGTCCATAAGTACCCATTCGGCATTGTCAGTTCCTTCAACATGCCAAGGTTTGTCTTTGATTTCTTTTGAAACAATTTTTTGAATGGAGTTAACAATTGCGTTAACTTGAGTATTTGAATTTCCGTTGCAGATAACAAAATAGTCGCAAACTGCGCTATCAATTTCTCTAAGATCGAGAATGTCTATGTCATTTCCTTTTACTTCTTCTATTCCTTTGATAATGTTTGCCAGTAATGCATCATTATTTACAGTCTTTTTTGCCATGAATTATTTTTATAATAAGTTTGTAAAGTTACCATTTTTTGTCATTATTTTCGAACCTTAACATAATATTAAAATTTGTTACAAAAATAATTGCTAATGAGATTAATCAAACTCGATGCCATAGATTCTACAAATGATTTTCTTAAAGGATTATCGACTTCGCAAGAACTGGAAAATTTTACAGTAGTTACTGCTGAGAATCAAACAAAAGGACGTGGGCAAATGGGAGCAGTATGGAGTTCAGAAAAGTCTAAGAATCTAATAATGAGTGTTTTTGTAAAAGATTTGTTAGTAGGTATAGATGGGATTTATCAGCTCAATATAGCAACAGCCTTGTCTGTTGTAGAAGTACTTGAAAAATTTAAGATTAAGAATTTAAGTATTAAATGGCCTAACGACATTATGTCAGCTAATTTTAAACTTGCTGGCATTTTAATTGAAAATAGTTTAAAAAGTGATGGTTCAATTGCTTCAATTATTGGGATAGGTTTAAATGTCAATCAGACCAATTTTGATAACCTGCCTAAGGCTTCTTCAATGGCAGTTGTTGCCAATTCTAGCTTTGATAAAGAAGAACTAGTAAATTTAATTGTAGAACAATTGAAATCTAATTTAAAATTATTACAATCAAATTCCTCGCTTTTATGGATAAATTATATGGACTTACTTTTTAAAAAAGACGTTCCTATGCCTTTTAGTTGTAATGAATCAAAGCCATTTATGGGAATAATTAAAGGTGTTTCTAAAACTGGAAAATTAATCCTTCTTTTAGAAAATGATGTTATTACAGAATATGGTCTTAAAGAAGTTCAAATGCTTTATTAACTTAATTTTTTTTGGGTTTAACCCCATCTTTTTGGTGTGTTTTAAGAAAGATTTAAAGGTTTAATGGATCCTTATGAAAAAAATAATTGTTTTTTAATGTTTCTAAAGTGTTGTTTTTTAGTTGTTTGTGTGTGTGCTTGGTTTTAAATGTTGAATTTACATTTAAAAAAATGATGTAAATAAGTATTTTTATTTTACTTTTGGATTTCGTTTTTCGTAAAAAATCTCCCAGAATAAAACAAATGTGTGATTTTATAGTGATATTTTTAGCGAAATTCGGAGGCTTTAAAATCTTTAATAACTGTTATTCTTAATTGGAAAATGAAAGATTATAGAATTAAATTTTAAAGTTAATTGAGAATATTTTTTTATCTAAATAAACTTTCATTAATCAACTAAAATCTATTAACTTATGAGTTCAAGTCTCGAATTTGCAGATTATGCAGTATTCATTGTCTACTTTTTAATAGTATCTATTTATGGGTACATTGTTTATCGCAAGCGCGAAAAAAACGAACACGATGCTAAGGCATATTTCTTAGCTGAAGGAACCTTAACATGGTGGGCTATTGGAGCTTCACTTATTGCTTCTAATATTTCAGCTGAGCAGTTTATTGGAATGAGTGGAGAAGGTTTCTTCTTAGGAATTGCTGTTGCCGCTTACGAGTGGATTGCTGCGATTGCTTTAATTATCAT